>NZ_JBVHDR010000005.1:0-519722 GCF_055563295.1 Streptomyces sp. NPDC002868 | reverse complement strand
CGCCGATGGTACTGCAGGGGGGACCCTGTGGGAGAGTAGGACGCCGCCGAACAATCATTGTGGGAAAGCCCCGCACCATTTTGGTGCGGGGCTTTCCTGCGTTCAGGAGGCGGCCCTACCCCTGTGCATGCGCCGGCAGTGGCTGCGGGTAAGGTCAGGGGGCATCGTTGGCACGTTCCACACAGGAGGCCCCCGGGTGGAGGTCCAGGAGACCCGCGTTCAGACGGACCGGGTACTCACCATCCCCAACATCCTCAGCATGGCGCGCCTCGCGGGTGTGCCGCTCTTCCTGTGGCTGATTCTTCGCCCCGAGTTCGGGGGCCCCAAGAGCGATGGCTGGGCATTGCTCGTGCTGATGCTGAGCGGCGTCAGTGACTATCTCGACGGCAAGCTTGCCCGGCGATGGAACCAGATCAGTCGCCTGGGGCGGCTTCTCGACCCGGCCGCTGACCGTCTGTACATCCTGTCCACCCTGGTGGGGCTGACCTGGCGCGAGATTCTGCCCATCTGGCTCACCGCGGCCCTATTGGCGCGGGAACTGATGCTGCTGGTGATGGTGGGAATCCTCCGCCGGCACGGCTATCCGCCACCCCAGGTGAACTTCCTGGGCAAGGCGGCCACGTTCAACCTCATGTATGCCTTCCCCCTACTGCTCCTCAGTGACGGAAGTGGGTGGCTTGCGTCACTGGCTGCTATTTTCGGATGGGCGTTCGCGGGATGGGGTACAACTCTGTATTGGTGGGCAGGGATCCTCTATGTGGTCCAGGTCCGCCGCCTCGTCAAGGCGGATGCAGTGGCCGATTGACCTCGTCGATGCGTTGCCGTGCAGTGTTGCCGGCCGCGTATGACGCCAGAGCGCCTCTTTGGGCGGGTGAAGTCGGCTAGACCGTCGTCTCTTCAAGGAGGACGCTTCCGACATGAAGGCCGTCGTGATGGCCGGTGGCGAAGGTACCCGACTTCGCCCCATGACCTCGAGTATGCCCAAGCCACTCCTGCCGGTGGTCAACCGGCCGATCATGGAGCATGTGCTGCGGTTGCTCAAGCGGCATGGGCTCAATGAGACCGTCGTAACCGTGCAGTTTCTCGCCTCACTCGTCAAGAACTACTTCGGGGACGGCGAAGAGCTCGGGATGGAGCTCACCTATGCCAATGAGGAGAAGCCTCTCGGCACCGCGGGGAGTGTGAAGAACGCCGAGGAAGCGCTCAAGGACGATACGTTCCTTGTCATCTCCGGTGATGCGCTCACAGACTTCGATCTCACTGATCTGATCTCCTTCCACAAGGAGAAGGGCGCACTGGTCACAGTGTGTCTGACGCGGGTGCCGAATCCGCTGGAATTCGGTATCACCATCGTGGACGAAGAGGGAAAGGTCGAGCGGTTCCTGGAGAAGCCGACCTGGGGACAGGTTTTCTCGGACACCGTGAACACGGGCATCTATGTCATGGAGCCCGAGGTATTCGATTACGTCGAGGCAGACGTTTCGGTCGACTGGTCCGGGGATGTGTTCCCGCAGCTCATGAAGGAAGGCAAGCCGATCTACGGCTATGTTGCCGAGGGCTACTGGGAGGACGTGGGCACACACGAGAGCTACGTAAAGGCACAGGCCGATGTCCTCGAGGGCAAGGTCGATGTGGAGATCGACGGGTTCGAGATCTCCCCAGGTGTCTGGGTCGCGGAAGGCGCGGAGGTGCACACGGCCGCCGTGCTGCGTGGTCCGCTGTACATCGGTGACTACGCCAAGGTCGAAGCCGATGCGGAGATCCGCGAGCACACGGTCGTCGGGTCCAACGTGGTCGTCAAGAGCGGCGCCTTTCTCCATAGGGCCGTGATCCACGACAACGTGTACATCGGGGAGCAGTGCAACCTCCGCGGCTGCGTGATCGGCAAGAACACCGACATCATGCGTGCCGCCCGCATCGAGGACGGCGCCGTGATCGGCGATGAGTGCCTCGTGGGCGAAGAATCGATCATCCAGGGCAATGTGCGGGTCTACCCGTTCAAGACGGTCGAGGCGGGCGCGTTCGTCAACACCTCGGTCATCTGGGAGTCGCGGGGTCAGGCGAATCTCTTCGGAGCTCGTGGCGTCACCGGAATCCTCAATGTGGAAATCACACCCGAGCTGGCGGTGCGGCTGGCAGGTGCGTACGCCACCACCCTCAAGAAGGGGGCGACGGTCACCACGGCGCGTGACCACTCCAGGGGTGCCCGTGCGCTGAAGCGGGCCGTGATCTCGGCGCTGCAGACCAGTGCGATCGACGTACGGGATCTGGAGAACGTACCGCTGCCGGTCGCGCGACAGCAGACCGCGCGCGGCAGCGCCGGCGGCATCATGATCCGTACGTCGCCGGGTGTGGCCGACTCCGTGGACATCATGTTCTTCGACGAGCGCGGGGCGGACCTCTCGCAGGCCGGGCAGCGGAAGCTGGACCGGGTGTACGCGCGCCAGGAGTACCGGCGTGCGTTCCCGGGCGAGATCGGGGACCTGCACTTCCCGTCCAGTGTCTTCGACTCGTACACCGGCGCACTGCTGCGCAATGTCGACACCTCGGGCATCGCCGAATCGGGGCTCAAGGTCGTCATCGACGCGTCGCACGGCAGCGCCGGGCTTGTGCTGCCCAACCTGCTCGGACGGCTCGGTGTGGACGCCCTGACGATCAACCCGGGGCTCGACGAGTCCCGGCCCACCGAATCGGCGGACACCCGCCGGTCCGGGCTGGTGCGGCTGGGCGAGATCGTGGCCTCCTCACGGGCGGCCTTCGGTGTGCGCTTCGACCCCGTCGGCGAGCGGCTGTCCTTCGTTGACGAACGCGGGCGGATTGTCGAGGACGATCGCGCGCTGCTGGTGCTGCTCGACCTGGTCGCGGCCGAACGGCGCAGCGGGCGGGTGGCGCTGCCGGTGACGACCACCAGGATCGCGGAGCAGGTGGCGGCGTACCACGGCACACAGGTGGAGTGGACGACGACATCGCCCGACGATCTGACGCGCGTGGGCCGGGAGGAGACCACCATCTTCGGCGGAGACGGCCGTGGTGGCTTCATCGTTCCGGAGTTCAGCAGTGTCTTCGATGGCTTCGCGGCCTTCGTACGGCTGGTCGGCCTGGTGGCTCGTACGCAGCTCACGCTGAGCCAGATCGATGCCCGGATTCCGCGGGCGCATGTGCTGCGGCGTGATCTGGCTACGCCGTGGGCGGTCAAGGGACTGGTGATGCGACGCGTCGTCGAGGCGGCCGGCGACCGGGACGTCGACACGACCGACGGAGTGCGGGTCGTCGAGCCAGACGGCCGCTGGGTCATGGTCCTTCCTGACCCCGCGGAGGCCGTCACCCATCTGTGGGCAGAGGGGCCCGATGACGCTTCGGCGCAGGCGCTGCTCGACGAGTGGTCGGCCGTCGTGGACAGCGCAGGTAGCTGAGGTGGGACGGGTGTGCCGGAAGTTGCCTTTCGACGGCTTCCGGCACACCGGTGGGGCCATTCGGCGGTAGCGCCTGCGACGTGCGACGATGTGCGGCATGTCGCAGCAGCCCCCCGTTCGGAGCACCGGCGCTCCACCCGCACGTCCCGACGCGTCCATGTCGCTGCTGACGAACGTTATGGAGCACAGCCTCGACGACGGATACGCGGAGGCGACGGCCCGCAGGGAGGCCGAGGGCGGGGGACTGCCCCGTACGCTGCGTGCGAAGCTCGGACTCGCCGCCGGACTTGTGCTGGCGGCTCTGGTCGTCACCGTCGGGGCCGCGCAGGCGCGGATATCGGCACCGGTCGTGGCGAAGGAGCGTGAGGAGCTCATCGACCGGATCGGCGCCGAGACGTCCGACGCCGACGCGCTGGAGCGGAGCGTCGACAAACTCCGGGACGAGGTGGGGGACCGGCAGCGAAAGGCCCTCAAGACCCAGGGCGGGGGCCAGGGGGAACTCGTCGCACTGCTCGCCGGCGCCACCGAGGTCGAGGGGCCGGGTGTGAAGCTCGTCGTCGACGATGCGAAGGACACCGACCAGGGCGGCGACGGGCCGCGGGACAGCAGCGGCTTCAGCGACACGGGCCGGGTCCGCGACCGCGATATGCAGCGGATCGTCAACGGGCTCTGGGAGTCGGGTGCGGAAGCCGTGGCGATCAACGGGCAGCGGCTGACCGCCCTGTCCGCGATCCGCGCGGCGGGCGACGCCATACTGGTCGACAACAGGCCGCTGGTGCCGCCGTACACGGTGCTCGCGGTGGGGGACGGCAAGAAGTTGAGCACTGCCTTCCAGGACAGTGCCGACGGACAGTATCTGCACGCGTTGCAGGAGAACTTCGGTATCCGCGCCAGCATCTCCAACGAGGAGAAGGTGCGTCTGCCGGCGGCGCCGAGCTTGATCGTACGTACAGCAGAGCCGAAGACCGCCGACGCCGGGCAGGGCAACGGGCAGGGCACGGCTGACACAGGGAAGGGCACATCGTGATCGCCGTACTGGGCCTCATCGTGGGAGTCGTGGTCGGACTGTTGGTCCGACCCGAGGTACCGGCGGTGGTCGAGCCCTATCTGCCGATCGCTGTCGTCGCGGCTCTCGACGCGGTCTTCGGCGGCCTGCGCGCCATGCTCGACGGGATCTTCGTGGACAAGGTCTTCGTCGTCTCCTTCCTGTCGAACGTGGTGGTGGCAGCGCTGATCGTGTTCCTGGGCGACAAGTTGGGCGTCGGCGCCCAGCTGTCCACGGGTGTCGTGGTCGTGCTCGGCATCCGGATCTTCTCCAACGCTGCCGCGATCCGCCGGCATGTGTTCCGGGCGTGAGGCCGATGAACAGCGAAGAGAACCCGAAGCCGAAGGGCGAGGAGCCGGAGGCGGTTGCGCCGTCGGCGGACCAGGCCGAGCGCAAGCCCGAGCCCGAGCAGCCCGAGCCCGAGCAGGCCGAGCCGGAGCAGGCCGTGCCGGGGCAGGCCGAGCCGGACCAACCCCAGGCCGAGCAGCAGACCGGCCGCCAGCGGCTCGTCGCGGTGCTGTGGCCGCCGCGGGTCAGCCGCGCTCAACTCATCGTCGCCGTGCTGTTGTTCGTCCTCGGTCTGGGGCTCGCCATCCAGGTCCGTTCGACCAGCGACAACAGCGCGCTGCGGGGCGCCCGCCAGGAGGACCTGGTGCGCATCCTCGACGAACTCGACAATCGCACCCAGCGCCTCGAGGACGAGAAGCAGCGTCTCGAGGACCAGCGCGCCGAACTGGAGAACAGCTCGGACCAGGCGGAAGAGGCGCGCAAGCAGACGCGGCAGAAGGAGCAGCAACTCGGCATCCTGGCCGGCACGGTCGCGGCACAGGGCCCCGGCATCACGCTGACCATCGAGGACCCGTCCGGCACGGTTGAGTCGGACATGCTGCTCGACGCGATCCAGGAACTGCGCGCCGCCGGTGCGGAAGCGATCCAGGTCAACGACATCCGGGTCGTCGCTGACACGCATTTCACAGGTACGGGTGGTGAGATCGAGGTGGACGGCAAGAAGATCACCGCGCCGTACCGCTTCAAGGTCATCGGCAAGCCGCAGGATCTGGAGCCCGCCCTCAACATCCCCGGCGGTGTGGTGCAGACGCTGGAGAAGGAGCAGGCCACCGCCACGGTGGAGCGCTCGCAGAAGATCGTCGTGGATGCCTTGCGACCTGCGAAGCGGCCTGACTACGCTCGGTCGTCGACGCCGTGAGGCGGGGATGCATGGGGTCGGGCGGACCAGGGCATGACGTTGCGGGGGGTCGGCACATCACAAGCGTGCCGCGTGGTGGAAACTGTCTGGTGGTCACGGACGTTGTGAGGATGTCCGGGTCGGCAGGTGTGATCATTGAGGGTTCGTCCTGCCCCACGGGCGGGTCTATTTCGGTCAAGGGGAATCGCCCGTGAAGTTGTTTGGGAAGTTGTTCGGCAAGAGCGCACGCGAGGACGGCGGCAACGCCAGGCATCGCGCACCGCGCCATGGCCAGAATGAGGAGCAGGGCGGTGAGCGCCCGCTCTTCCGGGACGAGGTCGGTGGTCCGGGCGGTGACATTTCGGGCGGTCAGGGCGCGTCGTCTGTTGACCCTGCAGGTCCCGGCCGCATAGGTTTCGGGGAACCATCAACCTCAAGTACGGGTGGAGGGTTTTCCTCCGACCCGTATGCGACCAATCCCCACGCGGGGCAGCCGCGGCAGGAGGATCCTTCCATGTCGGCCTTGGTTTGTACGAGGTGCGGGCACCGCAATGCCGAGGCCAGCCGGTTCTGCTCCAACTGCGGCGCGCCGCTGCGTGCCGGGGCGCCGGCGGAGCGTCCTTCGGAGACGACCTCGACGATCTCCATCTCGGGCCTCGAGGCGTACGACTCGGAAGTGACAGGCCAGACGCAGGTTCCGTCACTCTCTCCCGAGGCCCAGGCGGCCGTCGACGCGCTGCCGCTCGGCTCGGCGCTCCTGGTGGTGCGCCGCGGGCCCAATTCCGGCAGCCGCTTCCTGCTCGACGGTGAGCTGACCACGGCCGGCCGTCACCCGCAGAGCGACATCTTCCTCGACGACGTCACCGTCTCGCGGCGTCATGTGGAGTTCCGCAGGGGCCCGGACGGTAGCTTCAGCGTCGCGGACGTCGGCAGTCTCAATGGCACCTACGTCAACCGCGAGCGGATCGACTCGGTCCTCCTGTCGAACGGTGACGAGGTCCAGATCGGCAAGTACCGGCTGGTCTTCTATGCGAGCCAGCGGGGCGTGTGACCCTCCCCCAGACTCCGTCCGGGGGGACCCCCAGGGAAGGTACATGCTGCGAACACCGACTGGCGGTGCCGGTCACGGCACCGCCACAGCGGGCGAGAGGCTGATGAGCATCGGCACGGTGCTCAGCCAGCTGCGCGACGAGTTTCCCGAAGTGACCATCTCCAAGATCCGTTTTCTGGAAGCCGAGGGGCTGGTCGAGCCGCGGCGCACCCCGTCCGGGTACCGCAAATTCAGCCCCGAGGACGTGGAGCGGCTGGCCCAGGTGCTGCGGATGCAGCGGGACCACTATCTTCCGCTGAAGGTCATCCGCGAGCATCTCGACGCCCTCGGCCGCGGCGAGCAGGTGCAGCTGCCCGCGCAGGGGCCGCAGCGGGAGCTGCTCGACGGCGCCTGGGAATCCGACTCGGAGCGTGTGACCGCAGCCAGGGTGGGCCGTTCAGAGCTCCTCGCCGCCGCCGAGGTGAGTGAGGCGGAGCTGGACGAGTGGGAGTCCTACGGCCTGCTCGCGCGGGACGAGGACGGCGGTTACGACGCCGAATCGGTGACCGTTGCACGGCTGGTCGCGGATCTGGGGAGATTCGGTCTCGAACCCCGGCATCTGCGGGCGATGAAGGCTGCCGCAGACCGTGAGGCAGGACTGGTCGAGCAGCTGGTCGCACCCTTGCGGCGGCACCGTAATCCGCAGACCAGGGCGCATGCCGAGGCGACCACGAAAGAGCTGGCGGCCCTGTCTGTGCGGCTTCACGCGGCCCTGGTGCAGACGGCGCTCGGAGTACGGCTGCACTGATCATGGGGGAGCCCGACTACCCAAACCGGTCGGGCAAGTCCTAGGGTTGCTGTGTGAACGAGCTCGACGTTGTGGGTGTCCGGGTCGAAATGCCCTCGAACCAACCGATCGTGCTCCTACGTGAAGTGGGAGGCGACCGGTACCTCCCCATTTGGATCGGTCCCGGGGAGGCCACCGCCATTGCCTTTGCCCAGCAGGGCATGGCACCGGCCAGGCCGCTGACGCATGACCTCTTCAAAGACGTGCTGGAGGCGGTGGGCCAGGAGCTCACCGAGGTCCGCATCACTGACCTGCGCGAAGGGGTTTTCTACGCGGAGCTGGTCTTTGCCAGCGGAGTCGAGGTGAGCGCCAGACCCTCCGACGCCATAGCGCTGGCCCTGCGCACCGGTACGCCGATCTACGGCAGTGACGGGGTGCTCGACGACGCGGGAATCGCCATCCCGGACGAGCAGGAGGACGAGGTGGAGAAGTTCCGCGAGTTCCTCGATCAGATCTCGCCCGAGGACTTCGGCACCAACAGCCAGTGACCGCCGCGACAGGCGGCGTTGGCACATTCGAGTAGCCTTTCCCCGAATAGGGGCACGAGAAACCACTCTTAGGGTGATTATCACTCGGCGTGCCGAGTGTGGCGATCGTTGACGCACCCCGGGTGACTGCCTACCGTCGAGATGGCAGGTCAAGGACGGAGGTCGGCGTGAGAAGCAGCGGCGACGGTACGGCAGGGGGCGCCCCCGGACGGAGTCTGGGGGAGGGCGGGCCGTATCCGCTTCACGAGAGTGCGGCCGACTCCTTGAGGGAGACGATCGGCTACCGGGGGCCCACCGCGTGTGCGGCGGCGGGCATCACCTATCGACAGCTCGACTACTGGGCGCGTACCGGGCTGGTCGAGCCCAGTGTTCGGCCGGCGTACGGATCGGGCACCCAGCGGCTCTACAGCTTCCGCGATGTGGTCGTCCTCAAGATCGTCAAGCGTTTTCTCGACACCGGCGTGGCGCTGCAGAACATTCGGGCAGCGGTGCAGCATCTGCGGGCGCGCGGCTTCACGGACCTCGAACGCATGACACTCATGAGCGACGGCGCCACGGTCTACGAGTGCTCGTCGCCCGACGAGGTGGTCGACCTGCTCCAGGGCGGCCAGGGAGTCTTCGGGATCGCCGTCGGCGTGGTGTGGCGGGATGTGGAGGCGGCGCTGTCTCAGCTGCACGGCGAGCGGATCGACACCGGCGAGACCCTCGTCGGGAACAACCCCGCGGACGAGCTGGCCAGGCGCAGGCGCGACCGGGCCGTCTGAGCGCCGACGCCGGTCGCCGTTGCCGTCGCCACTGCCGGATGGCGCGCTCGTCGGGCGGCGCCATTGTCAGTGGCGTAGGGCAGCATCGAACATGTGAGAACCGCGCCGACGATTCTGCATCTGGACATGGATGCCTTCTTCGCCGCCGCCGAACAGGCGGCGAAGCCGAGTCTGCGCGGAAAGCCGGTCGTCGTCGGCGGGCTCGGGCCGCGCGGGGTCGTCGCCACCGCTTCGTACGAGGCGAGGCGCTTCGGTGTGCACTCGGCGATGCCGATGGCGCAGGCAAGGCGGCTGGCGCCGAACGCCGCGTATCTCGTGCCGCGCTTCTCGCTCTACCGTGCGGTCAGCGAGCAGGTGATGGAGCTGCTCGGCAGGCTTTCGCCGCTGGTGGAGCCGCTGAGCCTGGACGAGGCCTTCGTCGACTTGGAGGCGGGGGGCTCGGCCGATGACTCGGCTTCCGCGCGGGCGGCCGGTGAGCGGCTGCGCGGAGACATCCTCGCCGTCACCGGGCTGACGGGGTCCGTCGGGCTCGCGGGATCCAAGATGCTCGCCAAGATCGCCTCCGAGCAGGCGAAACCGGACGGCCTGCTGCTCATAGAGCCTGGGACGGAGCGTGAGCTGCTCGGGCCGATGTCCGTGCGGACGCTGCCGGGGGTGGGGCCGGCCACCGGGGAGCATCTGCGGAGGGCCGGGATGACGACCGTCGCCGAGCTGGCGGAGGCGGGCGAGGACGAGCTCGTACGGCTGCTGGGCAAGGCGCACGGGACCTCGCTGTTCCTGATGGCCATGGGGTACGACGACCGGCCGGTGGTGGCCGAGCGGGACGCGAAGTCGGTGTCGGTGGAGGACACCTTCGATGTGGATCTGCACGACCGGGTGCGGGTGCGGATCGAGGTGGAGCGGCTGGCCGACCGGTGTGTGCAGCGGCTTCGGGCGTCCGGGCGCTCTGGGCGGACCATCGTGCTGAAGGTGCGGCGGTACGACTTCTCGACGCTGACGCGCTCGGAGACGCTGCGCGGGCCGACGGACGATCCGGCGGTGGTGCGGGAGGCCGCCGGGCGGCTGCTGGAGGCGGTGGACACCACGGGCGGGGTGCGGCTGCTGGGGGTGGGCGTGACGGGGCTCGCGGACTACACCCAGGAGGATCTCTTCGCCCAGGCCGCGGCCGATGAGCAGGCCGAGCGCGAAGCACACGAGGCGGCGGCGGAGGGCGAGCGGGAGACGCACGAGGCCGACGCCGCGGCGGGGGCAGACGCCGGGGCAGGAGCCCGAGCCGGAGCACAGGCAGGCGCCGGGGCAGGCGCCCGGGCGGGAGCAGAGGCCGGGGCGGGCGGGGCGGAGCACGAGGCGCTCGCGGCGCGGCGCTGGGCCGCGGGGCACGACGTGCGGCATGCCGAGTACGGGGCGGGGTGGGTGCAGGGCAGCGGGCTCGGCCGCGTCACCGTCCGGTTCGAGGAGCCGGGGTCGCCGCCGGGGCGCGTACGCACCTTCCGGGTCGACGACCCCGATCTGGAGCCCTCCGATCCGCTGCCGCTCGTCGCGCTGCCCGCGACGGTGGAGAGTGCGGGTCAGTCCTCCTGGCCGGCGACGCGGCCGAAGGACCGGTCCCCCGAGGAGGGAGCGGGCGTCTCGGGGGCCTCGGAGAGGTCGAGGCCGTAGTGGTGGTACAGCTGAAGCTCCTGCTCCGGGGAGAGATGGCGGCCGACGCCGAAGTCCGGGGCATCCTTGATCAGCGAGCGCTCGTACGGGACATGCAGGGTGTCGTCGACCAGCTTGCTCGGCTCCAGCGGGACGAACGCGTCCCGGCTGAACAGGCCGGTCCGCACAGCCGCCCACTCGGGCACTCCCGTGGCATCGTCCAGGTACACCTCGTCCACAGTCCCGATCTTGTGGCCGTTGCGGTCGAACGCCTTGCGGCCGATCAGGCTGCGCGGATCGATATCGGTCTGCACGGTCCCTCCAATAGGTCGCAACTGCTGTTTAAATACTACAAAAGTGCACATCGGGGGTGTCGGCCACTTGAGCGATCGACGAGGGGGCGCGCTGGTAGGCTGTCAAGCGGCTGCTGACCCCGTGCGGGAGAGTCCACCGGTGAAAGTACCGGCGGCGCCGAAGGAGCAAATCCTCCCCGGAATCTCTCAGGCCCCTGTACCGCACGGACGAGGTCACTCTGGAAAGCAGGGCGGGCGTCGGACGGCATCCGCTCTCACCGACGGTGAAAGCCGGAGCGTGGCATGCGCGCGCCCCGGTGAAACTCTCAGGTTGAGATGACAGAGGGGGAGGCCGTCCGGGCATCCGCGCCGTGGTGCCCCTCGCCGGTCGTGTCAGACCAGGAGGCCTCCTAAATGACCGCCAACCGCATTCCGCTCTCCCAGCTTGAGCGAGGCACCCCCTTCGAGCAGCGCCACATCGGGCCCGACGCCGAGGCCCAGGCGAAGATGCTGGCACAGGTGGGCTACGGCTCGCTCGACGAGCTGACCGCCGCCGCGGTGCCTGATGTGATCAAGAGCGCGGAGGCGCTGAACCTCCCGGGCGCGCGTACCGAGGCGGATGTGCTCGCCGAGCTGCGCACGCTTGCCGACCGCAATCAGGTGCTTGCGCCCATGATCGGCCTTGGCTACTACGGCACCTTCACGCCGCCGGTGATCCTGCGCAATGTCATGGAGAACCCGGCCTGGTACACCGCGTACACGCCGTACCAGCCGGAGATCTCCCAGGGCCGGCTCGAGGCGCTGCTCAACTTCCAGACGATGGTCGCCGACCTGACCGGTCTGCCCACCTCCGGTGCCTCGCTGCTCGACGAGGCCACGGCCGCCGCCGAGGCCATGTCGCTGGCCCGCCGGGTCGGCAAGGTCAAGAACGGCGTCTTCCTGGTCGACGCCGACACCCTGCCGCAGACCCTGGCGGTGATCGAGACCCGCGCCGAGCCCACCGGCGTCGAGGTGGTCACCGCCGACCTCAGCGACGGCATCCCGGCCGAGATCGCGGAGCGCGGCGTTTTCGGCGTGCTGCTGCAGTACCCGGGTGCCTCCGGTGCCGTACGCGACGTCAAGCCCGTCATCGAGCAGGCGCACGAGCTCGGCGCGATCGTCACCGTCGCCGCCGATCTGCTGGCGCTCACCCTGCTCACCTCGCCCGGCGAGCTGGGCGCCGACATCGCGGTGGGCACCACGCAGCGCTTCGGCGTCCCGATGGGCTTCGGCGGCCCGCACGCCGGTTTCATGGCCGTACGCGAGAAGTTCGCGCGCAGCCTGCCCGGCCGGCTCGTCGGTGTCTCCGTGGACGCGGACGGCAACAAGGCCTACCGGCTCGCGCTGCAGACCCGTGAGCAGCACATCCGCCGCGAGAAGGCCACCAGCAACATCTGTACCGCCCAGGTGCTCCTCGCCGTGATGGCGGGGATGTACGCCGTGTACCACGGCCCGGATGGGCTCAGGGGGATCGCGCAGCGCACCCACCGGTACGCCGCGATCCTCGCCGAGGGGCTGCGGGCCGGTGGCGTCGAGGTCGTCCACGGGGCGTACTTCGACACGCTGACCGCACGGGTGCCGGGCAAGGCCGCCGACGTCGTGGCCGCCGCGCGTGAGGGCGGGGTCAACCTCCACCTCGTCGACGCCGACCACCTCTCCATCGCGTGTGACGAGACCACCACCCGTACCCAACTGACCGCAGTCTGGGCCGCCTTCGGCGTCGAGGCCGACGTCGAGGCGCTCGATGCGGCGACCGACGACACCCTGCCGGCCGCCCTGCTGCGCACGGACGACTACCTCACCCACCCCGTCTTCCACCAGCACCGTTCCGAGACTGCGATGCTGCGCTACCTGCGCAAGCTCGCCGACCGCGACTACGCGCTGGACCGCGGCATGATCCCGCTCGGCTCCTGCACCATGAAGCTGAACGCGACCACCGAGATGGAGCCGGTCACCTGGCCGGAGTTCGGGCAGATCCACCCCTTCGCGCCGGTCGAGCAGGCCGCCGGGTACCTCACGCTCATCCATGAGCTGGAGGAGCGCCTCGCCGAGGTCACCGGGTACGACGCGGTCTCCATCCAGCCCAACGCCGGTTCGCAGGGCGAGCTCGCGGGTCTGCTCGCCGTGCGCGCGTACCACCGCGCCAACGGTGACGACCAGCGCACCATCTGCCTCATCCCGTCCTCCGCACACGGCACCAACGCCGCCAGCGCCGTGATGGCGGGCATGAAGGTCGTCGTGGTGAAGACCGCCGACGACGGCGAGGTGGACATCGAGGACCTGCGCGCCAAGATCGATCAGTACCGCGACCAGCTCTCGGTCCTGATGATCACCTACCCGTCCACGCACGGCGTTTTCGAGGAGCATGTCGCCGACATCTGCGCGCAGGTGCACGAGGCCGGCGGCCAGGTGTACGTCGACGGCGCCAACCTCAACGCGCTGGTGGGCCTCGCCAAGCCGGGCAAGTTCGGCGGCGACGTCTCGCACCTCAATCTGCACAAGACCTTCTGCATCCCGCACGGCGGCGGCGGCCCCGGCGTCGGTCCGGTGGGCGTACGGGCGCACCTCGCCCCGTACCTCCCGAACCACCCCCTCCAGCCCACCGCGGGACCCGAGACGGGCGTCGGACCGATCTCGGCCGCCCCGTGGGGCTCGGCGGGCATCCTGCCGATCTCCTGGGCGTACGTACGGCTCATGGGCGGCGAGGGCCTCAAGCGGGCGACGCAGGTCGCCGTGCTCGCGGCCAACTACATCGCCAAGCGCCTGGAGCCGCACTACCCGGTGCTCTACACCGGCCCGGCCGGTCTGGTCGCGCACGAGTGCATCGTGGACCTGCGGCCGCTGTCGAAGGCGACCGGCGTCAGCGTCGACGACATCGCCAAGCGCCTGATCGACTACGGCTTCCACGCGCCGACGATGTCCTTCCCGGTGGCCGGCACGCTGATGATCGAGCCCACCGAGAGCGAGGACCTGACCGAGATCGACCGCTTCTGCGACACGATGATCGCGATCCGCGGGGAGATCGAGAAGGTCGCTTCGGGCGAGTGGCCCGCGGAGGACAACCCGCTGCGCAACGCCCCGCACACCGCAGCGGCCCTGGGCGGGGAGTGGGAGCACCCGTACAGCCGCGAGGACGCGGTCTTCCCGGCCGGAGTGAGCGCCTCGGACAAGTACTGGCCGCCGGTGCGCCGGATCGACGGTGCGTTCGGCGACCGTAACCTCGTCTGCTCCTGCCCGCCGCTGGACGAGTACGACAACTGACGGGCGCGGCGGCGCTCATGCGTCGGGGCCGGTGCGGAGATCAGTCTCCGGGCCGGCCCCCTTGTCGTACGGACGGCGCTAGGCGGCCGTCATCACCTGCCCGCTCGCCCGCGGCCGGTGCGGCGCGATGATCTGGCCGTCCGGCAGCAGTTCACCGGTGTCCTCGAAGAGCAGTACGCCGTTGCACAGCAGGCTCCAGCCCTGCTCCGGGTGGTGCGCCGTGAGACGGGCGGCTTCCCGGTCGGCTGAGTCGGATGTCGGGCAGGCTGGCTGGTGCTGGCACATGGGTGGGTTCTCTCGCTGCGTTGTAGTGACTGTGACTGTCCTGCGGCTCGATGAGGTGTTCATGGCCGCCCCCCGTATCTGTCGGTCCGATCCCAGTGTTGCCCTACGGGCGTCAATCCGCAGGGATTTCGCGGCAGCTCTTCTTACTGGTTAATGACGTATCACTCGGGCGGACGGTTCAGCTCAACTCCACTGTCCTTTCGGGTGGTTCGGGGTGGCCGGTATGGGCTAGTCCGGATGGGGCAGGAGTGCGCCCCGCGACCGGGTGGTCACGGGGCGCGAAGGGCGGCGTGAGCTGGGCTCGAGCAGCGCGTTTCGGGGCTCGAACGGGGGCGGACGGTCAGGCTGGGGAGCCGAGCAGTGGAGCCGGTGTGAGGCGCAGGGTCATCACCGGCAGCAGATCGGCGACGCGGTGCGCCCGGTGTGCCGCTATGCCGGGAGGCGCGGGGCGCAGCGGCACCAGGACGTCCGTCGGAAGGGGGGTGCCGGTCGAGGCGTCGGCGTCCGTGTCGCCGTGCAGCCAGAGAGTGAGCATGTAGAGCTCGGGGATGGAGAGCAGCCGTGGCTGGAAGTGAGTCTTCATCGACTCGGCCTGGCGCAGCGCCCGTTCGGTGGAGCTCAGGTAGGGCCCTTCGAAGAAGTGGGAGAAGGTCCAGCCGTCAGGGGTCAGCATCGTCTCCGCCGCTGCCACGGCTCGTTCGCCGCTGCGGATCAGGAAACGCCAGCCCGCGAGGCGGGTGTAGGGGGCACTGTCGCTCGGCACGATCTGATCCAGTACATGGACGGGCAGCGGCAATTCGGGGCTCAGAGGTCCCTGGACGGACCTGAGGGCGGGTGTGCGGGCCTCGCGGACGGCTGTCGGGGAACCGAGTGCCGCGAGGACGCTGCGCAGGGCAGGCGCGGGAGCCGGGGGGACAAGCAGCGGCATGATGGGTCGCCTCTCACTTCGGAGACACGTTGGTGCAAGGGTTGGTGCAAGGGGCAAGGGCAGGTGCGGACGGCGCTGTCAGCGTGCGGGGCCAGAGGGGCCGGAAAGGCCACCGGGCGCCAACTCTCTGCCTCGTTCACGGAGTTTATACGAAACGTGTTCTCGCAGTGTTTCTGCTAGCGCTCGTGCGTATTTCCGGTAAGGCGGTATCAGGTCTTTCTGTTGCGGTTTTTCTGCCGATTTTTCGTGAGTGCAGGTCCGCAGCCTGGGATTCTATCGGCCGAGCGGTAGGCCGAAACCAGTCGGTGTTTTTCACCAGGCATCAGGCGGTGGTAACTGCGTATGCATCATGCCGAAGGAATGTGCCGCTCGATCACTCGGTACACACTACCGGCTGCGGACCGTTCGCGGGACGTTAGGGATCAGTCAGTCTGGGCATTATCGTCCGTGACGCGAGCGGCTGATGCTCCGTGGTGCCCACTCGAGGAGGGACGCTTCGATGGGGGAGAAGGTCGTGGCAGGCGGGATCGACCTGTCCGATCGGCAAAGGTACCGGCGAAAGTTGCAGCAGTGCCTCGCGGGACTCGGGAGGCTGCTGGCGGAGAAGAGATTCGACCGGCCCAGGAATCTCATGGGCCTCGAGATCGAGCTGAATCTCGCGGGTGCCGACGGGCTGCCACGGATGATGAATGCGGAAGTTCTCGAGCGCATCGCGAGCCGTGATTTCCAGACCGAGCTCGGAATGTTCAACCTGGAAGTAAATATCGTTCCGCACCGGTTGAGCGGGAGGGTTCTGGACCAGCTTGCCGAGGAGTTGCGTACCGGGCTC
This sequence comes from Streptomyces sp. NPDC002868, assembly GCF_055563295.1. Taxonomy (NCBI): domain Bacteria; kingdom Bacillati; phylum Actinomycetota; class Actinomycetes; order Kitasatosporales; family Streptomycetaceae; genus Streptomyces; species Streptomyces sp. NPDC002868. Next base: position 503,676 of record NZ_JBVHDR010000005.1, on the reverse strand, counting down.
GGATATGCGCACCGGAAAGCGGCCGAGGTCGGCTCGGGGATCGTGATGATCGGAATTCTGCCGACACTCGCCCAGCATGACCTGGTCTCCGCGAACCTCTCCGACGTCGACAGATACATGCTGCTCAACGACCAGATCGTCGCGGCGCGCGGCGAGGACTTCATGCTCGACATCGAGGGCGTGGAGCGGCTGACCTGTACCTCGGCGTCGATAGCTCCCGAGGCCGCCTGCACCTCGGTGCAACTGCACCTCCAGGTGACGCCCGCGCGCTTCGCCGATGTGTGGAACGCCGCGCAGGCGGTGGCCGCCGTGCAGGTCGCCGTGGGCGCCAACTCGCCCTTCCTGTTCGGCAGGGAGCTGTGGCGCGAGTCGCGGCCGCCGCTGTTCCAGCAGGCCACCGACACCAGACCGCCCGAGCTCCAGGCCCAGGGAGTCAGGCCGCGTACCTGGTTCGGCGAGCGGTGGGTGAACTCGGCGTACGACCTCTTCGAGGAGAATCTGCGGTACTTCCCCGCCCTGCTGCCGATCTGCGACGACGAGGACCCGCTGCGGGTGCTCGACGACGGTGGCGTCCCGCGGCTGCAGGAACTCGTCCTGCACAACGGCACGGTCTACCGCTGGAACCGCCCGGTGTACGGAGTCGTCGACGGCGTGCCCCACCTGCGGGTGGAGAACCGCGTACTGCCCGCCGGGCCCACCGTCACCGACGTGATCGCCAACACCGCGTTCTACTACGGACTGGTGCGCGCGCTCGCGGAAGAGGCCAGGCCGGTATGGAGCAGGCTGCCCTTCGCCGCCGCTGCAGACAACTTCGACACCGCATGCCGCCACGGCATCGACACTGAGCTCCAGTGGCCGCGCCCCGGCCGGGCCGGAGGAATCACACGTGTGCCGGCCGTCAAACTCGTACGCGACGAACTGCTGCCGCTGGCCGCGGCGGGACTCGACGCGTGGAACGTCGAGCCCGCCGACCGGGACTTCTATCTCGGCGTGATCGAGGAGCGGTGCAAGCGGCGGGTGAACGGGGCGTCGTGGCAGGCCGACACGTACCATCGCGCGCTGGAGGCCGGTCTCGAACGGGACGCAGCCCTCGCCGCCACCACCCGCCGCTACTGCGAGCTGATGCACCAGGGCGAGCCGGTGCACTCCTGGCCGGTCGGCTTCCCCGGCGCGCACTCCTGAACGGGCCTTCACTGGGCGGCCTTCACTGAGCGGCGGTCCGGCCCGCCTGGCCGACCGCCATGATCGCCTTGAGGATCACGGCCTGGATCTCGGCAGGGTCGCTGACCTGGTAGCCCGCGCCGCCCGTCGCCTTGGCGATCTGGTCGACCTCCTGAAGGTCGGCGTCCGGCCCGACCGCGATGGCGATCAGCGGCACCGGGCGCTCAGGGTCGGCGAGCTCCTTCAGTTCGGAGATCAGCGAGCTGCGGGAGATGCTGAACCGGTCCTGGTTGGCGCCGTCGGTGAGGATGACCAGGGCGTTGAACTTGCCTTTCACATAGGTGGCCTGGGCCTCCTTGTAGGCCGCGAGTGTCGTGTCGTACAGACCGGTCGCGCCGTCCGGCACGGGTGCGAGCGCCTCGAAGGCCTTGGCGAGCCGCGCCCGCTGGGTGCCCTCGCCCTTGGCGGGAGCGCCGAGCCGAGCCGTCGCCACCAGCTTTCGGTAGTCCCGCGGGCCGTCGAGCCCGGTCGCGAACTCCCACAGCCCGATCTCGTCCTCGGGCGTGAACTGGTCGAGCGCCTGGAGGAGGGAGGCTTTGGTGACATCGAGCCGGCTCTGCGAGCCACGGCCCGGCACCGGCGACTGCATGGATCCCGAGACATCGACGACCGTGCTCAGCCGGGCGCTCTGCACGGTGATGGTCCACATGCCCAGCGTCTCCTGGAGGGCGTCCGACGACAGCGGGTCGGCCGTGACCTTGGACTTGGAGGCGTCGTACGGCTGCGGATCGTCGCCGCCCGCGGTGCGTACGAGGCTCTCGCCGACCGCCGTGTCGTCGGGCGGGCGGAAGCCGTGCGCCGTCAGCGTCCGCCGGGACTCCTGCTCGCCGAGCAGCGCCATGAAGCGGATGGCGGCCCGGGCCTCGTCGGTGCTCAGCTCGCCCTCGTCGACCAGGTGGTACGGAAAGTCCAGCCGGGGCGCGCCGTCCGTGGGATAGAAGAGCTCGAGGCCGTCTGCGCCGCCATGGGCCGAGTTGTACGCGAAGGAGGCCTGCTCGGAGAGGAACACGGCGTGATTGCGGCGGGAGTCGGCCCCTGTGCCGGAGTCCGGCGCCAGGGTGCGCAGGACCTGAGCGTCCGCCCCGGAGACCCGCTGAGACAGCAGTTTGGCGATGGCCGCGACCTTGGTGTCGGCATCCGGGCCCTCCTTCGCCACGGACCGGGAGACGCTGGTGAGCGCGAGCAGCCCGGTGGCGCTGCGGGCGGGGTCGGTGGCGCCGAGGCGCACCTTGTCCGTCGTGGTGGTGACCGCCGCCAACTGCGCCCAGGTGTATGTCCTCCTGGGCCACCCCAGCGTGGCGCCCGCCGATTGGATCGTGGCCAGGGCGACCGGTGAGACCGCGACATTGCCCGCGGGCGTCAGTGGCACGCCGTCCCCGAGCGCCTTGGCGCGCTTGGACCAGACGCCGGAGTCGGGCAGCCACACTTCGTAGTCGGGCGTGGCGCTGCCGGCGGCGAGTGCCTGCGCGACCTCGTAGTTCTCGCGGGCGGCGACGCGTACGTCCATGCACTGGCCGTCCGAGGTGATCTTCTCCGCGCGGGCGCGGTCGGCGACCTCGCGCACGGCCGGGGCGATGTCGGGGGAGGCGACGATGTCCAGGCGTATGGCGGAGTCCTCGCACGACTCCGCGAAGGACAGCAGGCCGCTCTGCGCCGCGATCCCGGTCCCCGCCACCACCGCGAGGACAAGCATCGTGGCGACGGCGATCGTGCGACGGCGCCCCCGCGGACGGGACCTGCCTCCGTCCGTCGCCTCCTCGTCGGGCAAGCTGTGACGTCCCATGCGGTGGTGCCCCTCCTTGAACGATGAGCAAGGAAAAGGGGACCGCGTCATCGCGATGACGCTCGTCCCCCGGCCTGTCGCGCGCGATCTTCGTACCTGTATTCGAGACCCTAGCGGGACGAGGATGGGGACGAGGCGGGATTACTCAACTGGAGGCAGGTGTGCAGGCGGAGGCGGGACGCGTGGCTGATTCTCTTCCTCAAGAGGGCATGTCGCGAAGGATCTTGCGATCCGAGACACTGCTCGTACTCGCGGTCTCGCTGGGTGCGAGCGGAGTATCGGCGCTGATCAGCTTTGTCGGATCGCTGACAAAGCCGGGTGGCCTCAAAGAGCAGGCGGCGACGCTGAACGCGTCGTACGCCCCTGGGCGGCCGTGGCTCGATCTCGCCTGGCAGCTCTTCGATATCGCGACGGGCCTGGTGCCTGTCCTGCTCGTCGCGCATCTGCTGATGCGGGAGGGCGTAGGGCTGCGGTCGATCGGTTTCGACCGGAGCAGACCATGGGCGGACCTCGGGCGCGGCGTGCTCGTCGCGGCGGGCATCGGCGGTGCCGGGCTCGCGTTCTATCTGGTGGCGCGGGCCTCCGGGTTCAACCTCACCGTGGTGCCCGAAGCGCTGCCCGAGGTGTGGTGGAAATTCCCCGTGCTGATCCTTTCGGCGATCCAGAACTCCGTACTGGAGGAAGTGATCGTCGTCGGGTATCTGCTGCGCAGACTGGGGCAGTTGGGCTGGACGCCGATGGCGGCGCTGGTGGCGAGCTCGGTGCTGCGCGGTTCGTACCACCTCTACCAGGGCATCGGCGGCTTCGTCGGCAACATGGTGATGGGCGCGGTCTTCGTGCTGCTCTACCGGCGGTGGGGGCGGGTCGGGCCGCTGGTGGCCGCGCACGCGCTGCTCGACATCACGGCCTTCGTCGGGTACGCGCTGCTGGCCGGGAAGGTGGGATGGCTGCCCACGCCGTGACCGGGGTGGAGCGAAGGGGCGTACGGCAGCCGCCGTACGCCCCTTGGCATGTGCGGTAGGCCGGTCGGCGCGGTCAGCTGCTCGGCGTGGTCAGCAGCTCGCCGTCGATGACCGTGACGGCGTGGCCGGTGAGCAGGGTGCGCTCGCCGCGCAGCGAGGTGCGGACCAGGCCGGAGCGGGCGGAGGCCTGCAGGCCGGTCAGTTCCGTACGGCCGAGACGGGCGGACCAGAACGGCGCGAGCGCCGTGTGCGCGCTGCCGGTCACCGGGTCCTCGTCGATGCCGACCCGGGGGAAGAAGCCGCGCGAGACGAAGTCGTAGGAGCCGGCCGGGTCTTCGGCGGCGGCGGTGGCGATGATGCCGCGTTCCGAGTGGGCCGTCAGGGCACGGCAGTCCGGGGTCAGTGTCCGTACGGCCTGTTCGTCGGCCAGCTCGACGACCAGATCGCCGATGTGCGGGCCCGTGTCGTGCGCCGAGATGACCTTGGCGCCGAGCGCCTCGGCGACGCCGTCCGGGATCTCGACGGGGGTGAGCGGGGACGTTGGGAAGTCGAGGGTGATCGTGCCGTCCTCGTGGGCGGTGGCGGAGAGGATGCCGCAGCGTGCGGCGAAGCGCACCGTGCCGCTCGCGGTGCCGGTGGTGTGCAGCACATGGGCGGTGGCCAGCGTGGCATGCCCGCACATGTCGACCTCGGTGGCCGGGGTGAACCAGCGCAGTGCCCAGTCGGCCTCGCCGCCGGCGGGCAGGGGGTGGGTGAAGGCGGTCTCCGAGAGGTTCACCTCGGTCGCCACCTGCTGGAGCCAGGAGTCGTCGGGGAACCGGTCGGAGTCCAGGAGCAGGACTCCGGCTGGGTTGCCGGTGAAGGGGCGGTCGGTGAAGGCGTCGACGATTCGAATCCGCATGAGCTGACCGTAGGGGCGGCGCAAAGCCGCAGGCCAAGGCCAATTCGGGGTTGCTGGACCGATTGGGCGTTGCCAGCCGACACATTCCGATATATCGTTGACGCATCGCGACAGATCAACGATGGAAGGAGCGTAGCGATGCGTTCACATGGACAAGGACACGAACACGGTCAGGGTCATGGGCACTGCGGGCCCGGCCATCAGGGTCGGGGCGACTTCGAGGGACGCCGTGGGGCGTTCGGTCCGTTCGGGCCGCCGTTCGGCGGGCCCTTCGGTGGCGGACGCGGTCGTGGCGGCGGTCGGGGAAGGGCGCGGCGCGGTGATGTGCGCGCCTCGATCCTGGCGCTGTTGAAGGACCGGCCGATGCACGGTTACGAGATGATCCAGGAGATCGGCGAGCGCAGCGGTGGGGCCTGGCGGCCCAGCCCGGGCTCGGTCTACCCGACGCTCCAGCTGCTCGAGGACGAAGGTCTCATCACCAATGAGAGCGAGGGCGGCAAGAAGCTGTTCACGCTCACCGAATCGGGGCGCGCCGAGGCCGAATCGGGGCCGGAGGCTCCATGGGAAGAGGCCGGGCGCGGAGTCGACTGGGAGACGGTCAACGAGATCCGGCAGGCCGGGTTCGGCCTGATGGAGGCGTTCGGCCAGGTCTGGAAGACCGGCAGCAACGAGCAGCGGCAGAAAGCCGTCGCCGTGATCAACGAAGCCCGTAAGAAGCTCTATCTGATCCTCGCCGACGAGCACTGAGCCGGTGTGAGGAGGGCCCCGCGCAACAGTGCGGGGCCCTTTCGCGTGCGCCGGGTGTCAGGCTGCGGGTGTCAGGCTGGGGTGTCAGGCGACGAGGCCACCCAGCTTGCGCAGTGACTCGTTGAGCGCGGCCGTCGCCGAGTCCTTGAGCTTTCCGGCCATCAGCGACACGGCGGCGCCGGTGAACTCCCCGTCGATGCGCACCTTCGTGCCGTCCCCGTCCGGAGTGAGGGTGTAGCGGTTGCCCACGCTGACGCCCATCGGGCCCTTGCCCTTGACGCCCAGCACCCGGCCCGCGTCGAACTCCTCCACGGTCCAGGCCACTTCGGCCGGGAAGCCCATGAGCTTCATGTTCTCCTCGTAGGTGGCTCCCAGCTCCAGCGTCCCGGGGGCGCCGTTGGGGAAGCTGGTGTGGGTGGCGTTCCACTGGCCGTAGCTGGTGAAGTCCGTCAGCTGGGCCCAGACCTTCTCGGCCGGCGCCTCGATACGGGCCTCGGCACTGACTTCAGCCATACGACCACCCCTCCATGTCGGGTTTCGGTGTCGCGGAACGTAGCCGTACCGACGTGAACATTCAATACTGATGAACAGTCAGATCTACCGTATGGCAAGGCGGCGCGCGCCCCTCGGGGAGAACTGTCGTGATCTCATCCGTAAGGAGGAGAAAACGCTCGTGCGTGCCCAACCTCCGTGGGATGCGCAAATGGGCCCCGACGGCGACGCCCGGGCCACCGGAAGCTGATGAGGTAGGAGATGTGCAAAGCCCTGTCCCTCGGGTGCCTCAGCAGCCCGCCGCCACCCGTACGGAGATCGATGCCAGGCTCACCGTGGAGCTGGCCTCGGTGGTCGCGGGTGCGCGCAGGAGGGCGCTGCGCGACGGCGACCGGCAGATCGACACGGCCCATCTGCTGCACTCCCTGATCGAGTCGGACCCCGAGGTCCGTGCCGCTCTCGGCGCCGGACCGCAGGTCGCGCGGGTGCTCGGGTATCTCGTGCAGCGCAGCATCGGATACGGGCTGCGCTGGCAGGGCTCGGTGGAGGACTCGGGCACTGTTCCCGTCGTACGCGAGACGGACGCGGAGATGTCGGGATGGTCGCCTTCGGCGGCCGCCGCGATGGAGGGCGCGCTGGAGCGGGCGCACGTGCGAGGCGATGAGCGGGCCGGGGGCACCGACCTGCTCGCCTGCCTCGCCGCGGACCCGGAGTGCCGGGCCGTGGAGGTGCTGGAGCGGGCCGGGGTGGACATGGAGCTGCTGGGCGGGCGGCTGGCGGCCGAATAGTGTCCGAATGACCCATGGACGGCCCGGACGTCTCGACATGTGTCACGGGGATGACGGTCCTGACTCGCGCTGACATGATGTGCCGATGCGCGCGTCTCAGGGAAGGAGCGCCGGCCTGGGACTAGCCCTGGGCTCGGCGTTCGCATTCGGTGGATCAGGTGTCGCGGCCAAGCCGCTGATCGAAGCGGGTCTCGACCCGCTGCATGTGGTGTGGCTACGAGTGGCCGGCTCCGCCCTCATCATGCTGCCGGTGGCCTGGCGCCACCGTGACCTGGTGCTGCGCAAGCCCGCACTGCTCGTCGGCTTCGGGCTGCTCGCCGTCGCGGGCGTACAGGCCTGCTACTTCGCGGCGATCTCCCGGATCCCGGTCGGCGTCGCGCTGCTCATCGAATACCTCGCCCCCGCGCTGGTTCTCGGCTGGGTCCGCTTCGTGCAGCGCCGGCCCGTCACCCGGGCCGCGGCGGTCGGCGTGGTCCTCGCGGTCGCCGGACTCGCGTGCGTCGTCGAGGTGTGGGCGGGGGTCGGCTTCGATGCGATCGGGCTGCTCCTCGCGCTGGCCGCGGCGTGCTGCCAGGTCGGCTACTTCGTCCTGTCCGACCAGGGCGGCGACGGGGACGACGCGGCGGATCCGCTGGGCGTGATCGCGTACGGACTGCTTATCGGCGCGGCGGTGCTGACGCTGGTGGCGCGGCCGTGGGGGATGGACTTCTCGCTGCTCGGCGGTAGCGCGGACATGGGTGGTACACAGGTGCCGGCGGCGCTGCTACTGGGCTGGATCGTGCTGATCGCCACGGTGCTGGCGTATGTCACCGGGGTCATCTCGGTGCGCAAGCTCTCGCCGCAGGTGGCGGGTGTGGTGGCGTGCCTGGAGGCGGTCATCGCGACGGTGCTGGCCTGGGTACTGCTGCGGGAGCATCTGTCGGCTCCGCAGATCTTCGGCGGAGTGGTGGTGCTGGTGGGGGCGTTCATCGCGCAGTCACAGGCGCCGAAGGCGGCGTCGGGGCCGGTGGCCGGGGGTGTGCCCGCACAGAGCGGCGCTGCCGTCGCTGCCGAGGGTGAGTTGTCGGCGCCGCACGTCGCACCGTAGGGTGCCGATCATGCATTTGACCGTACTTCCGCCGCCTGCCACCTAGCGCGGGCGGCCGCTTTTCTGACGAAGACCGGGCTCGGGGTGTCCCCGAGCGGTTCGTCGCTGCCCGCGTGACGCAGTCGAGCGACCACCCATCCCGTTCTTCACACGGAGAAGTCACGTGTCGAATGTTTCCTACGCTCCTGCTGTCGGCGTGTCCGTCGGGCGGAGCCTCCTCTATCTGATCTTTGCCGGAGTCGCATGGGGGACCGCGGGCGCGGCTGCCTCGCTGGTCTTCCGGGTGAGCGATCTCGGTCCTCTCGCGCTGTCGTTCTGGCGCTGCGTGGGTGGTCTGGTGCTGCTGCTGGGCGCGCTTGCGCTGCGGGCGCGGCGCACTGCTGTGGCTGGGGGCGGTGCCGCGGGGCCCGCCGAGCCGCGACGGCGTCGGCTGCTGCGCATTCTCGGTACGGGAATCGGGCTCACCCTCTTCCAGAGCGCCTACTTCGCGGCCGTCCAGACGACGGGTCTCGCGGTGGGCACGGTCGTCACGCTGGGCGCGGGGCCTGTCCTCATCGCCGTGGGCGCGCGGTTGACGATGGGGGAGCGGCTCGGGCGGGGCGGCCTGGTCGCCGTCACCGGGGCGCTTGCCGGCCTGTTCGTCCTGGTCCTTGGCGGCGAGGGCGGGACGGTACGGCCTGCGGGGGTCGCGCTCGCGCTGCTCTCGGCGGCCGGGTACGCGGCGATCACGCTGCTGACGCGGTGGCTGGGGCGTGACGGGGGCGGCGGTGACTCGCTGGCCACGACGGCGTGGGCGTTCGCGATCGGCGCGGTGGGGCTGCTGCCGATGGCGCTGGGCGAAGGGCTGCTGCCGCACACCGCGGAACTGGGGCGGGTGGTGTGGCTGTTGACGTACGTCGCGGCGGTGCCGACGGCGCTTGCGTACGCGCTCTACTTCGCGGGGGCGGCGGTGGTGCGGGCCGCGACGGTCTCGGTGATCATGCTGCTGGAGCCGGTGAGCGCGGCGGTGATCGCGGTGACGGCGCTGGATGAGCGGCTCACGGCGGCGACGGTGGTGGGGACGGCGCTGCTGCTGGCGGCGGTGGCGGGGCTGGCGGTGGCGGAGACGCGGGTGGGGAGGGGTAGGGACTCCGCCCCGGACCCCCGCTCCTCAATCGCCGGAGGGGCTCAAAGTGAGCCCGTCCGCGCCAGATAGCTCGGTACCCCGATCGAGTCGTCCAGATCCGCCGCCGGGATCGGTGTGCCCTGCTGGGTGGTCAGCGGGACCACTCCCGTCCAGTACGGGAGTTCCGCGTCCTCCGGGTCGTCGTTCGGGCCGCCCGTGCGGAGCTTGGCAGAGACCTCCGTCAAGGTCAGGCGCAGGACCGCCGTAGCCGCCAGTTCCTTCGGGTTCGCCGGGCGGGAGTCGAGTGAGCGGCCCGGGACGACATTGTCGACCAGGGCGTCGAGGGCCGTGCGCTTTTCCGTCGGGTCCGTGACCTGGTGGGCAGTGCCGTGGACCACGACCGAGCGGTAGTTGATCGAGTGGTGGAACGCCGAGCGGGCAAGGACCAGGCCGTCGACGTGGGTGACCGTCAGGCACACGTCGAGGCCGGGGTCCGACTCGCCCGCCATGCGCAAGGGGCGCGAGCCCGTCGAGCCGTGGATGTACAGGTGATCGTCGACGCGGGCGAACAGCGTCGGCAGGACGACCGGCGCGCCGTCGCGTACGAAGCCGAGATGGCAGACGTATGCCTCGTCGAGTATGGAGTGGACCAGCTCTCGGTCGTACGCGGCGCGGTCCCGGGAGCGGGTGGGGACGGTGCGTTCGGTCGGCTCGTAAGCGTCCGGCATTGCGAACTCCATTGCACTAGTGCATAATCTCGTTTGTGCTAGGAGAGTATCGGATTGTCGGACGCCGCGCATCGGAGATTGCCGCCAGCGTCGAGCGTGCGGTGGGTGCAGGAGACCTGGAACCGGGTCAACTGCTGCCGCCCATGCGGGAGCTGGCGATCGAGCTGGGCGTCAACCCGAACACCATCGCGTCCGCGTACCGGACCCTGCGCGACCGCGGAGTCATCGAGACCGCCGGGCGCAAGGGCAGTCGGGTGCGCCCGCGGCCGGCCAGTACGGCCCGCGGGTCGATCCGGGTCGACGCGCCCCCCGGCGTACGGGACCTGGGCGACGGGAACCCGGACCCCGCGCTGCTGCCGCCGCTGGGCGAGGCGCTCGCCGCCGCGGCCCGGCGCAACGCGGAGGAGCCGGGTCTGTACGGACAGGCTCCCGTCGACGTGGAGTTCGCACGGTTCGCCCGCGCCGCGATGGACGCCGACGGCGTGCCCGACGGGCCGGTCGCCGTCACCTCCGGATCGCTGGACGCGATCGAGCGCATGCTCGCCGCGCACCTCAAGCCGGGTGACACGGTCGCCGTCGAGGACCCCGGCTGGGGCAGCCTGCTTGACCTGGTGCCGGCGCTGGGACTGAAGCCCGTGCCCGTGGCGCTCGACGACGACGGGCCGCTGGCTGGCGAGGTGGAGAAGGCGCTCGCCGGCGGGGCGCGCGCACTCATCGTCACCGACCGGGCGCAGAACCCCACCGGCGCCGCGGTGAGCCAGGCACGCGCGCGTGAACTGCGGGCCGTGCTCGCCAGGTTCCCTCAGACCCTGCTCATCGAGGACGACCACGGACACGCCATCGTCGATCTGCCGCTGCACCCGCTCGCCGGGGTCACGGACAGCTGGGCGCTCGTACGCTCCACCGCCAAGGCGTACGGCCCCGATCTGCGCGTCGCCGTACTGACCGGCGACGCCGTCACCGTTGACCGCGTCATGGGACGGCAGCGGCTCGGGCCCGGCTGGGTCAGCAGACTGCTGCAGAGCGCGGTCGTCCAGCTGTGGACCTCGGGCGCGGTGGACCCGCTCGTCGTCGCGCACGCGTACGGGGAACGGCGCGACGCGCTCCTGCGGGCGCTGGCGGAGCGTGGCATCGAGGCTCATGGGCGTAGCGGGATGAACATCTGGGTGCCCGTTTCCGACGAGACCGGGGCCGTGGCGCGGCTGCTGCACGCCGGCTGGGCGGTCGCGCCGGGGGCTCGTTTCCGGATCTCCGCGCCACCCGGCGTGCGGCTCACTGTCTCGGGCCTCGCGATGGACGACATCGAGCCGGTCGCAGACGCGGTCGCGGCTGCTGCCGGGCCTGCGCCCGCGCGCAGCTACGGCTGAGCCGCGGCCCCCGCCTCGGCCTTGGCCGCGTCCCCTGCCCCTGCCGCGGCGCGAGACTGTGGCTGAGCCGAGGTGCCGGTGGCAGCGGCCGGTGCCTTCGGCCGGCTCTGGGTCAGTGCCGCGCCCGCCAGGACGATCAGCGCGCCCACCGGAGTGTTCCAGCCCAGCTGCTCGTCAAGCACCGCGACGCCCGCGGCCGTCGCGATGACCGGGATGAAGTACGTGACCATCTGCGCCGTCGTCGGTCCGACCTCGGCGACCAGACCGTACTGGAGGAGCAGGGCGAAGCCCGTCCCCAAGGCACCGAGCGCGACCACCGCGAGCAGCGGTACCAGCGGGAAGGACGTCGGCAGCGTCGTGAACAGCGGTGTGATCACGGCGAGTTGGACCGTCGCGAGCAGAAGTTGCGCGCCGGTCAGCGAGAGATTGGAGTGGCTGCTGCCGGCCAGTGTGCGGCGTACGTAGATCCAGCCGATCGGATAGCTCAGTGAGGCGAGCAGCGCCATCGCCGTGCCGCCGAAGTCGAGCCCGGAGAATCCCTGCCACGCGCCGAGCACGGTCAGCACGCCCAGGAAGCCGATGCCGAGCCCGGCGACCCTGCGCCGGGTCGGCCGGTCCTCGGAGAGTGCGACCAGCGACAGGACCATGCCCCACAGCGGCGAGGTGGCGTTGCAGATCCCGGCGAGCGTCGACGGGATCGTCAGCTCGGAGTAGGCGAAGAGCGAGAACGGCAGCGCGTTCAGCACAAACGCGGCGACGGTGAGGTGCATCCAGGTGCGGATCCCGCGCGGCAGCCGCTCCCGCCGCAACACCATCGCGACGGCCAGTACCGCCGTACCGAAGAACAGTCTGCCGAAGGTGACTTGAAAGGGTGCGTACCCGCCGGTGCCGACCTTGATGAGGAGGAAGCTGAAGCCCCACACCGTGGAGAGCACCGCGAAGCGGATGCGCCAGTCGAGGCCGCGGCGGCGTACGGAGCCGGCGGGTGCGGGGGTGGGGGCCGATGAGGTCCGGGAGGGGACGGCGCTGCTCATGCCGTCCACCTTGGCCGCTCCGATCTCGTAGGACAAGCGAGAATTATTTGCCGCGTTCGCTTAGCATTGCTTACATGTTGAATCTGGAGCGCCTGCGGACCCTGGACGCGCTGGCCCGCCACGGCTCGGTGAGCGGAGCGGCCGACGGGCTGCATGTGACGACCTCGGCCGTCTCCCAGCAGATGGCGAAGCTGGAGCGGGAGGTGGGCCAGCAGCTGCTGGCCAAGAACGGGCGCGGCGTGCGCCTCACCGACGCCGGTCAGCTGCTCGCGGACCACGCCGCGCGCATCCTGTCCCAGGTCGAGCTCGCGCAGGCCGATATCGAGGCGCAGCGCGGGCAGGTGGTGGGCGAGGTCAGGATCGGCGCGTTCCCGACAGCCGCCCGCGGGCTCTTCCCCTCGACCCTGACGTCGCTGCGCACGAGCCACCCCGAACTGCGAGTGCGCTCACGTGAGTTGGAGCCCGAGCAGGGCATCAGGGAGGTGGTGAGGGGCGACCTCGATCTCGCGGTCGTGCTCGACTGGAGCAACAAGCGGCTACCCGTGCCGGGCGGGCTCGCGCAGGTCCATCTGCTCGACGACGTCCCGGATGTCGCCATGCACGCGGACCATCCGCTGGCCGACCGGGCAGAGGTGGATCTCGAGGAGTTCGCCGAGGACGACTGGGTGTCCTGGCCGGAAGGCGAATTCTGTTACGAGTGGCTGATGTTCACACTGCGCTCGAAGGGCTTCGAGCCGCGGATCGCGCACATGGCGGAGGAGCACCATACGCAGCTGGCGCTGATCGAGGCGGGGCTGGGGGTGTGCGTCACGCCCAGGCTGGGGCGCGGCTGGGTGCCTGATGGGGTGCGGCTTGTGCCCGTACGGCAGCGAATGCGCCGGCACATCTATGCGGTGTGGCGGACGGATGCGGACCGCCGCCCGTCGATCAGGGCGGCGGTCGGGGCCTTGCGCGAGGCCGCGGGCGCGGTAGAGCGGTCAGAGGCCTGACAGCTTCCTGAAGTCCCAGGACGCGATCGAGTCGGGGGTCAGCCGCAGCCACGCATGCCTGCCGTCGTGCGGCATCTCGTCCATCCCGAAGTTCTTCCGCGCGAACAGCCTCTCCGGCACGTCCAGTTCGGGGCACGGCTCGCCGGTGCGCGGGGCCTCGCCCACGAAGACCGCCGTGCCGGACAGCTCCACGCCGCGCAGCTCCCCGTACTCCTCGCCGTCGTCGACCACGACCGCGAGCCGCGGATCGTGCCGCAGCTGTGCCCAGCGGCGGCTGCGCGTAATGGAGTACAGCCACAGTGAGGTCCCGTCCCAGGCGAACCACAGGGCGCTGACATGCGGGCGGCCGTCGGCGGACACGGTGGCCACCCGGCAGGTGCGCTGCTCGGCCAGGAACTCGTCCAGTTCGCCGGACGTCATCATGATGCGACGGCCCCGGCGCTGTGTGACGGCCATGGGCGGCCCCCTCCTCGTAGCTGACTGTGTGTCAGAAATCATGGAGGCTCTTCCTTCGTCGCGCAATGGCGGTTACTGTCGCGCGCCCGGTCCGAAGCATCGGTCCGAAGCATCGGTCCGAAGCATCGGTCCGAAGCATCGATCCGAAGAGTCGATCCGATGGAGTCGAAGAGGGGGAGTCGTGCCGTCCTTCGAACAGCTCGCGGAACAGCTCGACCCGGTCACCACGGCGCTGCTCACCGTCGAGTGCCAGCAAGGTGTGGTCGGCGAGGACAGCGCCCTGCCAGAACTCGCCGCGCAGGCACGGTCGTCCGGCGCGCTGCTCAGGATCGCCCGGCTGGTCGCGGGCGCTCACGAAGCCGGCGTACAGGTCCTGCACGCGGTGGCCGAGCGGCGTCCCGACGGGCGCGGCGCCAACCACAACGCGCGGCTGTTCCGGGCGGCCGCCCGGCTCCCCGTGCAGCAGCACTCCGGCACGACGGCCGTTCGTGTCGCGCCGCCGATAGAGGTCGCGGACGGAGATCTCGTCGTACGGCGGCTGCACGGCCTGTCGCCCATCGCCGGCACCGACGTCGACGCGCTGCTGCGCAACCTCGGCTGCCGGACGCTCGTCGTCACCGGCGTCTCGGCGAACGTCGCCATCCCCAACGCCGTCTTCGACGCGGTCAACCTCGGCTACACGGCGGTGGTTCCCAAGGACGCCATCGCGGGGGTGCCCGCCGACTACACCCCCGCGATGATCCGCAACACGCTCGCTCTGGTCGCCACGATCACCACGACCGACGATGTGCTCTCCTGCTGGAAGCGGCCGCGCCGCGCTAGGCGAGCTTGATCGAGTCTCCGTCCACGGTGATGGAGGCGGGCGGCAGCGGCGAGGTGGCGGGCCCCTTCTTGACGCTGCCGTCCGTGGCGCTGAACTCGCTGTTGTGACACGGGCAGTTGATGATGCCGGCGGCGACGTCCTTCACCGCGCAGCCCTGGTGGGTGCACTTCGACGAGAACGCCTTGAATTCCCCGGGCTTCGGCTGCGTGACCACCACGTCACCGATGACCTTGCCGCCGCCCTCGGGGATGTCGGCGGTCTTGGCGAGCACTTTGCCCCCGTCGCCCGCTCCGCCTGCCGGTGTGTCGGCCACCTTCTGCCCGCCGTCGTCCGAGCCGCCGCACGCGGTCAGCGCGACGGTGAGGCCAGCCCCGCCCACCGCGGCGACGACGGTACGGCGAGTCACGGTCCGCGACGGCACCTGCGATCCGGTCATGCTGGCTCCCTCTCCACGGTCGGCCTTCCATCGGCCGGTTCTTGATGTTGTACGCGCAGGCGGGCCGGGATGTTCACATCCTCACGATTTCAAGGATTTCTTCAGGAAGCCGATCTCGTACTGTGGGGCAATGCTCTCCGAAGTCACAGCGACCCGCTACGTCACGCCCTTGCGTGAAGGCGGGTCCCTCCCGGGCATCGTCGAGGCCGACGATCTCGGTACGTACGTCATGAAGTTCACCGGCGCGGGGCAGGGCCGCAAGACCCTGGTCGCCGAGGTCATCTGCGGGCAGCTCGGGCGGCGGCTCGGCCTGCGTGTGCCGGAGCTGGTCAGCATCCAGCTCGACCCGGTGATCGGTCTCGGCGAGCCCGACCAGGAGGTGCAGGAGCTGCTGAAGGCGAGCGGCGGGCTGAACCTCGGGATGGACTTCCTGCCCGGTTCGCTCGGCTTCGACCCGCTCGCCTACGAGGTGGACGCGGCCGAGGCCGGCCGGGTCGTCTGGTTCGATGCGCTGATCAACAACGTCGACCGCTCCTGGCGCAACCCCAACATGCTGGTGTGGCACGGCGACCTGTGGCTGATCGACCACGGCGCGACCATGATCTGGCATCACAACTGGCCGGGCGCCGCCGCCTCCGCCGCCAAGCCGTACGACGCCTCCGACCATGCCCTCGCCCCCTTCAAGCCGGACATCGAGGCGGCCGCCGCCGAGCTCGCGCCGCTGGTCACCGAGGAACTGCTTACCGAGGTGGCCGCCGACGTCCCCGACGAGTGGCTGGTCGACGAGCCGGGCTTCGAGACCACCGACGCGCTGCGGCGGGCTTATGTCCAAGCGCTGCTGCCGCGCGCGGCGACGATCCACACCCGCGTCACCCTGGGCGAGCCGACCAAGCACCGGCCGTCGCAGGCCCCCGGCTGGCTGGCGGGGAAGGGCGGCGCGAAGTGAGCGGGCGCGATGTCTTCGAGTACGCGCTGCTGCGCGTGGTGCCGCGGGTCGAGCGCGGCGAGTGCTTCAACGCCGGTGTGGTGGTCTACTGCCGAGCCAAGTCCTTCGTCGCCGCCCGTACGCATCTGGACGAGGTGAAACTCGGAGCGCTGGACCCGGGCGCCGATGTGACGGGTGTACGCGCCGCGCTGCACGCCGTCGAGGGCGTCTGCCGCGGCGGCGAGGACGCGGGCCAGGCGGCACGCGACGACCCGGGCCGCCGCTTCCGATGGCTGGTCGCGCCGCGCTCGACCGTCGTACAACCTGGCCCGGTGCACACCGGGCTGACCGCCGATCCGGAGGCAGAGGTGGAGCGGCTGCTGACGCTGCTGGTCCGCTAGGCACCCCCTCAGTGACCCGGGGCACGCTGTGGGCCGTTGACACCGGGTGCCAGGGCTTCTAGCGTCTCGTCTGCTGAAGGTACTAAGCGGTCGCTCATCCGGGGGACGTGGGACGTTACCGGGTGAGCCGCATCCAAGGGCGAGGAGAACCAGCATGTCCACCACCGAGCAGCGTGTCGCGGTCGTGACCGGGGCGGCGCGGGGCATTGGCGCCGCCACCGCGGTACGGCTGGCGGCCGAGGGCCGCGCCGTAGCCGTACTCGACCTCGATGAGGCGGCCTGCAAGGACACCGTCGAGAAGATCACCGCGGCCGGCGGCAAGGCCCTCGCCGTCGGCTGCGACGTGTCCGACAGCGCCCAGGTGGAGGCAGCCGTCGCGCGCGTCGCCGCCGAACTCGGCGCGCCGACCATTCTCGTCAACAACGCGGGCGTGCTCCGCGACAACCTGCTGTTCAAGATGACCGAGTCCGACTGGGACACCGTGGTGAACGTGCACCTCAAGGGCGCGTTCCTGATGGCCAAGGCCTGCCAGAAGCACATGGTGGACGCCGGATTCGGACGTGTCGTCTCGCTCTCCTCCAGCTCCGCGCTGGGCAACCGTGGCCAGGCCAACTACTCCGCCGTCAAGGCCGGTCTTCAGGGCTTCACCAAGACCCTCGCCAAGGAGCTCGGCAAGTTCGGCATCACGGCCAACGCCGTCGCCCCCGGTTTCATCGTCACCGAGATGACCGCCCAGACGGCCGCCCGCGTCGGCATGGGCTTCGAGGAGTTCCAGGCCGCTGCCGCCACCCAGATCCCGGTCGCGCGCGTCGGGTACCCCGAGGACATCGCCAACGCCATCGCCTTCTTCACGGGCGACGAGGCCGGCTTCGTCTCCGGCCAGGTCATGTACGTGGCCGGCGGACCTCTCAACTGAATCGGGAGACGACGGACATGACCGCAGAGGTACAGGACAGCGGAAAGGTCGCGCTGATCACGGGCGCGAGCCGCGGCATCGGCTACGGCATCGCCGAGGCGCTTGTCGCCCGCGGCGACCGGGTGTGCATCACCGGCCGTGGTGAGGAAGCGCTCAAGGAGGCCGTGGAGAAGCTCGGCGCCGACCGGGCGGTCGGCATTGCGGGCAAGGCCCACGACGAGGCCCACCAGGCGGCAGCTGTGGAGCGCGCCATGGAGGCGTTCGGCCGCGTCGACTTCCTGATCAACAACGCCGGCACGAACCCGGTCTACTCTCCGATGGCCGAGCTCGACCTGAATGTGGCGCGCAAGGTGTACGAGACCAACGTGATCTCGGCGCTCGGTTTCGCCCAGCAGACCTGGAAGGCCTGGCAGAAGGAGAACGGCGGAGCGATCGTGAACATCGCCTCCGTCGCCGGTCTCGCCCCGTCGCCCTTCATCGGCGCGTACGGTATGAGCAAGGCGGCCATGGTCAATCTGACCCTGCAGCTGGCGCACGAGTTCGCGCCGGGCGTCCGGGTCAACGCGATCGCCCCCGCGGTGATCAAGACGAAGTTCGCCGAAGCGTTGTACGAAGGCAGGGAGGCCGAAGCGGCCGCGGCCTACCCGCTGGCACGGCTCGGAGTTCCGGAGGACATCGGGGGCGCAGCAGCGTTCCTCACGTCCGACCAGTCGGACTGGATCACCGGTCAGACGCTGGTGGTGGACGGCGGTATCTTCCTCAATGCCGGAGTTCACTGAGTAGCCTGAACCGTTTTGTTACTGAATGTGCTAAGTGCCCTGCCGGGCCAAAAGGTTGACCCGGCAGGGCGCTGCGGTATGGTCGGCCGACCCATGGCTGAACGAGGAGCGTGCACGTGTTCTACCGGACCTGTCTGCAGGCCGCTGCAGCCCTAGCGTCCATATCTCTGCTGGCCGGATGCAGCCTGTTCTCGAATGAGGACGCCGAGCGTGAGCAGAAGATTTCGGTCGGTACGACGAGTCAGCCCAGTACCCTCGACCCGGCCGCCGCATGGGACGGTTCATGGGAGCTGTACCGGAACGTCTTCCAGTCGCTGCTGAGCTTCCCCACTGGGAGCACCGTGCCGCAGCCCGACGCGGCCAAGAGCTGCGGGTTCGTGGACGCCAACAGCAAAATCTTCCAGTGCGAGCTGCGTGAGGGGCTGCAGTTCTCCAACGGCGACAAGCTCGACGCCGCGGCCGTCAAGCACTCCATCGACCGGGTCCGGAAGATCAATGTGCAGGGTGGCCCGAACGGTCTGCTCGGCTCCCTCGACAAGATCGAGACGGTCGGCGACCGCATCGTGAAGTTCAGTCTCAAGACGCCGGACGCCACGTTCCCGTTCATCCTCGGCACACCCGCGATGGCCATGGTTCCGCCCAACGAGTACCCCGCGGACAAGCTCCGCGAGGACGGCAAGCTGACCGGCTCGGGGCCGTACGCCCTGGATGCGTTCAAGAAGGGCGACCGGGCCGAGCTGACCAAGAACTCCAAGTACCAGGGGAACGCGGAGGTCAAGAACGACGGCGTCACCATCCGTTACTTCAGTGACTCGGATGTGATGCTGGGGGCGCTCAAGAAGAAGGAGATCGACGTCGTCGACCGCGTGCTGACCGCACCGGCCGTCGTTGAGCTGCAGCAGCGGAAGCCGGAGAACGCTCACCTCCAGCTGGTGGAGACCTTCGGTGCGGAAATCCGCTACCTCGTCTTCAACCCCAAAGACCCCATGGCGGGCAAGCTCGCCGTAAGGCGTGCGATCGCCCAGATCGTCGACCGCGGTGCCCTGGTCTCCGAAGTTTACAAGAGCACGGCGGAGCCGCTGTACTCGATGATCCCCAAGGGCATCTTCGGGCACACCACTGAGTTCTTCGACCGCTACGGTGAGCCGGATGTCGACAAGGCGAGGAAGATCCTCCAGGAGGCGGACATCACCCGGCCGGTGCCGCTGACGTTCTGGCACACCACCGACCGCTACGGCTCCGCAACCGCGCGGGAGTTCGCCGAGCTCAAGCGGCAGCTTGACGCCACGGGACTCTTCAAGATCACGATTCACGGCAAGCCGTGGGCGGAATTCCAGCAGGGCTACCGGCAGGGCGACTACCCCGTATTCGGCCGCGGCTGGTTTCCCGACTTCCCGGACCCGGACAACTTCATCGCGCCGTTCGTCGGCTCGAACAACGTGCTCAACACTCCGTACGAGAACAGCGAGATCACCGAACAGCTGCTGCCCGCGTCCCGGCGTGAGAGCGACCGCGCCGCGGTCGGCACGCAGTTCGAGCGGGCGCAGGAGATCTTCGTCGACGACGTGCGTCTGCTGCCTCTGTGGCAGGGGAAGTTGTTCATTGCCACCAGCGAGGAGGTCGGTGGCTGCGAGCGCGCCTCGGACCCGAATTCGATCATGCAACTGTGGGAGCTGTACCGGAAGGCCAGCTGGTAGCCGCGATTGTCAGTGGCCGCAGGTAGGTTCTGTGGTCCAACTGATCGCATACCGGAGGTTGTTGACGTGACCGACACCGACATGCTGCCCGAGTCCTGGCGCGACGTCCTCGGCGAAGAGCTCCACAAGCCCTACTTCAAGGAACTCACCGAATTCGTCGAGGAGGAGCGGGCGCGTGGGCCGGTCTACCCGCCGCGCGAAGAGGTCTTCGCCGCGCTCGACGCCACCCCGTACGACCGCGTCAAGGTCTTGATCCTCGGCCAGGACCCGTACCACGGAGAGGGGCAGGGGCACGGCCTCTGCTTCTCCGTGCGGCCCGGCGTCAAGACCCCGCCCTCCCTGCGGAACATCTACAAGGAGATGGAGGCGGAGCTCGGTCACCCCGTCCCGGACAACGGCTATCTGATGCCGTGGGCCGAGCAGGGCGTGCTGCTGCTCAACGCCGTGCTAACGGTGCGGGCCGGCGAGGCCAACTCCCACAAGGGCAAGGGGTGGGAGAAGGTGACGGACGCGGTGATCCGCGCCGTGGCCTCGCGGCCCGACCCCGCGGTGTTCGTCCTGTGGGGCAATTACGCGCAGAAGAAGCTGCCCTTGATCGACGAGACGCGTCATGCGGTGGTCAAGGGCGCGCATCCCTCGCCGCTCTCGGCCAAGAGGTTCTTCGGCTCCCATCCGTTCACACAGATCAACGAAGCGGTGGCGGCACAGGGGCACGAGCCCATCGACTGGCGGATTCCGAACCTCGGCTGAGCACCGCGGCCGAGCGTTCGCGCACCCGGCTGACAGGCTCGGGCCCGCGCCCGAGCCTGTGCGGCATTGTCCTTGGCGGCGACTAGCGTCGTGATCCGTGGATGGTCGCAATTCGCCGCACGGACGTGGGAGGCCGCAGTGATGGAGCAGCAGGAGGCGTCGGAGGACGCCGTCATGACCCGCATCGGGCAAGCGATCATGTTGCTGCACGGCGGTGACCGCGAGGAGGCGCGCAATCGCTTCGGCGCGCTCTGGTCGGAGATCGGCGAGGCCGGTGATCCGCTCCACCGCTGCACTCTTGCGCACTACATGGCCGACGCCCAGGACGACGCAGGCGACGAGCTCGCCTGGGATCTGCGGGCGCTGGCGGCGGCGGAAGGGCTGAGTGAAGAGCGGCTGGCCCGGCACGAGGCGACGCTCGCCGTGCGGGCCTTCTACCCCTCGCTCCATCTCAACCTCGCCGCCGACTATGTGAAGCTCGAGCGCCCCGAGCCCGCGCGCGTCCACCTCGACCGGGCGCGCGCGGCGACGGACGCCCTGGCGGACGACGGATACGGAAACGGCGTCCGGGCCGCGATCGACCGGCTGGAGCGCCGGCTGAGCGGCGAGTGAGGCTGGACCGGCGAGCGAGGCTCAACTCGGGTAGGCCTCCTGGCAGATCCGGGACTCGGGGCTGCCCGGCCGCCAGCGGCCATAGCTCTCGCCCAGGGCGCAGACGTCCGGCCCGACGGCCGGCAACGGCCGCAGGGACGGCAGGGTAGGCGGCTCGGCGGTCCGGGGCTTGGGTGGCGGGGACTTTGGCCGCTCGTTCGGCACGTGGCGGGCGGCGGGAGGCGGCAGCGACGGGGGAGCGGCGGTTTCGGCCAAGGGTGAAGTCAGGGGCGGGGGTGCCAGGACTTCGCGAGCCGGTCTCTGCACGATCTGCGGCTCCACAGCCTGTGCCGGGCGGCCGCTGTGGGACGGGGGTGGGGGCACGGGCTGCGGCTGCACGGCCACACAGCCGGACACGGCCCAGACGGCCACCCCTGCCAGGACCTTCGCGGTGGTTTTTGGTCGATGCACCCGCGCAACTCTGCTGTGCGCGGGGCCCGTTCACAGTCGTACGGGCACACAATGGCCCGCACGGGTGACGCCGGTCAGCCTCCGTCAACCCCCGGTCAGTCGCCCGTCGCGCCGTCTATCCGCTCACGGATCAGATCCGCGTGGCCGTTGTGGCGCGCGTACTCCTCGATCATGTGCGTCGTGATCCACCGCAG
This sequence comes from Streptomyces sp. NPDC002868, assembly GCF_055563295.1. Classification (NCBI taxonomy): domain Bacteria; kingdom Bacillati; phylum Actinomycetota; class Actinomycetes; order Kitasatosporales; family Streptomycetaceae; genus Streptomyces; species Streptomyces sp. NPDC002868. The sequence continues at coordinate 482,033 of NZ_JBVHDR010000005.1, read as the reverse complement.
GTTGTAGCTCTCCCCGGTGCGGCGGGACTTCGCCTTGCCCACGTCGTCGAGCCCATGGGCGGCGGCCAGCTCCCGCGCCCGTGCGATCTCGGCCTGCCAGGTGGCATACGCCTCGGCATAGGTGTCCTGCTCGGTGAAGTGGAAGTCGCCGTCATGGTCGCCTTCGCTGAAATAGAGCGGATCGAGGCCCTCCCCGGCGAGTACGTTGCGGAACCACGCCCGCTCGACCTCCGCCATGTGCCGTACGAGTCCGAGCAGCGAGAGCTCGGAGGGCGGCGCGGACAGCTCCCTCAGCTGGCTGTCGTCCAGGCCCGCACACTTCATTTCCAGCGTCTCACGGTGGTATTCCAGCCAGCCGTCGAGCATCTCGCGCTCGCCCGCGGTGGTGGAGGGTTCGGTCCGTTCAGGTGTCGTCATGGCGATCATCCTGAGGCACGCGCCCTCCGTGCCGCCAGGGCTTATTCGCCGATCATTCCGCGCAGCAGCTCGGCGAATCCGGTGCGCAGCTGGGCGACGTCGGGGACGGCGGAGTGGTACGACCCCACCGCGCAGGAGAACATCAGCCCCTCGCACCAGGCCACCAACGACAGGGCGTGGCGCTCTGGTTCGGGCGAACCTGCCGCCGCCATGAGGGCGATGAGCGGGGCGCGGAACTGGCTGCCCGTCGCGTCGTAGAACTCCCGCAGCTCGGGCCTTCGCGTCGCCTCCAGCGCCAGTTCGTAGCGGGAGACGAGCAGTTCGCGGTGGCGGGTCAGATAGCGGTGCAGGGCCGGCGCGAGCGCGTCGACAAGGCCCTTGGTGCCCCCCTCGGGCACGGGCATCTCGTCGGGGGTCAGGACAGCTGTCTCGCGCTCCGCCAGCCGCCGTACGGCCGCCTCCAGCAGCGCCTGCCGGGTGCGCGCGTAATTGGACGTCGAGCCCTGGGGAAGTCCCGCCGTCTCGTCCACGGCGCGGTGGGTGAGCCCGCGCATCCCGCGTTCGGCGAGCAGTCTCAGCGCGGCGTCGGCGATCAGTTCGGCACGGGCAGTGCTCGTGGTGGTGCGTGCGGCCATGCGAACAACCTACCGTCGGAACTACAGCTGTAGTACGGTGAGCGTCACTACAGGTGTAGTGAGTGCGCCGACGAACCGGCACCAAGGAACCGAACGAGGAGGAGTCATGCCCAGGCCCCGAGCCGTCGTCATCGGCAGCGGAATCGGCGGACTGACCGCCGCCGTGGCCCTGCACCGGAGCGGCTGGCAGGTCACCGTCCTGGAGCGCGCCGAATCCCTGGAGCCGGTCGGTGCCGGGATCGCCCTCGCCCCCAACGCCCAGCGCGCACTCGACGTCATCGGCCTGGGCGACGACATCCGAGAGCTGGCCGCCTGGCAGGGCGACGGCGGCATGCGCAATCCCGGCGGCCGCTGGCTCTCCCGTACGAACAGCGCCGCCGCGGCCGAACGATTCGGCGGACCCCTCGTGCTGGTCCACCGCGCCATCCTGATCGACCGCATCGCGTCCCGGCTGCCCGTCGGCGCAGTGCGTACCGGCAGCCCAGCGCAGCTCGCCGACCCCGGTGTCACGGGCGGCCGCCCGGCCCGCGTGACCACCCCCGACGGGGAGATCGAGGCCGACCTCGTCATCGGTGCGGACGGCATCAACTCGGGTGTGCGCCGCACCCTCTTCCCGGACCACCCCGGCCCCGCCTACTCCGGATTCACTACCTGGCGCGTCGTCGTCCCCGCGCCCGACCGTCCCTTCGAGCCGCACGAGACCTGGGGCCCCGGCACGCTGTGGGGCACCCAGCCGCTCAAGGACGGCCGGATCTACGCGTACGCAGCCGCCGTCGCCCCGGCTGGAGCCCGCGCCGGCGACGACGAGAAGGCCGAACTGCTGCGCCGCTTCGGCGGCTGGCACGATCCCATCCCCGGGATCATCGCCGCCGCCGAACCCGGACAGGTGCTGCGCAACGACGTCCACCACCTCATCGACCCGCTGCCGTCCTTCCACCGCGGCCGGACGGTGCTCATCGGTGACGCCGCCCACGCCATGGCGCCCACCCTCGGCCAGGGTGGCAACCAGGCCATCGAGGACGGCATTGTGCTCGCCCACCATGCGGCCCCCGGCGGCGACCTGGGCGCGGGCCTCGCCGCGTACACCGCGCAGCGCCTGCCGCGCACCATGGGCATCGTCCGCAAGGCCGCGAAAATCGCCCGGCTGATGTCCCTGACCAGCACTCCGGCCGTCGTGGTGCGCGACACCCTGATCTCCGCCGTCTCCAGGCTCGGACCCGGCCTCGTTCTGCGGACCTTCGACGGCATCGCCGACTGGCGGCCGCCGCAGCGCACGTATGCTGCCGGAGCACAGGACATACGCGACGTACACGACGGACAACCGGCACAGCGCCAAGGGAGGCCCCTGTGAAGGTCGGCTGCATCGGGCTCGGCGACATCGCGCAGAAGGCCTATCTGCCCGTGCTCACCACCCTGCCCGGGGTCGAACTGCATCTGCAGACCCGCACCCCCGCCACCCTGGCGCGAATCGCCGAGACCCATCACATCCCCGCAGAACGACGCCACACCGGCCTCGACTCACTGCTCGCCCAGGACCTGGACGCCGCCTTTGTGCACGCCCCGACGTCCGTGCACGCCGAGATCGTCACCCGGCTGCTCGAAGCGGGTGTCGCGACGTACGTCGACAAGCCGCTCGCGTACGAACTGGCCGACTCGGAGCGGCTGGTGAGCCTCGCCGAGGAGCGCGGCACCAGCCTCGCCGTCGGCTTCAACCGCCGCCTCGCGCCCGGCTACGCCCAGTGCATCGAGCACCCGCGCGAGCTGATCCTGATGCAGAAGAACCGCGTGGGCCTCGCCGAGGACCCGCGCACCCTCGTCCTCGACGACTTCATCCACGTCGTCGACACCCTGCGCTTCCTCGTTCCTGGACCGGTCCACCACACCGACGTACGGGCCCGGATCGTCGACGGCCTGATGCACCATGTCGTGCTGCAGCTGTCCGGCGACGGCTTCACCGCGATCGGCACGATGAACCGGATGAGCGGCTCCACCGAGGAGATCCTCGAAGTGTCGGGCCAGGACACCAAGCGCGAGGTCCGCAATCTCGCGGAGATCGTGGACCACAAGGGACAGCCGAGCCTGCGGCGGCGCGGCGACTGGGTGCCCGTCGCCCGCCAGCGCGGCATCGAGCAGTCGGTGCTGACCTTCCTCGACGCCGTACGCGCCGGAAAGTTCCTCAGCGCGCAGGACGCCCTGCGGACTCATGAGTTGTGTGAACGGGTGGTGCGGCTAGCCCTGGAGCAGGCCGCCTGAGGGACCGGGCACCCTCGGTCGCGCAGAGCGCGGCGAGGACGGCGAGCGCGCCGTAGACCGGCCAGTCGCCGAACCTGACGTACGGGGTCGTGCCGCGGGCGAGTGGGATGTCGTAGACCGCCGCGGTGCTGCTGTCCGTGCCCAGCAGGCCGCCGACCCGATCGCCGTCCGGTCCGTACACCGCGCTGACGCCGGTGAGCGTGGCATGCACCATCGGCCGCCCGCTCTCGGCCGCCCGCAGCGCCGCCAGCGAGGCGTGCTGTTCCGGCGCCCAGCTCCCCTGGAACGACGAGGTCGCCGACTGGGCGATCAGCAGCTGTGCACCGTCCCGGGTAAGCCGCCGGCTCATGTCGGGGAACGCCGACTCGAAGCAGACCAGCGGGCCCAGCCGCAGGCCGCCGTCGCCGGGCAGCACCATCACCACCGGGCGGCTGCCGCGCAGCCGGTCCTCGCCCGCGGCCTTGCCCACCGAGGTCGCCCAGCCGAGCACCGCGCGGGCCGGGACGTACTCGCCGAAGGGGACCAGCCGCATCTTGTCGTAGCGGTCCCCGGTCGGGCCCTGCGGGCCCACCAGGACCGAGCTCTTGAAGATCCCGGCCGGGCCCGTGCCGCCCGCGCGCCGGGCGTCCACATTGACGAGCACCTCGGCCCCGACCGCGCGAGAGAGCACCGCGATACGAGCGGCCAGATCGGGGCGCTCGCGCAGATCCGCGCCGACACTGCTCTCGCCCCAGACCACCAGATCGAGGTCCTGCCCGGCCAGTTCGCGGGTCAGCTCCTCGCTGCGGGCGAAGCGGCGCTCGACGCTCTCGATGCCGTTGACGACTCCCGGCTGGACGACCGCAATTCGCGCCCGCCCCGACTGCACCGGCTGCGGAACCCACATCCAGACCGCTGTGGTGGTGAGCGCACATATGAGGCCGCCGCCCACCGCGGCCGTACGGGCGTGCGGCACCGCTATCAGCACGGTGATCGCCGTGTTGACGGCCAGCACCAGCAGACTCACCAGCCACACACCACCCACCGAGGCGAGCCGCAGGGCGGGCGAGACCTCCCACTGGCTCGCCCCGAGCAGACCCCAAGGTCCGCCGAGGCCCTCCCAGGACCGGGCCAGTTCGATCATCAGCCAGCCGGAAGGGACGACGGCGAGCGCCGCGGCCGCACGCGCCGGCGACGGGGTCCCGCCGAGGAGCGACCACACGAGCCACCCCCAGGGCCCCCACATCAGCCCGAGGATCGCGGCAACCACGACGATGAAGACATGCAGGCTCGGTATCAGCCAGTGGTGCACGGCGATCACGAAGCCGATGCCGCCCAGCCAGCCCTCGACCGCCGCCCGGCGGCCCGTCGGCGCGGACCGCACAAGCAGCATCCACGGCACCAGCGCGGCATACGCGAACCACCACAGCGACGGCTCGGGAAAAGCGAGCGCGGGCAGCGCACCGGCAGCCACCGCGGCCGCGCCGCGCCACCGCGGGGACGACAGCGCCCGCCGCGCGAGCGGCTCCCTCTCGCGCCGCTCCCCACGCTCGTGCTGCTCGTGCCCCTCCAGCCCCTCCCGCCGCTTCGGCCGGCCGACCGGAATCCGCATGCCGCGCCTCCTCGTGCTGCCTCGAAGGGCCCGCGAGCACTGTTCCCCTCCAGTGTGCGCGAGCGGGACCTGCACCGACAGGGCACCCTGGCCGTCAGCCGCCGTCCGGCGCCCCCGCGCCTCGCCGCCACTTCTCGTGGATCACCACGGTCCGCAGCCGCCAGCCCGCGTCCGTACGCAGCAGACTGAACGCGTACCGGCCGCCGGAGAAGAAGTCGTCCCCCGACTCGAGACGCATCGGGTTCACATAGTCGGCCTGCACCTCCGCACGGTCGCCCGGATAGCCGCCCAGGTCCTGAATGTGCAGCCGCCGGTTGACGATGAGGTGCTGTCGTACCGGAAAGAGCCGCAGCGTCTGAGCCAGCCAGTCGGCGACTTCGTCGGCCGGACCCTCGATCCCGCCCGAGCTGCGGTAGTCGGCGCGCCCCTCCCGCGCGAACAGCGCCCGGTAGGCGCTCCAGTCGGCATCGTCCACGGCCACCGCGTAACTGGTGACCAATTCGTCGATGGACAGCCGGTCCATCACGGTCGCGAGATCTACGCGCTGCGTCATCGGGTCAGTTTCGGGCAGTGAGCGCCCGACGCCAAGGGCTGTGCACGCCAGTCACCCGCTCTTCACCCGCTCTTGGTCAGCAAACGGTCGATCTCCGTCAGTTCGGCGTCACAGAACCCGGGCGCGTCGAGCGCCCCCAGGTTCTGTTCCAGCTGACGGACGCTGCTCGCGCCGACGAGTACGGAGGTGACGCGGCTGTCCCGCAGCAGCCACGCAAGCGCCATCTGGGCGAGCGTCTGGCCGCGCTCCCGGGCCAGCGCGTCCAGGGTCCGCAGGAGTTCTTGCCGCTCGTCGGTCAGGACGTCGCGCGTCAGATAGCGTCCGGCCGCCATCCGCGAGTCCGCAGGGATCCCCGTGAGGTAGCGGTCCGTCAACTGCCCCTGCGCGAGCGGCGAGAAGGCGACGAAACCCGCTCCCGCGGCCTCGGAGGCAGCCAGCAGTCCGTCCTCGATCCCGCGATCGAGCAGTGAGTACGGATGCTGATTGACCAGCAGGGGAGTGCCGAGCTCCGTCAGGATCGCGGCGGCCTGCCCGGTCCGGGCCGGGCTGTAGTTCGAGAGACCGGCGTACAGCGCCTTTCCCTGGCGTACGGCGGTCTCGAGCGCGCCCATCGTCTCTTCGAGCGGAGTGTCCGGGTCCGGCCGGTGCGAGTAGAAGACATCGACGTACTCCACGCCGAGCCGGCGCAGCGACTGGTCGAGGCTGGCCAGCAGATGCTTGCGCGACCCCCACTCGCCGTACGGACCCGGCCACATCTCATTGCCAGCCTTCGAGGCGATGAACAGCTCGTCACGGTACGGGCGGAAGTCGGCCCGGAAGTGAACGCCGAAGTTCGCCTCGGCCGAGCCGAAGGGCGTGCCGTAGTTGTTCGCCAGGTCGAAGTGCGTCACACCGAGGTCGAACGCCCGGCGCAGCACGGCCCGTTGGGTCTCCAGGGGACTGGTGTCGCCGAAGTTGTGCCACAGCCCCAGGGAGATCTCCGGCAGCCGGACCCCGCTGTCACCGCAGCGGCGGTACCGCATGCCGGCGTACCGGCCCTCGTCGGCGACGTACGTCATCCGCCCAGCTCTCCTCCGCCGTGGACGGGCCCGCCGGAGTGCGGACCCGCTGACCTTGCGTGTCACCCGCCATACTGCCCCCATGCGCATCGACTACGACCCCGCCCAGTGCGACCGCGACACCTTCTACCGGCTGCTGACCGCCACCGTCGTCCCGAGGCCCATCGCCTGGGTCTCCACCACATCGGCCGACGGCACCGACAATCTCGCCCCGCACTCCTTCTTCACGGTCTCGTGCGTGTCGCCGCCGGTCGTGCAGTTCACCTCCGTCGGCCGAAAGGACTCGCTGCGCAACATCGAGGACACCGGCGCCTTCGTGGTCAACTTTGCGCCGGAGCCGCTGTTCGAGCAGATCAACGCGACCGCCACCGATTTCCCGCGCGGCATCAGCGAGTTCGACGCGGTCGGCGTGGAGCGCGAGGCGAGCCTGCGCGTGAAGCCGCCTCGCGTCGCGGCATCGCCGGTGGCCCTGGAGTGCGAACTGCACAGCACCGTACGGCTGGGCGACTCGACCGTCGTCTTCGGCCGGGTGGTGCATGCGGCGATCAGTCCGGAGGTCATGGCGGACGGACACCCCGAGGTGACGAAGCTGGCTCCGCTGACCCGGCTGGGCAAGGACGAATGGGGCACGCTCGGCGACGTACGCGAGATTTCCCGTGTTCCGTACGCGCAGTGGCAGGGCGGCGGCGCGCCCCGCTGACCGCTACTTCTTGACGGCCCGCAGGACCACGAACTTCGGGTCGGAGGCCACGACTTCGCAGTTGCCGAAGAGGCGGCGCAGCTTCACGTGATACCCGAGGTGCCGGTTGCCGATCACCCACAGTTCGCCTCCGGACCGCAGCGCGCGGCGCGCCCCGCCGAACATCCGGCGGGCTGTCGCTTCCGTCGTCGCCTGGTGCGAGTGGAACGGCGGATTGTTCAGAACCAGGTCGACCGAGTCGGCCGGCACCGCGGACAGTCCGTCGCCCACCAGGAATTCGGCCTTCGCGTCCGAGCCGACGTTGTCGCGGTACGTGGCCTCGGCCGATGCCACCGCGGAGAACGACTCGTCGATGAACGTCACCGAGGCCTCCGGATTGGCCAGCGCGGCCGCCGTGCCGATCACGCCGTTGCCGCAGCCCAGATCCACGACCCGCTCCCCGCCGCGGCGCTTCGGCAGATTGCGCAGGAAGAACCTGGTGCCGATGTCGAGCCGCTCGGCGCAGAAGATGCCCGCGTGATTGGTCACGGTCCGGCCGGCGAGCGCCCCTGCATCGGCGGGCAGCGTGTACCGCAGCGGCCAGGGCCCGGCGGTGCGGGCCAGCCCCGGGTCGGGCGTACAGAAGATCAGCCGCGCCTTCTTCACTGCCAGCGAGGTCCTGGTCGGACCGATGATCCGCTCGAACAGCTTCAGCGTGGAGGTGTGGATCTCGGTGACCATGCCGGTGCCGACGACGACGGTGTCCGCGTGCACGGCGGGCGCGAGACGGTGAAGCTGGTCCTCCAGCAGCGCGAGGCTCTTGGGCACCCGCACCAGCAGTACGTCAACGTGCTCCGGCGGGATGTCCCTGACCGACAGCAGCCTCACGGCGTCCGCGTCGATGCCATTGCGTGCCAGATTCGCGCGGGTCGCCTGCTGGCCGAGGAAGGAGTCGGTGATCTGTACGGGGCTGTGCTCGGCGAGCGAGGTGGCAAGGGCGCCCCACCGGTCGCCGACGACGACCACGGTGCCGGAGAGATTCGCGGGTCCGGTGTCCTCGATCCCCTTGAGCGGCTCGTCCCCCTTGAGCTGCCTGAGGAGGTACTCATCGGCGGCGTCCCAGGCGCGGAGCGGGTCGCGGGGGTCCTCGGGGAAGCGGGCGAGGTCGAACCCGCCCCATGACGTCGTCAAACGGTTCATCGTGCACTCAGGCTAGCCGAGCGCTCCGCCACGTCCGACGGTCAGGCTGGGCGGTCGGGCGGGCCAGTCCAGCCGGGGGTACGGCGGGCCGGTCAGCCCGCGGGCGGGAAGGGGCAGGTCCGGCAGGGGGCTGTCAGCCCGCGCTCACGCTGCGCGCTCGACGGCCTCGAGCGTCGCCGCGGCCCACTCCAACACGAGCGCCTCGTACTCCGGCCGCCGGTCGTCGGGCAGCTCGCCGTCCGCCCACAGCTCACGGATCCGGAGATTCAGCTCGGCGGCGGACAGTGCAGTTTCTGACTCGCGGGGAAACGGCGACATGGCGACAGGCTAAGGCCTCGGTACGACAGCCGTCTCCACCGCGACAGCGGGGTCAGCCGGCCGACTCACCCGCGTGCGGGCTCAGCGCATCCGTTCCGACCAGGATGAACAGCACGATTCCGAGCAGAATGCGGTAGATCACGAACGGCATGAAGCTCTTCGTAGTGATGAACTTCATGAACCAGGCGATCACCGCGTAGCCCATCGCGAAGGCAATGATCGTCGCGAATATCGTCTGCGGCCAGGCCACATGCCCGCCCGCGCTCGCGTCCTTCAGCTCGAAGACGCCGGATGCGAGCACGGCCGGGATCGCCAGCAGGAACGAGTAGCGGGCCGCCGCCTCACGGGTGTAGCCCATCAGCAGACCGCCGCTGATGGTGGCGCCCGAGCGGGAGACGCCGGGGATCAGGGCCATCGCCTGGCAGAGGCCGTAGATCAGACCGTCCCGGACGCCCAGCTCCTGGAGGGTCTTGCGCTGCTTGACCACGCGGTGCTTGCCGCTGGCCTCGTCGCGGGCGGCAAGCCGGTCGGCGATGCCGAGCACGATACCCATCACGATCAGGGTCGTGGCGATCAGCCGCAGATCGCGGAATGGGCCCTCGATCTGGTCCTTGAACGTGACGCCGAGCACACCGATCGGGATCGAGCCGATGATCACGAGCCAGCCCATCTGCGCGTCGTGGTCGCTGCGCAGCGCCTTGTTCGTGAGGGAACGGAACCAGGCGTAGACGATCCGGACGATGTCCTTGCGGAAGTAGATCAGGACAGCCGTCTCCGTGCCGATCTGCGTGATCGCCGTAAACGCCGCACCCGGGTCGTGCCAGCCGGCGAAGGCGGCGGTGAGCCGCAGATGCGCGCTGGAGGAGATGGGCAGGAATTCGGTCAGCCCCTGGATGAGCCCGAGGATGAATGATTCGAACCAAGACATGGAAAACTACGCCACCCAAGAAATGATCACGGTCTGACGGCGCGTAGCGTTCCCGATCATGCGCCAGTTGTGAGGAAGCGTAGCGTCCCCGGATGTCGCGGCTGCGTCAGCCCCCGTGGGATCTGCCTTGCGGGGCATCGCCAGTTGGGGCCGACGCCGTGCTCTGGTCCACGGGGCGCCGCCTTTCCTGGGTGGGCAGCGCGGGACTTTCCACCGCGTACTGCGCCGCCTGGATCCCGTACAGATCGCGGAACACCTTCGGTCCTTCGACCTCGTCCGAGAGCAACTCGGCGAAGGTGCCGCTCTCCACGACCCGGCCGCGGTCCAGCACATGGATCAGGTCCGCCGCCCGGACCGAGCCGAGCCGGTGTGTGATGAGGATGACTGTCTGGCCCGCGTCGGCGAGCCGGCGGATCTGCTCGAACAGCTGCTGCTCCGCCTTCGCGTCGAGCGCGGAGGTCGGCTCGTCGACGATGAGGATCTCCCCCGCCCGATAGTGCGCGCGGCCCAGGCCCAGACGCTGCCACTCGCCGCCGGAGAGCTGATGGCCGCCCTTGTAGCCGCGGGCGAGGAGCGTCTGCCAGCCGCGCGGCAGCTCCTCGATGAGCTCGTCCGCACCCGCGTACTGAACGGCGTTCTCCAGCCGCTCCTGGCTGAACGGCGCTTCGGGGCGTCCGATGCCGATGTTGACGGCGGCGGTGAAGGGCCAGCGGTAGAAATCCTGCCCGACGACGGCCACACGGGAGACGAGCTGCTGCCGGTCGGCGTCGGCGGCGTCCACGTCGTCCCACATAATGCGGCCCGAGTCGGGGCGGTAGAGCCCGCACAACAGCTTGACCAGGGTGGTCTTGCCGCTGCCGTTCTCCCCGACGAGCGCGATGATCTTGCCGGTGGGGAAGGTCAGGCTCGCGCCGTCGAGGGCCCGTTTGGTGTCCTTGCCCTGATAGGTGAAGACGACGTCCTCGAAGGTGATCCGGCCCGGGACCGCGGGCAGCGGCAGCCCGCCCACCGGGATCGCGCGGTCGGCGGCCTCCGCACACAGCCGGTGCAGGTCGCCGACGAACAGGCTCTCCTCGTGCATGAAATTCACCTGCATCACCAGGTTCTGCAGGCTGGAGGATCCACTGCGGATGGCGAGCACTGCCGTGCCGCCGACGGACAGGGCCATCGCCCCGGTCCACAGCAGTCCGCCGAGCGTGGCGTACGCGGCGGCCGTCGCGAGCCCGGTCCAGCCCGCGGCGATCAGTCCCGTACGGGCGGCGAGCCGGGCCAGCCTGCGCTGCTCCGCCTCCTGCGACTGGGACATGGTCCGGAAATGGTGGAGCAGAAAGGGGCCGACGTTGTGGACACGGATCTCGGGAGCGGCCTCGGTGGTGATCAGCAGCTGACTGATCAGCTGCCCGGCCCGCGAATGCTGCACCCAGGCGTGGAAGGACACATAGCGGCGCCGCGCCACGGAGAGCGCGGCCCAGGCGCTGGGCAGCGTCATTGCCACGAGCAGCGGCAGCAGCACGGGATGGAGTACGGCGAGAACGCCGGCCGCGGCCGCCAGCGACAGCAAGGCGTTGATGACGTTGGTGCAGTACTTCACCATGCGGCGGGCCGAACCCGCGCCGTACGAGGCGCTGTCGAGAAGTTTGTGGAACTCCTCGTCCTCGACGGCCTCGAGCTCGACATTCGCGGTGTGCTTCAGATACCGCTCGGTGGCCACCCGCTCCACCTTCGGCTCCAACTGCCCGGTGCCGGCGGTGGACTGGGCCCGCAGCACCGCGCCGACCAGGGCCGCCGCTCCCGCGACGGCGAGCGCCGGAGCGGCTTCGGTCAGCCGCTCGGCGGTGCTGCCGGTGCCCAACAGATGGGCGAGGACGCGGTTCACGGCGATGAGCCCGACCGCCTGGCTGACGCCGCGGCCGATCTCGGCGAACGCCACCAGACGCAGCGCCCCCTTGTCCGCTTCCCACGCCAACTGGGCGGTGGTGACCACCAGATGGGGCAGCCGGGTCACCATGGACCGTAGGTTCAGCTGGAGGAAGGCCTCTTCGTGCTTGTTCCAGCCCATGTCGTAGCGCAGTGGTCCGCCGAAGAGTAACTGCTCGGACTCGGAGGGCTGTTCGCTCGGTGTTTCAGCGGCATGGGTGCTGCGCTCGGCCATGGGCGCTCCTGTCGGGTGGGTGCAGGACCAACGGTCGGAGAACGCACCTGATCACCGCCTCGTCACGGGGAACAAGGGGCGATTTCCCGTACGACAGTTCGATCTGAGAGGGGAGGCGCAATGGCCGTAGGCGCAAGGCGCAGGGGAGTCAGTGACCCCGCAGGCGGTGCCGCTTGCGCCAGGCGATCACGCCCGCGGCAAGACCGGTCACCACGATGAAACCCATCGCGATCAGAAACGCCGGAGAGGTCGGGGAGCCCGCCCGGCTGCCCGCGACCACATACGCCGCCGTGTTCGGGATCGAGCCGAGTCCCGTCGCCAGCAGGAAGGGCACATAGCCCATACGGGAAACGGCGGCGCAGTAGTTGGCCGCGGCGAACGGCACCCCCGGAAAGAGCCGCAGCGCCAGCATCGAGCGGAAGCCGTGCCTGCTCAGCTGGGTGTCGGCCGCCGTCAGCCAGCGGCCCCGCAACAGCGGCCGCAGCGCGTCCTGCCCCAGCAGCCGGCCGAGCGTGAAGGAGATGCCCGCGCCCAGCACCGTGCCTGTGAGCGCCGAGACCAGGCCGGCCTGCGAGCCGAAGAGCGCGCCCGCCGCCAGATTGAGCAGCGGTCGCGGCACGAAGGCCGCCGTGCACGCCCCGTACGCGACGCCGAACATCACCACCGCCGCGGCGCCGCTCAGCTGCGGCGGCCAGCCGGCCGACAGCAACCGCTGCGGCTCGTACAGCACCACCGTCACGGCCGCCGCGGCCAGCACGGCCACGAGCAGCGACAGCCGCGACCACGGCGAGAACAGCGCGCGGGTGCAGCGGACGGCGAGGCCTGATGCGGGCCTGGGGACGGGGTCGAGCATCCGGGGAGACTAACCGACAAAGCGATGTGATCGCCGTAATGTGAGCGCCATGACCCGCGCTGTCCCGCAGAGCGATCTTGCCGACACCGTCATGGCGAGGCTCACCGCCGTGTACCCGACCGGCGCGGACGCGACCCGGGCCGCGGGGGCCGCCGCGTACATGAAGGGCATCGCGCCCTTCCTCGGTCTCTGCACACCCGATCGCCGCGCCCTGTCCCGCACCGTCGTCGAAGGAACCCGGCGGCCCGACGAAGCCGACTGCACGGCGATCGCGCTGCGCTGCTGGGAGCTGCCCGAGCGGGAGTACCACTACTTCGCCGTCGACTACCTGCGCCGCCATGTGGGGCGCTGCTCCTCCGGCTTCCTGCCGACAGTCCGCCGGCTCGTCGTCACCGTCCCCTGGTGGGACACCGTCGACGCGCTCGCCTCGCACGTCGTCGGCCCGCTGGTGAGTGCCGATCCCAGGCTGAAGTCCGACATGGACGCCTGGATCGACGACGACAATCTGTGGGTCGCGCGCACCGCGCTGCTCCACCAGCTGCGCTACAAGGACGCGACCGACGCCGACCGGCTCTTCTCCTACTGCCTGCGCCGTGCCGACCACCCCGACTTCTTCATCCGCAAGGCGATCGGCTGGTGCCTGCGCGAGTACGCCAAGACGGATCCGGAGGCGGTGCGCGACTTCGTCGACGGCGCTCGCGACCGGCTCGCGCCGCTGTCCGTACGAGAAGCCACCAAACATCTGTGACCTGCTGAACTCCCATACACGGAAAACCATTCGACGCGGCCGGGGCCGTGAGCGAATATCGACGACATGTTCCGGTACGCCTTCCTCGCAGCGCCGTCCGCAGTCGCGGACGCGCCGAAGGCTGCCGCATTCCCCGCAGCGGCCGCAGCTGCTGCCGCAGCGCCCTTCGGCGGCGCCCGAAGCTGACCCTTCCCGGATCGTCCGGCGGACCCCACAGGGGGAGGGTCGGCAAGGCCCAGGGGTCCCCATCACGCTTCGAGTTCCGAGGAAATCCGAGGGATACAGCCATGCCCAAGACGGCATACGTGCGCACCAAGCCGCACCTCAACATCGGCACCATGGGCCACGTCGACCACGGCAAGACCACTCTCACCGCCGCCATCACCAAGGTCCTCAGCGAGCGCGGGACCGGCACGTTCGTGCCGTTCGACCGGATCGACCGGGCGCCTGAGGAGGCGCAGCGGGGCATCACCATCAACATCGCGCACGTCGAGTACGAGACCGACACCCGGCATTACGCCCATGTGGACATGCCCGGCCACGCCGACTACATCAAGAACATGGTCACCGGAGCCGCCCAGCTCGACGGTGCGATCCTCGTCGTCTCCGCGCTCGACGGGGTCATGCCGCAGACTGCCGAGCACGTCCTGCTCGCCCGCCAGGTGGGCGTCGACCACATCGTCGTCGCGCTCAACAAGGCGGACGCGGGTGACGACGAGCTCACCGACCTGGTGGAGCTGGAGGTCCGCGAGCTGCTGACGGCCCATGGGTACGGCGGCGACGCCGCGCCGGTCGTCCGGGTGTCGGGACTCAAAGCGCTGGAGGGCGACTCACGCTGGTCGGGGGCCGTCGAGGCGCTGCTCGACGCGGTCGACACGTATGTGCCGATGCCCGTCAGGTACACGGACGCGCCGTTCCTGCTCCCGGTGGAGAACGTCCTCACCATCACCGGGCGCGGCACGGTCGTCACCGGCGCCGTCGAGCGCGGCACCGTCCGCGTGGGCGACCGCGTGCAGGTTCTCGGGGCCGACACCGAAACGGTGGTCACAGGACTGGAGACGTTCGGCAAGCCGATGGAGTCCGCGGAGGCCGGGGACAACGTGGCCCTGCTGCTGCGTGGCATGGCGCGCGACGCGGTCCGCCGCGGGCATGTGGTGGCGGCGCCGGGCAGCGTCGTACCGAGCCGGCGTTTCACCGCGCAGGTGTACGTCCTCTCGGGCCGCGAGGGCGGCCGTACCACCCCGGTCTCCACCGGCTACCGGCCGCAGTTCTACATCCGCACCGCGGACGTCGTCGGGGACATCGACCTCGGTGAGTCGGCGGTCGCGCGGCCCGGCGACACGGTCACCATGACCGTCGAGCTGGGACGTGACATCCCGCTCGAGCCCGGCCTCGGCTTCGCGATCCGCGAGGGCGGCCGCACGGTCGGCGCCGGCACGGTCACCGCACTGGTCTGATCCGGCCCCGGCCGGCCTCCCGCACCTCACGGGAGGCCGGCCGGGGCACATGTCCGGGCACAATGAGACGGTGACTGAGCAGATCCCCGTCCTGTGCGACGTCGACGGCGGCACCGCCAAGCTGATGCCCGACGTCGACCGGGAGCGGGCCTGGCTGCTGACGGTGAACGGCGCACCCCAGTCCTACGTCGACCTGGACGCGCCCACCCATCTGGAGTTCGAGTACGCCCAGCGCCTCGCCCATGTCGTCGACTGCGCCGCGGATGACGGCGTACCGCTCGATCTGCTCCACCTCGGCGGCGGTGCGCTGACCCTGCCCCGCTATGTGGCCGCGACGCGGCCCGGCTCGCGCCAGGACGTGGTGGAGGCGGACCGCGGACTGCTGGAACTCGTCGCCGAGCATCTGCCGCTGCCCGCGGGATCGGGCATCGAGGTGCACGGCGCGGATGCCCGCGCCTGGGTCGAAGCGGCCCCCGCGGACTCGGCGGACGTACTGATCGCGGACGTCTTCGGCGGCTCGCGGGTACCGGCCCATCTCACCTCTCTCGAGTACGCACGGGCGGCGGAGCGCGTCCTGCGCCCCGGCGGGATCTACGCCGCCAACCTCGCCGACGGCGCGCCCTTCGCCTTCCTCCGTTCCCAACTGGCCACGTTCGCCGCGGTGTTCGGCGAGCTCGCGCTGATCGCCGAACCTGCCGTGCTGCGCGGCCGGCGCTTCGGCAACGCCCTGCTGCTCGCCTCGCACATCCCCATCGACACGGCCGCCCTGGCCCGCCGCACCGCCGCCGACGCCTTCCCGGCACGGGTCGAACACGGCCCCTCACTGACCCGGCTCATCGGCGACGCGACGGCGGTACGGGACGCGGACGCGGCGGCGTCACCCGAGCCGCCCGACGGCGCTTTCAGCGTCGGCTGAGGGCGTCACGGCAGTGCCCACCGCGACCTCCTTGGTACGGAGGGTCAGATTCCGTACGCCCGGCACGAACAGCACCGCGGTGGTGACCAGCACCACCAGCGCCGCGCACCCCCACAGCGACTCGCGCCGCCCGAACAGGCTTTCCGCGGGACCGGCGAGCGCGGTGGCCAGCGGCAGCATGGCCACGGAGCCGAACCAGTCGTATGCGGAGACCCGGGAGAGCATGTCCTCCGGGATCTCCTGGTGCAGTGCACAGCGCCCCTCCAAATGTAGCCTTTCTGTATGGCCAACGACCTGGTACGACAAGCCCACTGGGGCAACTTAGAGGGGCAGAACTGGGCCGGACTGGCCCGGCTGTCCACGGAAGAGACCGAAGGCGAGATCACCTCTGGCGACGCGTCAGAAATGACATCACGGTTCGTGACCGGTAGGGACATCAAGAGCACGGAGGAGCAGGAGAAGGACGGCCGTCGATTCGTCGAGGACCGAGGCGGCCAGTACGTGCACACGTACATGGAGCCCGACACCTCTGCATGGAAGCGCAGGCGGGTACGCCTGCCCGATGGCAGCGTCGGTTACCGCGTCGTACGGCCTGTGTTCGAAGGAGCGTTAGAAGACCTCAAGCGCGGCAAGGCACCGAATGGCGAGCGCATCGACGGATTGATCGTCTACGACATCGACCGTCTCACCCGAGACCCCCGCCACCTCGAAGACGCGATCGAGACGGTCGAGCACTACCACCGGCCGATCATCGACATCACGGGCACCCTGGATCTGCTGACCGACAACGGGCGTGCCATGGCCCGTGTTGTCGTCGCCATGGCCAACAAGCAATCCGCCGACACCGCCCGCAGAGTGCGCCGTAATCACAAGGCGCGACGGGACAGGGGCATACCCGTGGGCGGAACGCGCCCGTTCGGATGGCAGGAGGACAAGCGCACCCTGCACCCGACCGAGTCCAAACACCTCCGTGCCGCAGCCCAGCGCCTGATCATGGGAGCCAGCTGGCACACGATCGTTGCCGAGTGGAACCGCATGGGGATCACCACGTCTCGGGGCAACCCTTGGACTTGGATTGCCCTCAGGGACGTGATGCGTAATCCGCGCCTGTGCGGCTATCGATCACATGGCGTCGTGGAGTTCGACCAGGAGTCGGGCCGCGAAATCAGGCACATGGTGATCGCTCGCAACGACGAAGGCGAGCCCATCAAGGGCCAATGGGAAGCGATTTTGCAAGTGGCCGAGTGGGAGACCATAGACGAGATCATCGGTGAGGGGCCCATGCGCGGTGGCGGAAGCAACGCCCGCGTCTATCTGTCCACTGGCACTCTCCGCTGTGGCAAAGAGGACTGCGCAGCGCCATTGCGCGCGATGAAGGCCGCACCAAGCCAGAAGAAGCCGGAAGGGTACTTCTACTACTGCTGCCCGGCGAAGACCACGGGGAGAGGATGCGGCGGGGTCAAGATCCCAGGACCGGAGACGGACGAGCTGATCAGGAAACTTGTGATTGCCAAGTACGAGGAGGAGGCCGCCGAACGCGAGGCGGTCAAGGCCCCGCAGGAGTGGCCGAAGGAAGCCGAACTGGCGAATGCCCGGGAAGACCTTGACGACCTCAAGCAGGCGCGGCGTGCGCGACAGATCAGTGCTGAGCGGTACTACGCCGACCTTGCCGAGTACGAGGCCGACGAGCGGCGGTTGATGAAGGAACGCAACGCGTGGCAGCGTCGGGCACTCACAGGCCAGGGCAAGCCCGTCGACATCGTCAAGGAGTGGTACAGGGACGGGATCACTCTGGCGGAGCGCCGCGCCTACGTTGAGCAGACACTGACGGCTGTTGTCGTCCTACCCGTGGGCAGCGGGCACAGGGTGCCCCTGCGGGATCGATTGGTTCCGCTGTACGCCGAGAAGTAGCCCAGGGAGCGGCCGGGCCGTCACGCCGCACGGCGATGGTGGCCGGCCCCCTCGCGTGTCGTCACCTCCAGCCCGAGAACAGCGTTCATCCGCCGCCACTTCGCCTCAGACCAGCGAGGCGCATTACGAGCATGGGCACGCGCCCAGGCCATATCTGCATCGTCAACCTGAGAATCATTGGCCGGAGCGGTCGTCAGCGGTCGAACAGCCATCACCACGCTCCGTCTTGGCCAACCGCTTCCATTGCTTCGCGGGCGGTTTCTCGGTTGATGCGGATGTCTTCGGCGATGGATACGGCGAGGGCGGATTCGCCGGGGGTGTGGCCGTGGCCTGCGTAGCGCCAGTCGGCGAGGACGAGGGTCGTTTCCGGCTCGGGCAGGCCGAGGGCTTGGCGCTGTTCGGCTGCTCGGTAGTCGGCACGGACCTGACGCCGTTCGGCGAAGGTCGAGGAGTAGCGGCGGGACTTGGTCAGGAAGTGGCCTCGGAAGCCGAGCATGTGGGCCCAGGCCCAGAGCTTGCGTTCTGGGTAGAGCGGATCGAGCTGCCAGCAGGCGCGGATGAGTCGGCGGGCGTGGTCGGGTACGCGGTGCTGGTCGAGTTCGGCGAGTTCGCCGATGCGGCGGTCGAGGCTGCCGGTGGTCTCGGCTGCTTTGGTGGCGTACTTGGCGATGTAGGCGGCGACCTTCTGTTCGGTGATGTCGTCGCTGTCGAACGCCGTGATGGGCCGGACGTCGAGCTTCTCGCCCCAGCACAGCGTGCGCGCGGGCTGCCCCTCGGCTGCGGGCACCGTCACGGTGGTGTAGGGGTGCTTCCTGGCTGCGCGGATCGAGGCGGTGAGCAGTTCGAGGGTGGCCCAGGGCGGCGGTTCGCTGTCGGGGCCTTCGGGTCCGTCGAGGCGGATGACGGCGTGGAAGTGGATCCCGCCTCGGTTCTGGAACTCTGCGACCTTCCCGTATGAGATCCGGACCGCAGCGGCGAGTTCCCGTTGGGTCAGTCCGGCACGTGCGGCGATCTCACGGCGGAGCCGGTTGATGAACCGGTGCCACAGCTCCCCGGCATGGTTGTTGAACAGCACCGCGCCCGCGTAGTCATACGTGTCGGGGTCGAGGGCGGTGCCCAGGGCGGGATCACCGTCCTGGTGGCGTGCGCCGCAGCGGCAGCGGCCGGTGTCGGGGATGTTGTGCACGCGGCCGAAGGACGGTGGGGTGAGTGTGGCGAAGACGCGGGGGCGCTCGCGCACGATGGCGGGGATGTTCATGGCATCGTCACCAGCCAGGCCCGCGCGAATCAGGCGATAGGCGTCCCCGGCATACAGGTAGGCGCAGGGCTCGCAGCGGGAGGCCCGGCGGTTGCCGCAGGCGATGCGCAGCCGGCCACCGGGCTCATCCTGAGTGGAGTAGGTGCGCAGGACCTGCCTGGTGCTCTTGTCGCGGGTGAGGGACCAGCCGGTGAGATGGATGGGCTGGGCGCAGCCACCGGTCTTGCGGATCTGCTCGCGCCAGCGGTCGAAGTCGGGGGCCGAAGCCACCCTGAGCAGATCGCCCAGGGTGGTCGGGTCCAGCGTGTCAGCCACGGGCAGCCCCCAGCGCATCAACGAGGAGCGGGGAGGCGAGCAGGCCGGCGGGCGGGGTCCACAGACCACGCGCACCGGGCCACGACAGCGGCTCGGCGAGCGGGACGACAGTGGACAGCCGCCAGTGCCAACTACCGCGGGCGGACCAGAGCGTGCACCAGCCGTCATCTTCGTGGCAGCTGTCCAGGCGAGCGACCGCGACGATCGCGCCCTTGGGGAACGGGCGGCGCAGGAACGGGCGAGCCAGCGACGCGCCTTTCGCATTCGGGTCGATGGTGCGTCCGGCATGGATGAGGACCAGGCCCCGGTGCTCGGTCGGCCAGGAGCGGTTCTCGACCCGCTTGGTTCCGTAGGCGATGGCGCTTGCCCAGGGCTGCCACAGCGTCAACGCCAGGACCTCGGGAGCGGGGGCGGGGGTGTTCATGCGCTCACCGCCTCGGTGTCGACCGAGAACACCGCGTAGACACCGACCGTCGTGCATCCCAGTTGCGTGATGAACTCCAGCTTGGTGCGCTGGTTCAACGCGCTGAGGGTGACGTCGTCGGTGTCGATGTGGAGGGCTTCGCGCCACGCTTCCAGGTCGCTTGCGGTATCGAGCAGAACGTGAGCCTCGGTGGGCGTGATGCTGCTCGTGGTGATGTAGCCGCCGGGAAGGTCCGGGTGCGTCTGGGCAAAGCGGGCCAGCGTGGCGAGCAGGGCCGCTTGGGTGCCGAGGGCTTCCCTTTCGATCTCGTTCATGCCGACACCTGCCTCTCCAGCGGGCTGCCGGTGATGGTTTCGACGAGGGCGGAGACGAGGACTTCGGCGACGGGCGGGGTGACGGCGTTGCCGAACTGGCGGACGCGCTCGCGCTTGTTGCCGAGCACGGTGTAGGTGTCGTGGAAGGCCATGGCGCGGCCGATCTCACACGGCTCCAGCATCCGGAACAGCACGTCCTCGACGTCGGTGGTCGTGCTGGTGGCCAGGGCGTAGCGGTCGCGGGTGGTCAGCGTGCCCACCGGCTCACTGGCCGGGCGTGCGCTGCCCTTGCCGTAGTACGGCACGAGGAGAGCGCCGTCGGTGTCGGGCCCGGTGACCAGGCCGTGATGGTTGCCTGAGGCGGTGACGGTGGCCAGCGGATCGGTGACCGGTCGGGCGCGTTCCTTGTCGCCGCCACCGCGCAGCGGGATCACATACGGCAGCCAGGCCAGGCCGGTTTCGTTGCGGGCGGTCTGCGTGCGCAACGGCAGAGTGGCGGGTGCTGCCTGCTTGCCGTCGCGGCCCTCCACCGGCACGAGCAGGGGCGGGATGGCTAAGGCGTCGTTCGCGCGGGTGGTGCGGGTCGGCATGGGTGCGGTGACCGGGGTCGGTTCGGTGCGCCAGGTGCCGCCGGCCGGGGCAAGCATCGCCGTTCCGTACTTGGCCAGACCGGCACGGATGCGGGCCATGGTGGCAGCGGCGAGGGGTTCGGTGCGGTCGCCGATGCGCTTGCCCGTAAGCGTCCAATCGATCGCGGTCGCGGCCGGAAGGGCGTCAGGTTCCACGATGGAGCTGCGGCAGCGGGCGTTGGGGCAGCGGTAAAGGTACTGCTGCCGATAGCGGCCCATGTCCCGGCGCGGGTTCTTGAACACCTGCACCGCACTCACGCGCTCCTCGCAGAGGGGGCACCAGGCGGACGGGCGCAGCCACTTGTTCCAGTCCGGGACCCGCCCCAGGCTCCGGTGCCAGTAGGCGAGGTAGAGGCGGTCACGGGACTGCGGGGCGAAGACGGTGCGGACCGGGCGGGCGTGCATCGAGTTGAAGGCGATCAGCTTGGTGTCGTAG
This sequence comes from Streptomyces sp. NPDC002868, assembly GCF_055563295.1. NCBI lineage: Bacteria > Bacillati > Actinomycetota > Actinomycetes > Kitasatosporales > Streptomycetaceae > Streptomyces > Streptomyces sp. NPDC002868. The sequence goes on along the minus strand of NZ_JBVHDR010000005.1, from coordinate 460,988 downwards.
CCGATCGCGCGGATCTCGGCCCGCCAGGTGTTCCACAGATCCCAGGCGCGCACGTCGATGACGTTCTCCACCACACCGGCCAGCACCGGACGCCCACGCAGTGCGCAGGAGTCGAGGTAGCGGGGAACGTCCCACATCAGGGCGCGGGAGCGGTCGGCGGCCGGGTCGGGCAGCGTCTCGCCGAACAGGTCCGGCTGCTTGTCGAAGTCCCGGCGCTTGCCCCGGGCGTTGGACCACTGTGGGCACTCCGGGGAGGCCCAGAACAGATCAGCGGCCGGGAAGCGGGCCACGTCCGCGTCGTGTAGATCGCCCTGGAAGTGGTCGACGTCGGGGAAGTTCGCGGAGTGCGAGGCAATGGCCCGGTCCCAGTGGTTCGCAGCCAGCACGGGCCGGACTCCGGGAACGGTGGCGGAGCCGAGGGAGGAGCCGCCGACCCCGGCGAAGAAGTCGATGTAGGTCAGCACCCCGGTCACCGCCCCGCCGCAGAGATGCGCGTGGTGACGAGCCAGAGGGGTGCGGTGCCGGTGCCGTGGCAGGCCGGGCAGTGCGCGGTGATGGTGCGCAGGTGTCCGGCGCGGTCGCGGCCGCCGAGGGTGACGGCGACGGACGGGAAGCCGTCGCAGTTCGGGCAGATCCGATCGGTCGGCGCAGTGCGGTCGGGCATGATGGAAGTTCCTTCCGGTTTGAGTGATCGGGTAGGGGTCGGTCCGTCCGGACGGCGGATACTTGGCGGTTGAGGCCGCCCGGAGGGCCGGTCACTTACTGGGCTTCTTTTTGGGGACCTTGACGGCGAGGGTGATGAGTCCGCCTCCGCCGATCAGCGTGGGAACGGCGGTCTTGATCGCTGCCGCTGTGGTGGCTGCGACTTGGACCAGGGACAGCACGGCGACGGTGGTGATGTAGACCAGGCCACAGACACCGACCGCGGCCACGAGGATCAAGACCAGCGGGCCGGTCCAGGAGCGGGGCGTGGTGTGGACGATGACCACGGACCGGGGGTCGGTGCCCGGGGGGATCAAGTCGGCCGGGACATGTCCGGCGCGAAGCTGTGCATCGGGGCGTATCACGGTGGTTCTCCCTTCCGGTCAGGTCACTTGGTGGTGCCGTTGACGACGTCGACACCGGCCTTGGTGCCGGACTCGATCGCCGGGGCCAGGAACGTGTCGGCGAGCAGGAAGCCGCCCAGGAGCAGCACGACGATCAGCCAGGTCGGCGGGCGCATGAACTTGATCCCGAAGTAGCCGAAGATGGCGACCACGGCGATCAGCGGCAGTTCGACATTCACAGCTGGTCATTCCTTTCCGGTGAGCTGGAGTGCGAGGGCATCGGCCATTGGGCCGGGCACGCCGAGGCGGGCGCGCAGGGTGTCGGGGTCGATCGGAGTGCCGGTGGCGGTGCGGTGCGCGTCGGCGATCTTCCGGGCGTGCGCGAGGAGCGCGTCGGGCACCGGGGCGGCGGGCGGAAGCGCCGGAACCGGCTCGGGCTCGGGTACCGGGACCGGGGCGGGTGCCTCGCGGGTGAGCGCGATGTCCGCAGCCGGTTCGGCAACCGGCGTAGGAGCCACCTCGGGGACCTGGTGCGCAGGGGTGTGGACGAGCAGGGTGCCGCCCAGGAACGCAAGCGCGGGCCAGCCGGCCACCAGAATCCGCAGCCACGCCGGAACGTTGTGCAGGTCGAGCAGTCCCGCCGTGGCGACATTCGCGCCAAGCGATGCGGTAAGCGCGACGGCGAACCAGGTCCACGCGGCACGCGCGGGCTCACCGGCAGCGCGGAGGATGCGCAGGCGTCGCCAGGCAGCGACCAGCAGCAGATCCACGGAGACCGGGTAGGCCCAGGCTTTCCAGCCGTCCTGTCCCGCGGCGACGGCGATGTCGTGCAGGTGGGCGAAGGACAGAGCCCCGGCGATCACGGCTTGCACCAGCACGGCATCCAGGCGGATCTTGCGGCTCACGGGTCTTCACCTCCTTGGGGTGTTGGGCCAGGGGCCGGGCGGGGCTCATTCGTCCTGCCGCCCGGCACCCGGCGGAATCAGTCGGTGAGTGCGTGGCCGGTGCCGAAGCAGGTCAGGCACAGGGCTTCCTGCCGGTCGTCGCTCTCGCGCTTGCGCCGGCCGCCGACCTGGAAAGACTCGGAGACCTGACCGGTCTGACAGTCCGGACACGGCTGCTGTTTCGCGGTCTTGCGGGTGCTGCTCGGCTTCCGTGCGGCCATGACGTGCCTCCTCGTTTCGGGCATGGCGGGGGTAGGGACCTGGCGCGAGACAGTCACGCCGACCGTGTGAAGCGATGGGGCTACGGAGTGCCCGAAGCGATCGCAGGCGCCGCAGCCGGGGCCGACGCCGACGCCGACTCGGGGATCCCGGTGGCCGGGCGGAAGGAGGCCAGGGCTGGGATGTCCGGCGTCAGGTGCGCGAACTCGCGGCACACCGCGGCGACTTCACCCAGCGACGTCTTCGGCGTGCGGATACGCGTCCAGTTGCCGGAGGCGTCACCGACGATCGCGGTACCGGCCCGCTCCGGGGCGATGCTGGTCGCAGCCAGCACGGCGAGTTCGTTGACGTCGGCGAGACCCATTTCGGCGGTCTGTTTGTCGTTGCAGCGGTGCACTACGCGGCCGGTGAGCTGGGCTCGCAGTGCGGTTGCGCCCTTGCCGAGTTCGGAGCCGAAGCGCTGCCCGCACACCTCGAGGTAGATGCCGATTGCGCGGGCCAACTGCGCGAGGCGGACGAGTTGGGTGACCATGTGGTCCCGGCGGGCCGTGTCTGCCCTGGAGGCGATCAGGAACAGTTCGGCGATCTCATCGATCAGGACCACGATCGGCACCGGGCGAAGCTTCTTCGGCAGGCCCCAGATGTCGGAGGTGATGTCTTCCAGCGGGGTGCCCGGGGCGATGCCCTGGTGTAGGCACAGCAGGTCGAAGCGGTCTTCCATCTCCTCGACCAGTGCGTCCAGCAGTCCCTCGGCCTGGTCCGGAGTAGTCGCCAGAGCGGAGAGCCGCGGGGCGAAGGGGCCCTGTTCCACGCCGCGTTTGCAGTCGATGCCGACCAGGGCGACGCTCTGCGGCGCGAGCGCTTTGATCAGGCAGCGTTGGTGCATCGACTTGCCCGAGTGGTTCGCACCCAGGGTCAGTCCGTGCGGGATCTGCTGGTAGTTGCGCACGTACGGCTGGCCGTCCTCTCGCAGAGCGACCGTCGCGGACAGCGGACCTGGAGCCAGACGGCGCGGCATCCGCACGTGGTCGAGGATGTCGAAGCCGGTCATCCGCAGATCGACCACACCCGGCTTGATCTCGAAGACGTGCACCGAGTAGACGGCCCACGCGTGCCGCAGCCGCTCGGCCGACTTGACCACATCGTCCGGGGCCAGGCCCGCAGCGAGCCGCAGACGAAGCACCAGACCGGTCCGGGTGGGGCGGATACCGCGCAGCTTCGGAACACCGGGGCGGGCCTGCTGCTCACCGGCGGAAAGCTTCTTGGCGAAGACCTTCCACCACGGCGGGGCGACCGTCAGCTCACACGCCTCCATCGTCGGACGGTAGGAGGAGAGGATCCGGTACAGCGCGGCCGGAAGACCGAACAGCACCCAGTACACGGCCGGAGCCTTGACCCGAACGATCAGCGCGAAGACCACTAACGCGCCTATGAACAGCAGCAGTTCCGTCACGGCGATCAGCCCTGGCCGTTCGCAGCCGCCGGAACCTGCGCGGCCATCACCGCGGTTGCCTTGAAGCTGATGCCGTGCCCGAAGTCGTTCTCCCACGGGGTGGCAAACAGGCCGGGCAGCGCCACCGGCATACCGGGGAACAGGTCCGGCTGCACACCGTCCTCGGTCACCACGACGGTCACCGCGTCCGGCCGGCCATCCACGACCACGGCCACGTTCACGTTGAACTGCACCTTGCCCGTCTTGTCGGTCGCGACCTCACCGGTCTCCCGGTTCTTGACCTTCTTCTCCGGAGCCTGGATGAGCATCAGCGTCATGGCTTCGGTTTTCAGAGGCATCCTGCGCATCGTCTTATCTCCTTTGGTTGAGGCTGGTTGAACCCGCCGTATCGGCCGGTGAGATCAGGAGACCGCAGGAGGTGACGGACACATCACGGCCCGTATGGACGTTTGGGGACGTCTGAGCTATCGTCAAAATGTCCCCGACGTCCCGGAGATGGCGGTACAAGATGGCGAACGAGCGTCTGCGCGCGAAGATTTCGGCAAAGGGCGAGACCATCCAGTCGCTCGCGCAGCATGTCGGAGTGGATCCAAAGAGCGTCGAGCGCTGGATCACGACGGACCGCACACCGCATCGCGGGCATCGTTGGAAGGCGTCGAGCTTTCTCGGCGTGGACGAGGTCTATCTCTGGCCCTCGGTCTCCAAGCAGGCGGAAACGGCCAGCACTTCAGAGCTGGTGACGTACTACCCGCACCGAGGAGCAGTGCCGGCCGCACTGCTGGCGTCGCTGATCGACCAGGCGACGAGTCACATCGAGATCCTTGTGTACGCAGGCCTGTTCCTGTTCGACAATCACCCGGACCTACCGGACCAGCTCGTCGACAAGGCCAAGGCGGGTGCCCAAATCCGGGTACTCCTCGGTGACCCGGACTCTGAGATGGTGCGCCAGCGCGGCGAGGAAGAAGGCATCGGCGGTGACCTCGCTGCACGGGCGCGCATTACCCGCCGCTACCTCGAACCGGTCACCAAGACGCAGGGCGCCGAGGTGCGGCTACACGGCACCATCCTCTACAACTCCATCTACCGGTTCGACGACGACATCCTGGTGAACCCCCATGTCCTCGGCGCTCCGGCCGGACAGAACCCGGTGCTGCACTTCCGCTACATCCCGGGAGCGCGGACGTTCCGCCACTACATGAAGAGCTTTGACTACGCGTGGGACCTCGGCACGCCCTCGTAGACGAGCCAGCGCTCATGCGACGCTGGAGGCATGGCCCGTATCGACTACTTCAACGACCCGACGGCCCCGAAGGCGAACAGCATCGTCCCGTCCGTCACAGCAATGGCGCTCAACGAGGCAGGCGAAGTGCTGCTGATCCACAAGACCGACAATGACCTGTGGGCGCTGCCCGGCGGCGGAGTCGACGTCGGCGAATCGGTCGCGGACGCTGCGGTACGCGAGACGAAGGAAGAGACCGGGTTTGACGTTGAGGTGACCGGACTGGTCGGCCTCTATACCAACCCGTCGCACGTCATGGCGTACGACGACGGCGAGGTACGGCAGCAGTTCTCGATCTGCTTCACGGCGAAGATCCTCGGCGGCGAGTTGCGCACGAGCAGCGAGAGCAAGGAAGTCGCGTTCGTGCGGCCGGACCGGCTCGACGAGCTGAACATCCACCCGTCAATGCGGATGCGGATCGACCGCGGGCTGTCGGGCGAAGCAGAGCCTTACATCGGCTGATCGCCGAGCCGCGCAATCGTCCGCTCGACAGCGGCCCCGAGATACGGCCTCGCCTTGCTGATCGCGGTATGCACCACGCCGCCGGGCTCGTAGCGCACCAGGATCTCGTCCATGCGCCGGTCGAAGTCAAAGAGCTGCCCGGCGGGGCCGGTGGTCATGTCGGCGAAGATCAGCGCATCCAGGAGCGGGGAGTCTTCACGCTCGTACTCGGCCAGCTCAGCCGAGAGCCCGCGCTGCTCGGCCTCGTACACCGCCCCGGAGTGATGGGCGACGAGCCGCACCAGTCGGTCAGGAGCACCGAGCGACGCCAGATACCGGGCACCGTCGAGCGGATGGAACCCGCTGTCACGCAACTCCGGCGCGTACCCGATGTCATGGAGCCAGGCTGCAGCGACGAGAAGATCCCGTTCCCCCTCGGGCAGTGCGCGCGACGCTTCGGCAGCCCGAGCGGCTACAGCCCGAGTGTGAAGCCAACGATTCCCGAGCGGCGGCAACAACGACTCGGCCAGCTCGGCAGCTCCTTGGGGGGTGTCCAGGTTGGCAGGCATAAATGGCACGGTAGCCCAGCTCAGCGACAGCCCACAGCCCGACCATAAGCTGCCGTCAAGCGAGCGCCCACGCCCTACGGTGGCGGGCAACCTGATAGACCCGCTCGACTTGCTCCAGACCCAAGGCACCTTCCAGCGGGCCCAGGGCTGCGACCTCTCGCTCTCGGTAGACCCGAACATCTAGCAAGGTGGCGACGCGCTTCAGTTCGCTCACTCCAACGAAGACGATGACAGGCTCGACGCGTACCTCGAAGTCACAGTGCCGGCCGAGCACTTTCTGTACCCGCTGTGCTTCGGCGCGACTCTTGCGGGCGTATGGATGCGGTGTGCCGTGGTTCACCTTGACAGAGTCGTCTCCAACCCAGACCTTCGCGTTCTGGTGGTGCTTGGTGTTGATGCTGAAGACTCCGCCCGGCCCGATAAGCAGGTGGTCGATGTCCACCTCCCGAGGCAGAGGCACGGAGTGCAGCACGCGCCAGCCTCGGCTCGATAATCGCTGTAACTCGGAGCCCACGCGACGTTCCCCAGCCAAGCCCTTGCGCCAGGAGTCCCACTCGGAATCACGCCTCATCAGCCAAGCGACAACACGCTGCATAGGCCCCGGCCCCGAGGCGGCGAGCTTAGCCCGCAGGGCAGCACCGGGACGGTTGAGCGCGAGATCATCCTGGACGGTGAGGGGAGGCAACACCGGAGTCTTGGCGCGCGGTGGCTGACGAGGAACCGGAGCCTTCGGAGGCATGTGACTCGCGAGAAGTGCCATTGCCGCAGCTCGATGCGCTTGGCGCAGGACAGTGACTTGGCCCGTGGCCCTGTCAAGGAAGGCCACAGCCACCCCATTCTGCAGATTCACATAAAGCCGGTCATGCCCATAACGCTTCCACACCGTGATCTTCAGATCGCTCACGCGAGCCCCCGACATCTCTGTATCGCCCCACACACATGGCACCAGCCATGGCGCACAGCCACAAGACGGCCTGTCTAGTCCCAGGTGATGTTCGCGCTTCCCTTGGCTGTTACTCCTTCCTGAGCTTTGCTGACTCCATGGGAGGGAGCCGCCAATGGCAGACGAAACTGACGTCCTGCTTGAGCTGTGGAAGGGGCAGCGGGAGGAAGCTCGCCAGATGGAAGCCCAGCGAGCTGCACTCACGAACATCGTGATCATCGTGACAGGAGCCGCCCTGGGGTACCTCGCCCAACAAGGCAGCCTGCAGGTCTCCTCGCTCGGTGTGACCCTGCCGATGTTCTTTCTCGGCACCTTCGGCGCCGTGGCGAGCGCCAAGTATGGAGAGCGCTGGGCCGTCCAGTCTGGGCTAGCTGATGCCTTCCGCCACGAAGTGGGCCTGCAGCACCCTGTGTTAGACCTGACTGGCATCGTGGCGGCGAACAACGCGGAGCATCGAGCCGAGTTCCCTCGCATCCACAGGCTGAAGATCTGGGTCCTTTGGGTCGTGCTGCACTCCGCGATCTCAGCTGGCGGATTGCTGCTAAGCGTGTGGATTCTGGCTAGCCGCACGTGAATCGACGAGGCTCGACAGCCCGCCAAAGCAAGCGAGGTCAAGGATCAGCGGGACCTGACACAGGACAGCCGCAGCGACGCGGACAGAGTTTCCCTACGTCATCAAGTGCTCGCTTCGCTCGCTGCCCGACCGAGCCAGATCATTGCCAGCCCAGCCGCCGTCACGCAGCACAGCCACAATGGGCCCGGTTTTCTCCCCATGCCTTCCATGCGCCCGAGTGGCCCCAGAAGGCTGCAAAGACACCAGGCCCAGGGCATCGGAGAACGGGCGGAAGCTCGGGAGGGCACCACAGTTGACGCTCGGGCGTCTGCTTTCCCGGCCTCCTGAACTGCGTAGCAGTCTGATCAGAGATCCGAGGTGCCGCACGGAGTGCGGCGGCGCCGGCCGGACGCCGCCGCGCTTGCCCCTCCATGTCTACGCCAGCGGGGCCGCACGTCGTCGCCCGCCCGCGCCCACAAGGGGCGAAAAGACCAGGCCGGGGGTGGGGACGGTCGGCTCCACGGCTTTACCCACCTCCCCGATTCGGGTCCCGCGTCGAGCAAGACCAGGGGGCCACTCGGACACATTGCGGGCAGGGGTGAAACCTGCCCGAGTTGCCAGCAAGCGTACGGCCCCCTGATCATGCACGACCCCAAACCGGGCAGGACACCGGCCAAAGCCGCTCCACCGACCTGGGTGATTTCGCTTCAGGGGCGATGAGGCTGGTGAAGGGATGCCAGCCGCAGCCCTAGCCGTCTGCCAAGCAATCCTGGGGCGGCGTGTGGCCCTGACCCCTGGTTGGGATCAGGGCGATGGTCGTGCGTAGGGGGCGACGTGTTGTGGTGGGGAGTCGCTCGTGCGGTGTGCCTGTGGAGTGGCTCAGCCGCCGGTGCGTGGGAGGCGGCGTGAAGTCGCCGGGGCTCGGTCGGGCAGGCTCACGCTCATGGCATGGTCGGCAGCAGTGCCTGGATGCGGACGTCGCTCTGGTCGAGCAGTGCTGACCAGGGGTCGGGCTTGTCGTCGTCGTGCCTCTTGCAGACCCTGGCGGTGGAGGGCTCGTAGGTGTCGTCGCCGGCGAAGGCAGCGGTGTAGCAGGTGTCCTTGCCCTGCTTGCCCGGGACCTTGCAGGTGGCCTTGCCTTGGACGTTGGTCGTTTCGGTGCACAGCTGGACGGCGTTGGTGAAGGTGATGGTCTTGCCTTCCAGGGGCTCGCCCTCGGCGGTCAGCTTGGCGGTCAGCGTGAGACCGTTCTCACCCTCGGGGTGCTCCTTGTCCTTGTCCTTCTTCTTCGCCTTCAGCGTCAGCTTGGTCGGGATCCGCTCTTCGATGGTGCCGATCGCCACACCAACGGGCGCGTCGCCGACGGTGATCGTGTCGATGACGGTGTTGGTGGCGGTGTCGATCACCGACACGGTGTCATCGGCGGAGTTGGTGACGTAGACGCGGGTGCCGTTCGGGGTCACCGCCACACCAACGGGGTTGTCGCCGACGGTGATCGTGTCGATGACGGTGTTGGTGGCGGTGTCGATCACCGACACGGTGTCATCGGCGGAGTTGGTGACGTAGACGCGGGAGCCGTTCGGGGTCACCGCCAGCAGTTGGGGCTCGTCGCCGACGGTGATCGTGTCGATGACGGTGTTGGTGGCGGTGTCGATCACCGACACGGTGTCATCGTTGGTGTTGGCGACGTAGACGCGGGTGCCGTTCGGGGTCACCGCCACACCAACGGGCGCGTCGCCGACGGTGATCGTGTCGATGACGGTGTTGGTGGCGGCATCGATCACCGACACGGTGTCATCGGCGAAGTTGGTGACGTAGACACGGGAGCCGTCCGGGGACACCGCCACACCGAGAGGGCCGTCGCCGACGGTGATCGTGTCGATGACGGTGTTGGTGGCGGTGTCGATCACCGACACGGTGTCATCGGCGAAGTTGGTGACGTAGACACGGGAGCCGTCCGGGGACACCGCCAGCAGTTGGGGCTGGTCGCCGACGGTGATGGTGTCGATGACGGTGTTGGTGGCGGTGTCGATCACCGACACGGTGCCATCGGCGCCGTTGGTGACGTAGACGCGGGTGCCGTTCGGGGTCACCGCCACACCGACGGGGTTGTCGCCGACGGTGATCGTGTCGATGACGGTGTTGGTGGCGGCATCGATCACCGACACCGTGTCATCTGCGTTGTTGGCGACGTAGGCGAAGGTTCCGGTTTGCGCGGCGGCGGGCGTGGCCAGGGTGACCGGAAGGGCCAGGCCGGCCAGGACCGCCACTCCCGCCATCCAGGCCCGCACTACCACCCACCACGAACCCCCACGCCCACGGCTTCGCCGCGGACTCCCCAGTTTCGATGGCCCCCGTACTGCGATACCCGACATGCAGACCTCCTGTAGTGCACCACACCGAAGTGCGCTCGAGTGCTCCGAATGGACTCGGCGCTTGATGCCCCGTCATGAACGTCTGGAGTCGAGTCGCCGCGGCGCTGATCAACGCCGCGTCCGACGCTAAGTGCCGCGATCAGCCCGTGACCGCTGGCGAGCCCGGATTAGGCCGTACGGGCGTCGCGAATCCCCCTTCCGGACCGCTCGTGCTCCGCCAGCCTCACCCGCGCCCTGCAAGACCAGCAGACCAAAGCACTAATCGCCCCATCAAGCGGGACACCGGCCCACCCACCTCGCTGTACCAGGCGAAGTGCACCAACCACGGCGGTCAGGAACCAAGTACTTGTCACCTCGTGCTCGGGGCTGCCGTACAGCAGCGAAGTACAGCAACCAGCGCGACCGCAGCCGTCCAGCAACGCCCCCAAGACCGCGGCTGACGACCCGGGCAGACCTGAACGACCGTCCTGCCGATAGTTCGCATCGAGGGGATCAGCCCGTGCCACAACCGCGCCAGATCGGGCGGGGAGTCATGGGACTTCCCAGAGCCTGACGGCTCATCAGACCGACACGGGCAAGTCGGCCTGCCGTCGCATCCGGACCTGTCGTCGCGTCAATCGAGAGGTTACATCTGTCAAGGTGCTGCGCCGTCATCCACGCGACCCCGAACACCTCGATCGCCACACCGCTGAGAAGCATCACCGCCGCGAGTCCCGCGACAGGCAGCGGTACGGCGAGCGCGGCCGACGGCGCGGCCATCGGGAACACGCACAGCGTCCCGGCGAGCAGCATCCGACGGGGCTTCCAGCGCATCATCAGCAGTGCCCCGCCGAGGGTGCCCACGCCGAACGCGGCGAGCGCAATGCCCCAGGGGCCCGCGCCGCCGAGCTCGTCCCGGGCGACCAGCGGCCCGTACACCGACTCGGCAGCCCCGACGACGGCGACGACCACCGAGAACTGGGCGACGATGCCCCACAGCCACGGCCGGCTGCTGAACTCCTTCCAGCCGTCCCGCAGATCGGCCAGCAGCCCGCCGCCGGGCAGGCGCGGGCGGATATGGCTGACGTCGAGAAAAGCACGCAGCGCGCCCGCGACCGCGAATGCCGCTGCGTCCACGGCCAGCACCCACCCCGGACCGACCGCCGCGATCAGCGCGCCGCCGAGCGCGGCACCGCCGATGGCCGCGCCGTGCATGGCCATACGGAACAACGCGAAGGCCCGGCCAGCCTGTTCGCCGCTGACGCTGGACATCAGCATGCCCTCGGCGGCCGGGTTGAAGAACGCCTGGCCGGTGCCGCAGAGCGCGGTCAGCAGCATCATCTGCCACAGCTGCGGATCGCCGGCCAGGACGAGCACGGCGAAGACCGCCTGCGAGACGCAGTTGAGCGCGTTGGCGGCGACCATCACGCGGTGCCGCGGCACCCGGTCGGCGATCGCGCCGCCGATCAGCAGAAAGAGCACGAGGGGGAGGGTGCGGGCCGCCGCGACCAGACCCACGTCGCCGCCGTCCCCGCCGGACTGCAGAACCGCGAACGCCGCCGCGATCAGCGCACCATGGGTGCCCAGGCTGGTGACGATCGCTGCGGCGGTCAGCAGGGTGTAGTTGCGTCCCGCCCACTCGGGGCGGCGTGCACGGCGGCGGAGTTCGGCGGCGGGAGTGGTCACCTCGGGACTATCCCCGCTGCCGTACCGCCATGCCGAACGGATTAGCCGGTGGGCGTGCCCGCCAGCCGGACCGTGCTCAGGATCTGCGCGATGGTGGCGTCCGGGACCTCGTCCTTGACGCCGGTGTTGGCGTACAGGACCCAGCTCTTGAAGTCACCCTTGCTGTCCTTGAAGGTGAAGGCGATCGACTTGCCGTCGGTCTCGCACTTGTTCTCCTTCTTGACACCGAGCGCGGTGGCAGTCGCGACGCTTCCGCTGAGGCCGGACTTGGTGGTGTACGGCTTGGCCTTGGTGATCTTGACCGTGCCCTTGGGCTCGGTCTGCGCGTAGCCCGCCCACACCCAGTTGCCGGCCTCGTTGTAGGCGGCCGTGGCACTGTCGGTGGCGCCCTTACCGCCCTTGGTGCCGACCGAGCTCTGCCCCCACGTCTCGAGCTTGCCGTCCTTGTCGGTGTCGAACGTGCACCACTTGGACTTGTAGTGGGCCGGAGCCGACATGACGACGACCGGCGAGCCGTCCCCCTTCTTCTCGTCCTCGAAGAAGGTGCTGATGCTCGAACCGGCCACCTCCCAGGAGGGCGGGACGTCGAACTGCGTGCCGTGCTTCGGGTTGCTGACGACCTTCCAGCCCGCGATGGTCGGCTTGCCCTCATCGCCGCCGCGGGGGTTCTCGGTCGGCGACGCGGGAGCCTGGCTGGGCTTGTCCGCCGCGGGCGTCTTCGAGGAGCTGACCTTGCTGCCCTCGTCCTCGGTGCCCTTGTCGTCGTCCTTCAGCACGATGACGCCCGTGACCACCGCAGCCGCTACGACCGCCGTGGCCGCGACGATCGCGACGATGGTCGTCTTCTTCTTGTTGTCCTGCGGCGGCTGGGGCCCACCGGGCGGCTGCCCGGGCACGCCGAACTGCGCCACAGTCGGCTGCTGGTACGGGTTGGGCTGCTGCTGGTAGCCCGGCTGCTGGTGCCCAGGCTGCTGGTAGCCGGGCTGCTGGTACGGATTCGGCTGTTGGTACCCCGGCTGCTGGTACGGGTTCTGGTCCTGCGGGTTCTGCTCGCCCCCGGGCGGCTGCTGTCCTGGCCACATGGCGAGTAACGATAGAGGTGTCGCGGCACGGGGGCTACGGCCGCCCCCGACCAGGGATGGCCAACAGCGCTACTCGTGGGTAACATCCCGTCCATGAGCGCTGATCAGATGTCCGTCGGCGAGATGCTCGCCGCCACCGTCCCCATGGCCCGGACCCTCAACCTGGAGTTCGTTGAGACCACCGCCGAGCGTGCTGTCGTCCGCCTGCCGGACCAGCCCGACTTCCACAACCACGTCGGCGGACCGCACGCCGGGGCGATGTTCACGCTCGCCGAGTCCGCGAGCGGCGCGATCGTCATCGCCGCCTTCGGCGACCAGATGACGCGGGCCGTGCCGCTCGCTGTCAAGGCGGAAATCGGCTACAAGAAGCTGGCGATGGGCGTCGTCACGGCGACCGCCACCCTGGGCCGTCCCATCGCGGACGTCGTCGCGGAGCTGGACGCGGGCGAGCGCCCGGAGTTCCCGGTGGAGATCGCCATTCAGCGCGCGGACGGCGCGGTGACCGGCGAGATGACCATCGTGTGGACGCTGCGCCCGGGCGCCTGAGGCCCTTGGGGCTGGTGCATCGCTGACCAGGTAGGCTGCTCGGCGTGCGCCGACGGGGGCGTACGCCGGGCAGCACACGCCCAGCAAACTCGGGAGGAGCCGGCGTTGCACGTCCAGGAGTGGCTTGAGACCGTCCCTGCGGTCAGCATCTACCTCCTGGTGGGGGTGGTCATCGGGCTCGAGAGCCTCGGCATCCCGCTGCCGGGCGAGATCGTCCTTGTCAGCTCGGCGCTGCTGGCCTCACAGCACGGGGACATCAATCCGTACATCCTCGGCGCCTGCGCGACCGCCGGTGCGATCATCGGCGATTCGATCGGGTACGCCATCGGCCGCAAGGGCGGACGCCCACTGTTGACCTGGCTCGGTGGGAAGTTCCCCAAGCACTTCGGCGACGCGCAGATCGCCATGGCGGAGCGGTCGTTCGAGAAGTGGGGCATGTGGGCCGTCTTCTTCGGCCGTTTCGTCGCCCTGCTGCGTATCTTCGCCGGGCCGCTCGCGGGCGTGCTGCGGATGCCGTACTGGAAGTTCCTCATCGCCAATGTCTTCGGCGGGATCCTCTGGGCCGGCGGCACGACCGCCGTCATCTACTCCGTCGGCGTGGTCGCCGAGGCCTGGCTCAAGCGGTTCTCCTGGCTGGGCCTGGTCCTCGCCGTGCTGATCGGACTCACCTCGATGCTGGTGCTCAAGAGTCGCGCCAAGAAGGCGGCCGCACAGGCGGAGGCCCGTCCGGCGGTGGCCGAACCGGAGCCCGTGCCCGCCGGCGACTGAGCGGCCCGAGATGAACCGGCCCCTGAACGAGTCCATGAACGAGGAGAAGGCGATGGCAGGACAGGCGCTGATCGCGGGGGTGGGCGGCAAGGAGCCGAGCATCGCGCCGGACGCCTTCACCGCTCCCACGTCCGTCGTGCTCGGTGAGGTCACCATGGCCGCGGGCTCCAGCGTCTGGTATCACACCGTGCTGCGCGCGGACTGCGGTCCCATTGTCCTCGGCGCCGAGACCAACATCCAGGACAACTGCACGGTGCATGTCGACCCGGGCTTCCCGGTCACTGTGGGCGAGCGTGTATCGGTCGGCCACAACGCCGTGCTGCACGGCTGCACCGTCGAGGACGACGTACTTGTCGGCATGGGGGCGACCGTCCTCAACGGCGCGCACATCGGCGCCGGTTCGCTGATCGCGGCGCAGGCGCTCGTACCCCAGGGGATGCGGGTCCCGCCCGGCTCCCTGGTCGCGGGCGTGCCCGCCAAGGTCAAGCGCGAGCTGACCGAGGAGGAGCGCGAGGGGATCAAGCTCAACGCCGCGATGTACCTGGTGCTGGCCAAGGGCCACCGCCAGGCGTCCGAGACGGACTGAGCGCCGGGGGCCCGACCCCGGCCCCATCGCGACTAGACGGAAGGCCCGCCGTACTGGGCGGGCATGACGATCTCCGCCACCACCACGCTGCCGGCGTCCAGGCTGCGTGTGGTGATCCGTGTCGCGAAGGACTCCACCAGCCCCAGCCCATGACCGCAGTCGGCATGCGCGTCAAGTGGCTCCTGACGCCGCACCGGGCGGTGCTTCCACCGCCCGCCGTCCCTGACCTGGGTCGTCAGGGTGTTGCCGCGGACCTTGATGGCCACCGCGACCCACGGGCTGCCGCTGTGCAGCACCACATTGCTGACCAGCTCGGTGACGATCACCGACAGCGCCTCGTGGAAGTCGTCGGCCAGCCGCCAGCGGTGCGCCGCGGCGCGGGCGAAATGTCTCAGCATGCGCACCGCTTCTGGTGTCGCCGACATCGCACACTGGGCCAGACCCGAGATTCCGCCATGAGGCACAAGGCCGGAAGACGGAGGGTGGGAGGACTCCTCTGATGCGATCACGTCGGCTCCTTTTTTGCCCAGGGGATGCCCGAGCGGCAGCTCTAGGCTCATGGTCGCCGCGTACTCGCGCAATTGGGGAGACTGAAGTACGGATACCTAAAGAAATGAAATGACCGGAAATGTCGAGGAGAGTGAGCCGGTGAGCACGCTCAGTGACGAGGCCTGGGAACGGTGGCTGAAACAGACGCTCGCCCATCCCACCCGGCAACCGGCATTGCTTCTGATCGAGGGGTCGGCCGGAGTCGGCAAGAGCCGACTGGTCGACCGGCTGCTCGAGGCCGCGGAGACCGGCCCGCGACCACGCGTGGTCCTGACCTTCACCGCGTCCGGCGTCGCACTCGCCCACCACGCTGTCCGCTCGGCGCGCTCGGATGCGGGCAGCGGCCGGGCCGCCGGGCGGGCGCGCCACGAGCCGCTTCCCCTGCCGCCGCGCCTCTACCCGGACGCCGCCGCGCTCGCCGAGGACCTGGTGCCGCTGCTGGAATCCGACGGTCCGGTCCTGCTGATCGCCGAAGACGTGCACCGCGCCGACCGGGGCGGCCAGGAACTGCTGCGACGAGTGCTGGAGCGGCCGCCCGCCGGGCTCGCAGCCGTACTGGCCTACCGGCCCGAGGAACTGGCCGAGCCCGGACTGGTCCTCGGCCGGGCCGTGACCTATCCCGCCCGGCTGTCGCTGCTGCGGATACGCCTCATGCCACTCGACGCCGAACAGGTGCGTCTGATGGTCGAGGAGCGGCTCGGCGCCGAGAGCTGTCCACCGGAACTGGTCGCCCGCATCCATGAGCGCTCGGCCGGCGTGCCCCAGGTAGTCGTCGACCTGGTGTGCCAGCTGGAGGACGTGTGCGGGCCGAAGGAGCGGTACACCGCCAAGGACGTGGACGCCACGGGGACGCCCGTACGGCTGGCCGAGCTGGTCCTCGGCCGCCTCGCCGCGCTGCGGGAGGAGCACCGGGCCGTCGTCCGGGCCGCGGCGGTGCTGGATGAGCCGAGCAGCGCCGAGGATCTGTACGCGGTGGGCGCGCTGCCCGCCGAAACCGGCCGGCAGGCGCTCGTCGCGGCCCTGCGCAGAGCCGTACTCCAGGAGACCGGCCGGGACGTGTACGGCTTCCCCTCGCCGCTGGCGGGCGCGGCCGTCTACGAGGAAATGCCGGGGCCGCTGCGGCAGGAGATGCATCGCCGGGCGGCCGACGTGCTGGCGCAGCGGCAACCGGTGCCGTGGACCCGGCTCGCGGAACACCGGCACCGCGGCGGGCGGCTGCGCGGCTGGCTGAGGGCGGTCGAGCGGGCCGCGCGGCAGTGCGCCGAGGCCGGTGAGCACCAGACGGCGATCGACGTGCTGGAGCACGCGCTCTCCCACCACGCGGTCCCCCGGGAGATGCGGGCCCGGCTCGCGCCGCTGCTGGCCCACAGTGCCGTGCTGGGGCTGCACACCGACCAGACGGTGCAGGTGCTGCGGCAGATCCTCGACGACCAGTCCCTGCCTCCTGCCGTACGCGGCCAGATCCGGCTCGACCTGGGGCTGGTCCTTTACAACCAGGCGGGAATGGGCCTGCAGGGCTGGGTGGAACTGGAGCAGGCGGTCGGCGAGCTGGCGGAACGGCCGGCGCTCGCCGCGCGTGCGATGTCGGCACTCGCCATGCCCGTCATGTCCGCGGTCCCGCTGGAACGCAACCTGCACTGGCTCGAGAAGGTCCAGAAGCTGGCTGCCCACAGCGACGACGCCGAAGTGCGAACGGCGGTCGCGGCCAACACCATCGCCGTGCTGCTGGAGACCGGGGACCCCACGGCATGGGACGTGCTGGAACGGCTGCGCACCGACACGGACACCGATACCGATCACACCGAGCGGCTGCCGCATGTGGCCCGGGGTCTGGTGAACGGCGCGGACGCCGCCCTGTGGCTGGGGCATCCGCAGCGCGTCGGCGATCTCCTGGAGGAAGGGCTGGATCTGGCGGCCCGCAGCGGAGCCTCCTACGTCGAGCAGGACGGGCGTGGCAGCGGCCTGTTGCTGGACTGGTTCACCGGCCGGTGGACGGGACTGTCCGGGCGGGCCCGGGCCTTCGTCGCCGAGACCGGCGTCATGCCGGGACCCGCCGCCGACGCCCGGTTCGTCCTCGGCATGCTCGCCCTGGCCCAGGGCGAATGGCAGCAGATGGCGGCCTGGCTGTCGGGCGACGGGCATCCGCTGCCCGTCGGCTCGCCGCTGCCTCATGTGGCGGCGGCCGCCGGTGCGTTGATCCGGACCGCCCTGGCCCGCGGCGACGTCGACACGGCGGCGTCCGAGGCGGCCGCGGCCTGGGACAGGGTGCGCGACAAAGGCGTCTGGGTGTGGGCGGCGGAGCTCGCTCCCTGGGCCGTCGAGGCGACAGCCCGGGCAGGCCGCCAGGAAGCGGCCGAGGACATGGTCGCCGAGTTCGAGGCCGGGCTGAAGGGAAACGTCGTCCCGTCGGCCGCCGCCGCACTCCACTGGTGCCGCGGTGTCCTGGCGCAGACGGCGGGCGAACAGGCCCTGGCGATACCCCACTTCCGCCAGGCGGCGGCCGTGTACGCCGAGATGCCCCGGCCGTACGCCGTGATCCTCACCACCGAGGCGGCCGCCCAGTGCACGCTGGAGTCGGGTGCGGACGCCGAGGCGGCGGCCGGCGCCGTGGAAGACCTGGCCTCCTGTGTGCAGCAACTGACGGATGTGGGCGCGGGTTGGGACGCCGCGCGGGTGCGGGCCACACTCCGTGCCCACCAGCCCGCGGCCGAACAGCGCCGTCGCGGCCGCCCGAGCTACGGGGACCAGCTCTCCCCCCGCGAACAAGAGGTCATCGACCTGGCCAACGCGGGGCTCACAAACAGGGAGATCGCCGCCACCCTGCACCTGTCGCCGCGTACGGTTGAACAGCACGTGTCCCGGGCCAGGCGGAAGCTCGAAGCGCAGTCCCGGCAGCAGCTGAGCCGGACCTGGAACACACGCCCCGGCTGATTTATTTACGTATCCGTAGATCGCCTGCACGGATAGGCGCGTGTCTGCGCCCGGGCTTAGCTTCCAGTCACCGAAAAGCGGAATGCACCGTTGCCGTGTCTGATCGCGGCAGCCGGAGTGCCCGCGTTCGGTGCTGTGCCCGGGTTGCCGGAATGCCGGGCGAGTGTGCGCCACGACCCCACCTAGGTGGCTGCCCTCGTTGCGGCAAGGGGAGGCCCGGCCCCGGGCACGGTCCCCCGTCGGTCAATACCCGTGAGGGCTGTGCCCGTTACTGCTCGAGGGGGCCGGGACCTCGACCTGGGACGGCAGCCGAGGCTCGGCGCGCAGATGTTCGCCCATCTGCTCGACCAATTCGGTCATCCGGTGGCCGACCACGCCCGGATCGGCGCCGTCCTCGGCCACGACGGCCAGATGCGCGCCGTCTCCCGCCTCCACGACGAACAGCAGTCCGCCGTAGAACTCGGTCATGGAATGCCGTACGCCGCCGTTGCCGTTGCCGAACTCGACCGAGGCGCCCTGGGCGAGCGCCTGGATGCCCGAGCAGATCGCGGCGAGCTGATCGGCCTGGTCGAGCGTCAGATGCCGGCTCCAGCAGAGCTTCAGCCCGTCGCGCGAGACCACCAGGGCGTGCTGGGTCCCCGGGGTGCGTTCCAACAGGCTTTCCAGGAGCCGGGTGAGGCTGTTGTCTGTGGTCTGCATCGTGTGCGTGGGGCGGGTGCTGCCCGGCAATCCGGTCACCGGCCCGTGCCTCCTGTCCTACGTTCTCGTACGGGGGGATGGGCGCCGATGCCTCCGGGCGCCGGACGGGGTGGGTCGCGTTACTGCTCCGCGGGCGTGGCGGACGGATCCGCCGGGGCCTTGAGCGAGCGGTGGAAGGCGCCGAACTGCGCACCGGCGTCGCGTCCGGGCGAGTCGTGGCCCTCGTCCGGCGCGGCGGGCCCGGTGCGGCCGCGGTCGGCGGCGGCCATGGTGCGCCCCGGCGGCCGGACCGGCAGCCCGCCCGGCGTGGCCGCCTGGGGCCCGTCCTGCGACGGGATCGCAGTGCCGGAGCCGGAGGGGATCGTCGCCTGCCGGTCCAGATCGTCGGCCGCCTGAGCCAACTGGTTCTGCAGCGAACGCAGTTCACCGTGCACCACGGCCAATGCGCCACGCAGCCGCCGGGCGGAGAGTGCGGTGGCCCCGACAGCGACGGCCAGACAGAGCCAGGCGGCCGTGCGTATCCGGTGCGGTTTCGGGGCGACTGGCACTGACATTCCGCGATCCCTCGCTGCTCGAGTGCGGGAAACAGACGGGCCGACGGGCGCCCATCGGCCGCACATACGGCCGTAGGGCACCAAGTTGACGGTGATCTTCCGCATGTATGTGGCGCATATGCTAGCCACGCGGTGATGCTGGTGAGACCGGAGTGCTTCGACTGCCCACAGAACGGAGGACTTGGGTTCGAACGCGCAGTCCCCGCCGGCCCGACGTGGTAAGCGGCGTCGGCTTGGTGGGGCGAACGTCACAGCGCACCGCTGTGATCGGGCCAGGTCCGGCGACTACCGTGTGCGGGTGCCGAAGAACAGAAACACGTTCTCATCACTCGCCGCCTGGCGGCGCCGCGTCCTCGCACGCGCCGTCCATCGCGGCTGGCGCTGGGTGCAGGAGGCGGGTGCTGTCACCGCCGAGCACCCGGGACGGCTGGGTTTCCGCCGGCTCGGCTCCGGCACCCGGCTCGCCTTCCCCCAGGGCACCGTCTTCGGCGAGGCGTGGATCGAGCTCGGCGACCACTGCATCATCGGCGAGCAGGTCACGCTCACCGCGGGAATGATGCCGGGACTGGACCTGGGACCCGACCCGATCCTGACGCTGGGCGACGGCGTCGTCCTCGGCCGCGGCAGCCATGTCATCGCCGACACCAGGGTGACCATCGGCTCGGACACGTACTGCGGTCCGTACGTCTACATCACCTCGACCAACCACAGCTACGACGACCCCCACCAGCCGGTCGGCAAGCAGTGGCCGCGCACCGAACCGGTGGAGATCGGCCCCGGATGCTGGCTTGGCACCGGCGCGGTGGTCCTGCCCGGCGCGCGGCTCGGCCGCAATGTGGTGGTCGCCGCGGGCGCGGTCGTACGGGGAGAGGTCCCCGACCACTCGGTGGTGGCCGGGGCCCCGGCCCGGGTCGTACGGAGCTGGGATCCGGTCCGCGGCTGGCAGCCCCCGCTGCGTACGCCCGCTCCCGTGCCGATTCCGGACGGCATCACGCCCGAACAGCTGCTGGCGCTCGCGGAGTTGGAGGAGAGCTGAACCGGGCCGCTCAGCCGCCCGCCAGCAGTACGGTGCCCACCAGCGCGAGCCCCGCGCCGGTCGCCTGGACCACGCGCAGCCGCTCCTTGAGGAGCACCAGCGCCGCGAGCACTGTCATCACCGGGTAGAGGTTCGCGAGTACGGCGGCGACGGTGACGGGCCCGTTCTGCGCGGCGATGGAGTAGGTGCCGTTGGCCGCGACATCGGCGAGGCCGACAAAGGCGAGGGCCGGGAGCGAGGACCAGATGACCCGCATTCCGCCATCCTGCGGCAGCGCCCGCGCGCCGCGCTTCACCGACGCGTACAGCGCCGTGCCGCCGACCGCGACATTGGTGACGCGCTGTACGAAGAGTGCGAGGAAAAGCCCGGTGATGGTGGTCGAGGCCTCGGCGATCAGGGTCATCACCGCGCCGAACCCGAAGGCGGCGACCAGGGTCAGCCCGATCGCCTGCCGCTGCACCGGCGCACCGCGCAGCTCGGGCCCGCCCGCCAGGACGATGCCGGCCACGGCCACCGCGATACCGGCGAACTGGAGCAGCCCGGGCCGCTCGCCGATCATCAGGCCGACGCCGACGGGCACGGCCACACCCAGCGATCCGAGCGGAGAGACCACGCCCATCGGTCCGAGGGCGAGCGCCTTGTAGAAGGAGAGCATGGCCACGGGGCCGACGGCGCCCGCCGCGACGGCGTACCAGAGCTGCGGTCCCGCCTCGTGCCAGCCGCCGGTGGCCACGACGGTCGCCCCGAGGACGACCACCGCGATCGACTGTGAGGCGACGACCACCGTGAGGGCCGGCGCACGCCGTGTGAGCAGCCCGCCGCCGAAGTCGGCCAGGCCCCACAGGAAGCTCGTGGCCAGGGCGAACAGTGCGGTCATGGCAGGCCTCGCAGTACAGTGCAGTGAACGTTTGGGTGCACCACACCGTAGTGCAGTTTATTGGACCCTGTCATCCAGAATATTGGACGGAATGTGTCGGACCTCGACCAGCTCACGCAGTCGCTCGCCCGCAATCTCAAGCGCTGGCGCGGCGAGCGGGGGTTCACGCTCGACGCCCTCGCAGCGCGCGCGGGGGTCAGCCGCGGCATGATCATCCAGATCGAGCAGGCGCGTACGAATCCGAGTGTGGGGACCACGGTGAAGCTCGCCGACGCACTTGGCGTCAGCATCACCACGCTCCTCGACTACGAGCAGGGCCCACAGGTCCGCCTCGTACCCCCGGAGCAGGCCGTACGCATGTGGTCCACCTCGACGGGCAGTTCCACCACCCTGCTCGTCGGCACCGAGCGCCGCGGGCCACTCGAACTGTGGGCCTGGCGGCTGATGCCCGGTGACCGCAGCGAGTCCGACCCGCACCCCGACGGCACGATCGAACTGCTCCATGTCACCGCGGGCGAACTGACCCTCGTCGTCGACGGCGAACCGCACGCCGTACCGGCCGGGACCTCCGCCACCTTCGAGGCGAATGTCTCGCACGCCTACCGCAACGACGGTGACGAGACGGTCGAGATGACGATGGCCGTCTCCATCCCGCCCGTGCGCTGAGACGGCCGATCGCGCACGGGACAGCCGCTGTTAGCGTGATGCGTATGCGCGCTCCCATCGGAATCTTCGACGACGCCAGACCCGCCCCCGACTGCCTCGACCTGTTCACCCCGCCGGTCGCCGACGCCGTGCGCGCCTGGCGCGGCGACGTACCCGCCGAGCAGCTGATCTACGTCGACACCGACCCGGACATCGCCGACACCGCCGTTTTCGCGGAGCACTACGGGCAGGAACTGCTCGAAGAGTCGGCGAACTGCGTGGTCGTGGCGGGCAAGCGTGGCGGCGAGTCTTCGCTCGCTGCCTGCGTCGTCCTGTCCAGTACGCGCGTCGACGTCAACGGCGTCGTCCGCAAGCAACTGGGCGCCCGCAAGGCGTCGTTCGCGTCCATGGACACCGCGACCGGCGAAACCGGCATGGAGTACGGCGGCATCACGCCGATCGGACTGCCCGCCGATTGGCCGCTGCTGGTGGACTCCGCGGTCGTCGACACGGAGTGGGTACTCATCGGCAGCGGCCGCCGGCGCGGAAAGCTGATCGTGCCCGGGAAGGCCTTCGCCGGGCTGCCGGGCGCGATGGTCATCGACGGCCTCGGGATCTGAGGCCGGCGCCGGGGGGCCTGCCGAGCCGCGCTGCCCGGTTCAGCCGAGGCGCGGGATCTCGATCGCCGGGCAGCGGTCCATCACCATGTCGAGCCCGGCCGCGCGAGTGCGCTCGTACGCCTCCTCGTCGACCACCCCCAGCTGGAACCAGACCGCTTTCGCGCCGATCGCGGCGGCCTCGTCCGCGACCGGTCCGGCCAGCGAGGAGTTCACGAACACATCGACCACGTCGACCTTGAAGGGGATGTCCGCGAGCGTCGCGTAGCCCTGCTCGCCGTGGACCGTCTCGGCCTTGGGGTGCACCGGGACGATGCGCTTGCCGAAGCGCTGGAGGACGTCGGCGACGCCGTGCGCCGCCCGCGCCTCGTTGTTGGACAGGCCGACCACCGCCCAGGTCTCGCCCGTCGAGGTCAGAATCCTGCGGATCGTCTCTGCGTCTGCGTACATGCTCCGGACAACCGGGGGCCTGCGCGGAGCATTCCTGTCCGGGCGGCACATAGGGTGGCCGGATGCAGGAGCAGTACCGGACGGTCGCCCGCGAGGGCGTGCACGAGACCGAGATCAACAGATCGCGCTTCATCTGCGCGCTCGCGCCCGCCGCGACCGAGGAGGAGGCGCAGGCCTTCGTCGCACGCATCCGCAAGGAGCACCCGACCGCCACGCACAACTGCTTCGCGTACGTCATCGGAGCCGACGCCGCCGTACAGAAGGCGAGCGACGACGGCGAACCGGGCGGCACGGCGGGTGTGCCCATGCTGCAGATGCTGATGCGGCGCGAAGTCCGTTATGTCGTAGCCGTCGTCACCCGGTACTACGGCGGTGTGAAACTCGGCGCGGGCGGCCTGATCAGGGCATACGGCGGAGTCGTCGGCGAGGCCCTGGACGCGCTCGGCACCCTCACCCGGCAGCGCTTCCGGCTCGCCACCGTCACCGTCGACCACCAGCGGGCGGGAAAGCTGGAGAACGATCTGCGGGCGACCGGACGGGATGTGCGCGAAGTGCGGTACGCGGAGGCGGTCACCATCGAGATCGGACTGCCGGACGCCGAGGTCGAAGCCTTCCGTGGCTGGCTCGCCGATGCCACAGCGGGGACCGCGGGACTCGAACTCGGCGGTGAGGCTTATGGAGACGCCTGAAGCCGCCCGTGATGTCCGACCCCACCGATACTCTCGGGGATCATGAGATTCCTGCATACGTCGGACTGGCACCTGGGTCGGTCGTTCCACCGGGTGAGCATGCTCGACGCCCAGGCGGCGTTCCTCGACCACCTGGTGGCGACGGTGCGCGAGCGCGACGTGGACGCGGTGCTGGTCGCAGGGGATGTGTACGACAGGGCAGTGCCGCCGCTCGCCGCCGTGCAGCTGTTCGACGAGGCGCTGCACCGGCTCGCCGCCGCCGGCGTGCCGACCGTGATGATCTCCGGGAACCACGACTCGGCGCGTCGGCTCGGGGTCGGGGCCGGGCTGATCGAGCGCGCCGGGATACATCTGCGCACCGATCCGGCCGGGTGCGACACACCCGTGCTGCTGAGCGACGCACACGGCGATGTGGCTTGCTACGGACTGCCGTATCTCGAACCCGCCCTGGTGAAGGACGAGTTCAAGACGGACAAGGCACGGCACGAGGCCGTTATCGGCGCCGCTATGGAGCGCGTACGAGCCGACCTGGCGACGCGTGCGGCCGGCACCCGGTCCGTCGTCCTGGCCCATGCCTTCGTCGCGGGCGGCGAAGAGAGCGACAGCGAACGGGACATCACCGTCGGAGGCGTGTCCGCCGTGCCCGCCGGGGTCTTCCGCGGCGTGGACTATGTCGCGCTCGGACATCTGCACGGCTGCCAGACCATCGCCGACCGCGTGCGCTACTCCGGATCGCCGCTCGCCTACTCCTTCTCCGAGGCGCGGCACCGCAAGACCATGTGGCTCATCGACCTCGGCGCGCGGGGCGAGATCGAGGCCGAGCGCATCGAATGTCCCGTGCCGCGGCCGCTCGCCCGGCTGCGCGGCGCGCTGGAGGAACTGCTCGACGACCCGGCGCTGGCCCCGCACGAGCAGTCGTTCGTCGAGGCGACCCTGACCGACCCGGTGCGCCCGGCCGAGCCGATGGCGCGGCTCGCCGAGCGGTTCCCGCACACCCTCAGCCTCGTCTTCGAGCCCGAGCGGACCGGCGATGACGCTGTCGCCTCGTACGCACAGCGGCTGAAGGGGCGCGACGACCACCAGATCGCGGAGGACTTCGTGGCCCATGTGCGCGGCGGCAGCGGTCCCGACGATCTGGAGCGCACCGTGCTGCGCGGTGCCTTCGACGACGTACGAGTTGACGCGGGCGTGCGCGAGGTGGCCGGGTGAGGCTGCACAGACTGAGCGTCACCGCCTTCGGCCCGTTCGGAGCCGGCCAGGACGTCGACTTCGACGCGCTGTCCGCCGCCGGGATCTTTCTGCTCCACGGCCCGACCGGCGCGGGCAAGACGTCCGTCCTCGATGCGGTCTGCTTCGCGCTGTACGGAGCGGTGCCGGGCGCGCGTCAGAGCGCCGGGGCGTCCCTGCGCAGCGACCATGCCCCAGTCGGCACCTCCACCGAGGTCTGCCTGGAACTGACCGTGGGAGGGCGGCGGTTGGAGATCCGGCGGCGGCCCGCCCAGCCGCGCCCCAAGAAGAACGGCAAGGGCTTCACCACCGAGCGGGCCCAGAGCTGGCTGCGCGAGTACGACTTCGAGGCCGGCCAGTGGCAGGCGCTGAGCCGCTCCCACCAGGAGATCGGCGAGGAGATCAGCCAGCTCGTCGGGATGAGCCGCGACCAGTTCTGCCAGGTGGTGCTGTTGCCGCAGGGCGACTTCGCACGCTTCCTGCGCGCCGACGCGGAGGCGCGCGGCAAACTGCTCGGGCGGCTGTTCGACACCCGCCGATTCGCCGCCGTCGAGGAGCGCCTCGCCGAACAGCGCCGCGCCGCCGAACAGCAGGTGCGTGCCGGTGACGAGCGGCTGCTCGCGGTCGCCCACCGGATGGAACAGGCCGCGGGCACAGCGGCGGGGGACTGGCCGCTGCCGCCGCAGCAGCCGGGCGATCCGGGACTCACCGCGGCCGTACTGCAGTGGGCGGCCGTCGCCCGCGCGGGCGCCCGGGAGAGGCTGGACATCGCCGAATGCGCGCTGGCCGCGGCGGAAAGCCGGCAGGCCGCCGCACGGCGTGAGCTGGAAGCCGAGCGTGAACTCGCCCGGCTCCAGGAGAGATACGCGGACGCCCGGCGGCGCAGCGAGGCGCTTCAGGCGCGGCGGCCCGAGTGGGAGGAACTGCAGGCCAGGCTGGAACGGGCCCGCAAGGCGGAGCTCGTCGAGCCCGCGCTGCGGCTGCGCGACGACGCCGAGCGCGAGCACCGGCGCGCGAGCGCGGACCGCGAGCGGGCGCGGGCCGGACTCCCGCCGGAGCTCGCGGAGGCCGGTGCGGAACAACTGGCTGCGCTCGAACGCAAGCTGAGCCAGGACCTGGGCGGACTCGAAGCCGCCCGGCGGGCGGAGCGACGCAGCGCGGAGATCACCCGCGAGCGCGCGGAGCTCGACCGCCAGGCCAGGGCCGACGACGACATCCTCGCCGACGCGGCGGGCTGGCTGGCCGGCTGGGAGACGGTCCGGCGCACCCACCAGGACCGCATCGCGGCCGCCCAGGACGCCGCAACCCGCGCCGAACACCTCGCGGGCCGCCTCGACCCGGCCCGCCGCCGACTCCGCGCGGCCCGCGAACGCGACCGGCTCGCGGCCCGCACCGAGCAGCTGGAGGGCCGGCTGCACACGGCCCGCGAACGCGCCAACACGGCCCGCGAGAGCTGGCTCGACCTCAAGGAACGCCGCCTGCGCGGCATTGCGGCGGAACTGGCGGCGGGCCTGGTCCGGGGCGAACCCTGCGCGGTCTGCGGCTCGGCGGACCACCCCGCGCCCGCCCGCGCGGGGGACGGCCATGTGGACCGCAGGGCGGAGGAGTCTGCGTACGAGAGTTACACGCGGGAGGACGCGGCCAGGGCAGAGGCGGAACGTGAACTGGCGGTGGTGCGGGAGTCGTTGACCACGGCGAGGGACCAGGCGCGGGCGGCGGAGCGGGGCGGTGACGCCCCGGTGGCGGGTGGTGTGCCCGGCACCGCCGATGCCCACGGGCGGCCGCAGGCCGCGGGTTGCGGGATCGGGGACGAGCCCGACGTGTCCGAACTGCTCCGTCGCGTCGAGCAGTTGGAGCGCGACCACCAGCACGCGCACAGCCTCGCCTCCGGCATGCACGCCGCTCGCGAGGCGCTCGATCAGGCCGAGCGTGAGCACGAGGAGCGGCTTGCCGCGCAGCAGCAGGCCGAGCGGCGGGTCGCCGCGCGGACCTCGCGGCGGGAAGGCCTCGATCGGGAACAGGCCGTGCTGGAAAGCGAATTGGCCCAGGCCCGGGGCGGCGCGGGCAGCGTCGCCGAGCATGCCGCGCTGCTGGAGCGCCGGGTGCGGCTGCTTGCCGATGCCGCCGAGGCCGTACGAGCCGTCGACCTCACCGCGCAGCGCCTGAAGGAGGCCGACGACCGGCTGGCCGACGCCGCGTTCCGGGCGGGGTTCGACACGCCCCGCGCTGCTGCCGCCGTGCTGCTCGGCGAGGCGGAGCAGCGGGATCTGCAGCACCGTATCGACGCCTGGCAGACCGAGGCCGCGGCCGTCGCCGACCGGCTCGCGGAGGCGGACGCCGGCAGCGCCGCCGGGCATCCGCGCGCCGACCCCGAAGCGGCCCGGGCCGCGCATGACGAGGCCGAGCGTGCCCTGCGCGCCGCCGCGTCCGTGCTTGCCGCCGCCCGCGACCGGTGCGCCGAACTCGCGCGGCTGTCGCGGCAGGCCGTCGCGGAAGTGCTCCGCCTCGGCCCGCTGCGCGAGGAGTACGACCGGGTCGCCCGCCTCGCCTCGCTCACCGCCGGCACCTCCGCCGACAACGAACGCAAGATGCGCCTGGAGTCGTACGTCCTGGCGGCCCGCCTCGAACAGGTCGCGGCGGCAGCCACCGTACGACTGCAGCGCATGTCGTCCGGCCGCTACACCCTCGTGCACTCCGACGCCCGCACCGGCGGCAAGCGCTCCGGACTCGGCCTGCATGTCGTGGACGCCTGGACCGGAAGTGCACGCGACACCGCCACCCTCTCCGGCGGCGAGACCTTCTTCGCCTCGCTCGCACTCGCGCTCGGCCTCGCCGACGTCGTCACCGACGAGGCCGGCGGTGTACAGCTCGACACCCTCTTCATCGACGAGGGCTTCGGCAGCCTCGACGACCAGACCCTGGACGAGGTGCTGGACGTGCTGGACTCCCTGCGCGAACGGGACCGCAGCGTCGGCATCGTCAGCCATGTCGCAGATCTGCGCCGCCGTATCCCGGCCCAGCTGGAGGTCGTCAAGGGCCGCCACGGCTCCACGGTGCGGCTGGGCGGGGTGCCGCTCAGCGGCTGATCGCGCGGCGCGGCAGCGGGGAGGAGTAGACGACGCTCGTGGTGACCGAGCCGAGCGCGCCGATCTTGCCCGAGATCTCCTCGAGATGGCTCATGGACCGGGTGGCGACCTTCAGTACGAAGCAGTCGTCGCCCGTGACATGGTGCGCCTCGAGGATCTCGGGCGTCGTCTCCAGCAGATCGTGGAACGGCTTGTAGTTGCCGTTCGGATACCGCAGCCGTACGAACGCGAGGATCGGCAGCCCGAGCCGGTCCTGGTCGACCACCGCGGTGTAGCCGGCGATCACCCCGGCCTCCTCCAGCCGCCGCACCCGCTCGGTCACGGCGCTCGGGGACATCGAGACGGCCCTGGCCAGCTCGGCGAAACTGGCCCTGCCCTGACTCTGCAGGGCCGCGAGGATGCGCCAATCCGTGGCGTCCGGTGAATATCCGGTCATCCCCGAGAGATAGCAGGGGAATCCCCGGCCGATCAAGACCAGTGCCGGGGATTGTCACTTCATGGAGCCGATCACCGACCGTAGATTCTGAGTCATGACCACGACGCAGCTCACCTCGAACCCCGTCCTCCGTGTCCCGCCGGCCTCGCCCGCCGCGGCCGCCGCGTACTTCGGCGCCGCCCTGGCCTTTCACGCCGACGTCTCCGATGTCGCCGCGGCCCTGGCGGCCGGCGGCGACCCCGGATTCGTCGTTCTCGACTCCCGTTCCACCGAGTCCTGGGACCAGGGGCACATTCCCGGCGCCGTCCACCTGCCGACCGCGCTGATCGTCGAGCAGGCCGAGCAACTGCTGGACAAGTCGGTGCCGGTGGTCACGTACTGCTGGGGCCCCGGCTGCAACGGCGCGACGCGCGCCGCCCTCGCTCTGGCCGAACTCGGCTACCAGGTCAAGGAGATGCTCGGCGGTTTCGAGTACTGGGCCCGTGAGGGCTTCGAGTTCGAGACCCGGGAGGGCGGGCAGAGGCGCGCCGCCGACCCCCTGACCGCGCCCGCCGACGCGGACGACTGCGGCTGCTGAACCGCCGTCGCGACGGCGGGGGAGGGGCGTCGGGAACGGCGCGTCCGCGCGGCCGGTTTCAGCCACCGGACGCGCCGCCCGCAGGTCGCCCCTCAGGTCGCCGCCTGCGGCGCGCCACCCGCAGACCGCCGGCCGCAGACCGCCGCCCGCAGGTCGCCGCCCCCCAGGCCGCCGGCTGCAGCGCGCCAGCCGCAGGTCGCCCCCCAGGTTGTCGCCTGCGGTGCGCCACCCGCAGACCGTCGGCCGCAGCGCGCCGCCCCCAGGCCGTCGGCCCGGGCCCGCTCCGGCCGCCGTCCCGCGCGTCGGAGCGGGTCCGGTCGTCAGAGCTTCGACAGCTCGTCGACCAGGTCGTCCAGTCCCAGCGAGCCCTGCGACAGCGCCGCCATGTGCCACGCCTTCGCGTCGAAGGCGTCGCCGTGCGCCTTGCGGGCGTTCTCCCGCCCGAGCAGCCAGGCCCGCTCACCGAGCTTGTAGCCGATTGCCTGCGCCGGCATCGACAGATACCTGGTCAGCTCGCTCTCCACGAAGTCCGCGGGCCGCCCGCTGTGGCTGCCGAAGAACTCCTGCGCCAGCTCCGGAGTCCACCGCTCGCCCGGGTGGAACTCCGAGTCCGCCGGAATCTCCAGCTCCAGATGCATTCCGATGTCCACGATCACCCGACACGCCCGCATCATCTGCGCGTCCAGATAGCCGAGCCTGCGCTCCGGGTCGGGCAGAAAGCCCAGTTCGTCCATCAGCCGCTCCGCGTACAGCGCCCAGCCCTCCGCATTGGCGCTGACGCCGCCGATCGTCGCCTGGTAGCGGGAGAGCTGGTCCGCGACATGCACCCACTGCGCGATCTGAAGGTGATGGCCGGGCACACCTTCGTGGTACCAGGTCGACACCAGGTCGTACACGGGGAAGCGTTTGGCGCCCATGGTCGGCAGCCAGGTGCGGCCCGGCCGGGTGAAGTCCTCCGACGGAGCGGTGTAGTACGGCGCGGCCGCGCCGCCGGGCGGGGCGATCCGGGACTCCACCTTCCGTACCCGGTCGGCGAGTTCGAAGTGCGTGCCGTCCAGCGCCTCGATCGCCTCGTCCATCAGCTTCTGCAGCCAGACCCGCACCTCCTCGACACCCTCGATGTGCTCGCCGTGTACATCGAGATGCGCGAGCGCCTCCCACGGCCCGGCGCCCGGAAGGATCTTGTCGGCCTCGGTCTTCATCTCGGCCAGCAGGCGGTGGTACTCGGACCAGCCGTACGCGTACGCCTCGTCGAGGTCCAGATCGGTGCCGTTGAAAAAGCGCGACCAGCGGGCGTAGCGCTCCCGGCCGACCGTGTCGGGCGCGTCCACGACGGCCGGTGCGTACACATCGCGCATCCAGTCGCGCAGCTGGCCCAGCGCAGTCGTCGCCGTGCGGGCCGCGGCGTCGAGCTCGCCGCGGAGCGTGCTGGGGCCGTCCGCCACAAGGTCCTCGAACCAGCTGCGGCCCGTGCCGAGCCACTCCGTCATCTGGCCGATATTCGTCTGAGTGGCACGGGGGCCGCCCAGGAGCTTGCGCTCGAGCCCCAGCTCCAGCGAGGCCCGGTAACCCCCCAGCGCGTGCGGCACGGCACGAAGCCGCTGTGCGATGGCCGCCCAGTCCTCGTCGGTCTCCATCGGCGTCACGGTGAACACCTCGCGGACCGTATGCACCGGCGAGCGCATATTGCTCACCGTACGCAGCCCCTCATCGGCCTCGTGCACGGCGAGTTCGGCCGTCAGACGCTCTCGCAACAACCGGCCGCAGCGCCGCTCCGCATCGTTCTCGGCGCCCGGCAGCTTCTCGGCATCGTCGAGCCGGGCGAGCGTCTCGCGGGCGAGTTCGGCGATTCCTTCCTGACCAGCGGGTGAGTAGTCGGGAAGGAAACCCGAACTCTCCTTGATTCCGAGGTATGTGCCGATGGTCGGGTCGAGTTCGATGAGTGCGTCGACGTATGCGTCGGCGACCTGGCGGGGCAGCTCGCTGCTGAGGGTGACTGGCATGCGCATATCCTCATACGAGTGGGGGCTCCGCGTCACCATCATCGATGCCCAGTGGCCTGTCAGGTATGCGTCAGATCCCCCGACGGCGGGAGCAGCGGGCCACAGTCCCACTGCTGGAATATCAACCGCGTCTCGACGCGGGCGACTTCGGGCCGCGAGGTGAATTCGTCCACCACCAGGCGCTGCAGATCCGCCGTGTCCGCCACGGCCACATGCACCAGGTAGTCGTCGGGGCCCGTCAGATGGAACAGCGCCCGGGACTCGGGCAGCGCGCGGATCCGCTCCACGAACGGGCCGATCAGTTCGCGCCGGTGCGGACGCACCTGGACCGAGAGCAGCGCCTGCAGTCCCCGCCCCAGCCGGGCAGGGTCCAGGGCGAGGCGGTGCCCGAGAATCACACCCGAGCGACGCAGCCTCGCCACCCGGTCGAGACAGGTGGAGGGCGCCACTCCGACCTCCGCCGCCAGCTCGCGATAGGTGGTCCGGGCGTCGTTCTGCAGCAGGCGGAGTATGTGGAGATCCACCGGGTCGAGAGCGACAGTTTCAGCCATTCATCGAACGTAACACGGGCCATGGTCGATACCCTCCGGTAGGTGTTCAGAGTGCGGGCATGGAGAACGAAGCCTTCGCCGCCCCCGCACCCCGGGCGCTGGCCACCGATGCAGTCCACGCCGGACGCGAGGACCTCGCGCAGCTCGGTCTGCACGCCCCGCCGCTGGACATGTCCACCACCTACCCGTCGCACGACGCTGCCGGGGAGGCCAAGCGGATCGACGAGTTCGCCGCCACCGGCGCGCGCCTGGAGGGGCCGCCCGTCTACGCGCGGCTGGACAACCCGACGACGGCTCGCTTCGAGACGGCGCTGGCCAGGCTCGAGGGGACGGAGAGCGCGGTGGCCTTCGCCAGCGGGATGGCGGCGCTCACCGCCGTACTGCTGGCACGGGCGAGCCTGGGCCTGCGCCATGTGGTCGCCGTGCGGCCGCTGTACGGATGCAGCGACCATCTCCTCAGCGCCGGGCTG
Organism: Streptomyces sp. NPDC002868; assembly: GCF_055563295.1. Lineage (NCBI taxonomy): Bacteria > Bacillati > Actinomycetota > Actinomycetes > Kitasatosporales > Streptomycetaceae > Streptomyces > Streptomyces sp. NPDC002868. Next base: position 429,122 of record NZ_JBVHDR010000005.1, on the reverse strand, counting down.
CTGGGGACCGAGGTGACCTGGACGGACCCGGCCGGCATCGCGGCGGCGATCCGGCCCGACACCGGTCTGGTGATGGTGGAGACGCCCGCCAATCCGACGCTCGCGGAGGTCGATCTGCGTGCGGTGCGGCACGCCTGCGGCTCCGTGCCGCTGCTCGTCGACAACACCTTCGCCACCCCGGTGCTTCAGCGGCCGGTGGAGCACGGTGCGCGGATCGTGCTGCACAGCGCCACCAAGTATCTGGGCGGGCACGGCGATGTGATGGGCGGCGTGGTGGCCTGTGACGAGGAGTTCGCGCGCGTGCTGCGCCAGGTGCGCTTCGCCACCGGCGGCATATTGCACCCGATGGCCGGATATCTGCTGCTGCGCGGGCTGTCCACGCTGCCGGTGCGGGTCCGGGCCGCGTCCACCACGGCCGCCGACCTGGCCCGCAGGCTGTCCGCCGACCCGCGTGTCGCCCGCGTCCACTATCCGCAGGTGGGCGGGGCGATGGTCTCTTTCGAGGTGTACGGCGACCCGCACCAAGTGATCGCGGGCGTACGGCTGATCACGCCGGCGGTCAGCCTCGGCAGCGTCGACACACTGATCCAGCACCCGGCCTCCATCAGCCATCGCATCGTGGCTGAGGGAGACCGGCGCTCGGCGGGCGTCAGCGACCGGCTGCTGCGGCTGTCGGTCGGGCTCGAGGACGTCGACGATCTTTGGCGCGATCTGGCCGAGGCGCTCAGCGCTCAGCCTGTTCGAACCAGGAACGGGGGCGCACGGCGGTCGAGTCCAGTCGGGCGGTGATCACCAGCGTGCCCTCCTCGATCTGGTAGTCGAGCGGCAGGCCGAGGCCGCGCATGGCAGCGACCATGGCGGTGTTCGAGGACTGGGTCACCGCGTACACGCTCTCGCAGCCGGCCTCGACGGCGAGCGCGACCAGTCGGCCGAGCAGCTCCGAGCCGATGCCGCGGCGCTGCCAGGCGTCCTCGACGAGCAGGGCGACCTCGGTCTCGTCGCCGTCCCAGAGGAGATGACCGAGGGCGACGATGCGGCCGGAGGCCGTCTGCACGGTGAGGGTGCGGCCGAAACGCGGGCTGAGCAGGTGGTTGAGGTAGCGGCCGGCGTCGCCGACCGGGCCGTGGTAGCGCAGGCTCAGGGTGCGGTCGGAGCAGCGCTCGTGCATGGCCGTGGCCGCCTCGACGTCGCTCTGGTCGGCACGTCGCACGGTGATCTCGTTGCCCTCGGGGAGGGTGAGGACGTCCTCGCTGCGCGGGATGCGCGGGCCGAGGCGGGCATCCAGCTCGACCAGGGCGCGGGCCCGGGCGAACTCCGTGGGCGTGAAGGGGAGATAGGGCCGCTCGATGGTGATCGCGCCGCCGTTCGGGTCGCGCAGCCGCATCACCGTGTCCTCCAGCACGCCCTCCACCGGCGGGGTGTCGCCCAAGGGGCGGCCGGTGAGCGTGACGGCGGGCAGCGAGTGGATGGTGCAGCGGCCGAGCAACTGCCGCAGCGCGAGTGGCAGTTCGGCCGCGTCCAGCGCCGTACGGGTGGCGAGGCCGAGCACCCGGGTCGGGGTGTCGACGAGATCGTGGGCGTCGGCGCGCTCGATCCAGGTGCTGCTGCCGCCCGCCGTCGAGATCTCCCGGGTGAGCTGCTGGGCCTGGAGGGACGCGGGGGCGCGCAGCAGGAACTCGTCCACGGTGCCGTCGGCGAGCGGGTGCGTCTGGAGGGTGAGGATGTCGACGCCGTACCGGGCGAGGGCGATGCACAGCGCCGCCAGGCTCCCCGGCGTGTCCTTCACGGTGGTCCGCATCCGCCACAGCACGGTCTCGTGCACGTCGTCCTGCCCGGCGGGCTCGGTTGCGGCCTGCGTGTACGCCGCGGCGGCCGGTCCCGCGCCGCGGGCGGTATGGGTGTTGACGGCCGGAGGCGCATGGCTGTGGTGTCGTGCCCACCATGTGTGGAAGGTGGCTGTGGCAACGAGGATCACGGCCGAGGTGATGAGCAGGAACGGCCCGTCCGGCCCGTGCCCGATCATGTTCGCCACGGCGTCGGCGACCGCCACCGCCGTGAACAAGGCCGCCAGCTCGATGAGATCCCGCCGCCAGTGGTGCGGGCGGCGGGCTGTCTTCGCAGAAGTCACATCAGTCATGACCCCACTGTGACCGAACGGTGTTGCGTGATCACGAACGCTTTGTGACTGATGGGTTAAGCATGGATCTAGACCACTATCGGCTGCTTTTCGCCGTTCCTGGCGCGGAGTGTTCGGTTCCACGATTCAAGGCGGTCACCAGCCGGGACGCCTGGCAACACCCGTGATCCCGCAGCGGGCCGGCCCACAGCGCTCGGCGCGGTCGGCGGCCACGGCCAGTATCTCCCCGAGTCCGCGGAGGGGAGCCTGAGAGGCAGGCAGTCCGGGCAGCGCCCCCACGAGCACGGAGCACGTTGTCTCATACGCAGCGGTCGAGGCGGCCGTACGGGCAGACTCGGCCAGCCGGTTGGGCTTCACCGTCCCGCTCCCGACAGGCCCGGCGACGGCCTGGGCGGGTCGGTGCGAGTCCGCCCGATGTCTCCAGGCAGAGGAGCCGTCCGCCCCCTGCGGACTCGAGGGCGGACGGTCGGGCGTAGGCCAGTGCCTGCACTGATCGCGTCATGGAAATGACGTTGGATCGCACCACTGACGATCGGGCGGGAGCCCGGGGCGGATCAGCTACTGGCCCACTCGCCCGGGCTGAAGCACCTTGCTGAACAGGACAGTTCCGCCCTCCGCCCGCAGCCGCACCGTCAACTCACCGCTTCCGCCGTCGATGTCGACCTCCCCGAAATACTGCGGGGACTCCATCGGCGAGACATTCGCCCGCTGCGGCGCCCGGACGAAGACGCGCTCCGGACCGAAGGTGGCGTCCAGCGCGTTGGCCGGGAAGCCGCCGGCGGCCAGCGGGCCCGAGACGAACTCCCAGAACGGCGCGAAGTCCTTGAAGGCCGCACGCTCCGGTGCGTAGTGCTGCGCCGAGGTGTAGTGCACATCCGCGGTGAGCCAGAGCGTTCCCGTGATCCGCCGGTGCTTGATGAACCGCAGCAGCTCGGCGATCTGCAGCTCACGACCCAGCGGCGCACCCGGATCGCCCTGCGCCACCGCCTCGAAGTTCGCCGCGCCGTCCGGGACGACAAGGCCGAGCGGCATGTCGGAGGCGATCACCTTCCACACCGCGCGCGAGCGCGACAGCTCACGCTTCAGCCAGGCGAGCTGCTCCGCGCCGAGGATGCCCTGCGTGTCGTCGGCCTGCCGGCCGGGGGAGTTGGCGTTGCGGTACGAGCGCATGTCGAGGACGAAGACGTCGAGCAGCGGACCGTAGCGCACCACCCGGTGGACGCGGCCCTCGCGCCCGCCCGCGGGGAGCGTCGAGATCGGGAAGTACTCACTGAAGGCGCGCATCGAGCGCTCCGCCAGCAGATCCACGTTCTTCTCGGTGTAGCGCGGGTCGTCCAGGATCTGGCCGGGATACCAGTTGTTGCGCACCTCGTGGTCGTCCCACTGCACGACCGTCGGCACCTGGGCGTTGAAGCGCCTGACGTTCTCGTCGAGCAGGTTGTAGCGGAAGTTCCCGCGGAAGTCGGCCAGCGTCTGCGCCACCTTGGACTTCTCCTCGGTGGTGATGTTGCGCCAGATACGGCCGTCCGGCAGCGTCACGGTCGGCTGGATCACACCGTCCGCGTAGACCGTGTCGCCGCTGCACAGGAAGAAGTCCGGGTCGAGACGGCGCATTTCCTCGTACGCCCGGTAGCCGCCGATGTCCGGGTTGATCCCCCACCCCTGGCCCGCGATATCGCCCGACCACAGGAAACGCACGCCCTCGCGGCGCTTCGCGGGAGCCGTGCGGAACGTCCCGTACACCGGCTCACCGGTGCGCCGCGGGTCGTCGGGGTCCGCCAGCGTGACCCGGTAGTGCACCTGCTCGCCCGCGGGCAGGCCGCGCAGCGACGTCGTCCCGGTGAAGTCCGTGCCGGACCCTATGAGCGGGCCGTGGTGGCGGTGCGCGCGCCGGAAGGAGTCCGTCGCGGACGTCTCCACGATCATCCGGGCGGGCCGGTCCGAGCGCACCCACACCAGGCCGGACGAGGCCGTTACATCGCCGGTCTGCACGCCCCACGAGGCGCGCGGGCGGCCGGACAGCGCCAGCGCGGGCGCCGCGCCGAGTGCGGGCAGTGCCAGCGCCGCCGATGCGGCGACTGTGCCGCGCAGCAGGGAACGGCGGTCGGGGGACGAAATCCGCGGGTGGTGCGACATCGCTGCGCCTCCAGGGCAGGTCGGGCGGGTGTGCCGTGCCATGCCTAGCGCCCGGCCGCGGCCGTCGCACGAACCCCAAGTGAACAACTTCTCCCGTGGTGTTCGACCACGACCGGCGGCCCGTCGACCCCGTCAGCGTGCCGTTCCGGCCGCCTGCGCCATCAGCCGTACCCCGCGCGCGATCTCGGACGGCGTCAGATGCGCGTATCCGAGGACCAGCCGCACCCCGGCGTCCTGGGTGAGCACCGCCGCGTAGTCGGCCAGCGGGTGTACCGCCACCCCGGCGCCGGCCGCGCTCTGAAGGAACCGCGGCTCGGGACCGTACCGCTCGGGCAGCCGGGCGATGATGTGCAGACCGGCCGCGATGCCGCTGACCTCGGCGCCCGGGAAGTGCTCCGTCAGCGCGCCGACGAGGGCGTCGCGCCGTTCCCGGTAGGCGCGCTGGCAGCGGCGCAGCTGCCGGTCGTAACCGCCGCGGTCGATGAAGTCGGCAAGGAGCGCCTGGTCGAGGGTGGGGTTGCCGAGATCCAGGGTGCGTTTGCGCTCCACGACCTCGTCCATGAGGTGTGCCGGTACGAGCAGCCAGCCGAGCCGCAGCCCTGGTGCGAGGGACTTGCTGACCGAGCCGGTGTACGCGACGTGCTCGGGGTCGAGTCCCTGGAGAGCGCCGACGGGCGCCCGGTCGTAGCGGAAGTCGCCGTCGTAGTCGTCCTCGAGGATCAGGCCGTCCACGGCCCGCGCCCAGTCGAGGAGTTCGACGCGGCGCCGCGCCGAGTAGGCGATTCCGGTCGGGAACTGGTGGGCCGGGGTGGTCACCACGGCACGTACGCCGGACCGTTCCAGCGGCCCGGTCGCGAGCCCTTCGTCGTCCAGCGGCAGCTGCGTCATGTCCAGCCCGGCCGCCGCGAACAGCGGCCCGTGCCCGGGGCTCCCCGGATCCTCGACGCCCAAGGTCCGCAGGCCGTGTTCGTGCAGTACGAACCCGAGCACCGTCATCGCCTGGGCGACGCCCGAACACACCACGACGCATTCCGGATCGGCCACCACACCCCGCCGCCGGGCCAGCAGCGAGGCCACCGCTGTACGCAGCTCCGGGAGACCGCGCGGATCGGGATAGCCGAGCGCCCGGTGCGGCAGCCGCGCGAGGACGGACTTCTGCGCCGCTGCCCAGGCGGCGCGCGGGAAGAGCGAGAGATCGGGCGTCCCTGGGCGGAAGTCCACCAGCGCGCCGGGAGCGGCGCGCGGCGCGAGGTCGCGCGCCCCGGGCACGGCCGCGCGCGCCGCGTCCCCGACCCAGGTGCCCGCGCCCCTGTCGCTGCGCAGATAGCCCTCCGCCGTCAGCTGCTCGTAGGCCTCAGTGACGAGTCCGCGTGAAACGCGCAGGTCGGCGGCGAGTTCGCGGCTCGAAGGCAGCCGCGTTCCCGCAGCCAGCCGCCCCGATCTGACCGCCTCGCGCAGCGCCGACTGCAACGCGCGCCCGCGCTGCCGGGCGGGGGCGGCGGCCGCGGGCAGCAGCAGTTCCCAGGCGGCGTTCCAGGAGTCACCCCGGGAAGGCCCGCCGGGCGGCCCGGGCTCGCTGGGCTCGCCGGTCGCGGAAGTGGTCCCCGATGACGTCATGGAAGTGGACCTTAAACCGGACCGCACCGATCCATAGCGTCGGCATCATGCCGCATTCCCGGGGGACAGCCCCCGGACCCCCGGCCGACAAAAGGCCGATGGGCTCATGACCGCACAAGCGTGAGACGGAAGCAGATGCACCTGAACTCCCTGCGTGGCGCGCTCCTCGTCACCTTCGCCTACACCCTCGTCGGCGCCTCCTTCACCGCCAACAGCGTCCTGGGCGACTATCCGTACGCGGGTGGCCAGGCGCTGCGTTACGCCCTCGCCTGTCTGCTCCTTCTGCCCCTGCTCGGCGGCCGGGCGGCGCTGGCTTCGCTGCGTGCCCTCAGCCGGCGGCAGTGGGGGCGCCTCGCCCTGCTCGCCGCCGTCGGCATGGTCGGCTTCAATCTGGCGATCCTGGCCGCGGAACGTACCTCGGAGCCCGCCGTTCCGGGCGTGTTCGTCGGCTGCGCGCCCGTCATCGTCGCCGTGCTCGTACCGCTCCTGAACGGCCGTCGGCCCGCCCGGCCCGTGCTGTACGGGGCCCTGCTCGTCGCCGCCGGAGCCTTCACCGTGCAGGGCTGGGGCCGTACCGACCCGGCGGGCATCCTCTGGTCGGTGGGCGCCCTGGTCGGCGAGGTGGGCTTCGCCGTACTGGCCACCCCCGTGCTGCGACCGCTCGGCCCCAAGCTGCTGACCGCCACCGTCTGCGGCATCGCGGCCGTCGAGTCCACCGTCGTCGGCCTGGTCCTCGACGGCGCGGGCTTCGTGCGGACGCCCGACCAGGGCGAGACCCTGGCGCTGCTGTGGCAGGCGGCTGTCGTCACCGTCGTCGGCTTCGTCACCTGGTACATGGGCTTGCAGCGCATCGGGGCCGAGCGCGCAACGCTCTTCACCGGGCTGATCCCCGTCGCCGCCGCCCTCACCGCGCCCCTGGTTGGCACAGGGACGTTCGGTCCGGCCCAGGCGGCGGGCGGTGTGCTGGTCGGAGCGGGCGCGGTCCTCGGCTCGGGGGTGTTCGAGAGGCGGTCAGCGGCTGCCGTCCAGGATGACGCGCGAGACAAGCGCGGGGTCGTCGTTCATGGGCACATGACCGCAGCCGGGCAGCCGCACCAGCCGGGCCCCGGGGATGACGTGCTTGGCCCTGATGCCCTGGCGGCGCAGCAGCAGCCGGTCCCGCGTCCCCCAGCCGATGGTGACCGGCACATCGGGGACGTCGTCGCGGAACAGGACGGAGCGCCCGGCGGCAAGGGTCTCGTGGAAACCGGTGGCCCGGCGCAGCGCGAGGGTCTCGGCGACAGCCGCCTCGGGTGAACGTCGTCCGGGCCGGGCGTAGATACTGCTGGTCAGCGCCGCCCGTCCGGCCGCCGTGCGGGACAGGCTCTCGATCAGTGGCAGCGGCATCGACTGCGCCCCGAACCGCATCGCGCGCAGTGTCCCGAAGGCGTAGAGCCGCTCGCGCTCCGTCCAGAAACCGGCGGGCGAGAGCGCCGTCACCGACCGTACGAGCTTCTCCCGGCCCAGCTCCAGGGCGAGCAGCCCGCCGAGGGAGTTCCCCGCCACATGAGGACGCTCGATCTCCAGCGCCTCGCAGAGCGAGCCGAGGAGTGAGCCCACGGTGGTGAGGTCGTACGACACGCCGTCGGGCAGCGCCGGAGAGGTGCCGAAGCCGGGCAGGTCGACGGCGATGACATCACGCTCGGCGGCCAGGATCCCCAGGACCGGCTCCCAGGCCTGCCAGTGGTGCCCGATGCCGTGGAGCAGCAGCAGCGGCTCACCCTCGCCGGCGCGCTCGTAGGTGACGGACAGCGTGTGCCTGCCCATGGGGGACTCGACGGAGAACGAGATCTTCGCGGCCATGCTTGCTGCTCCCTGGTGTCGCCCACACGGTGGTGCGCGCATTGGCGCCCACGTGAAGGCGTTTTAGACGGCTCGTCAGTAACAATTACCGCTCAGTAGCTTCCAGTTCAAGGGGGCATGCGGGTTGAGGCTGCCTGGACATGCGGTGCGCGGTCGGTTGGGATGGAGGGGTGGCAACAGACACCGTGACTGACGTCTTCGAAGAGCACCGGCCCGTGCTGACCGGGGTGGCCTACCGCATGCTCGGCCGGGTGGCCGACGCCGAGGACGTGGTACAGGACGCCTGGCTGCGCTGGTCGGCCGACGACCGCAGCGACGTCCGGGAGCCACGCGGCTTTCTCGTACGGATCACCACCCGCCTCGCCATCGACCGGCTGCGGCACGTCCAGTCGCGGCGCGAAGCGTACGTCGGCCCCTGGCTGCCCGAGCCGATCGCCACGGACTTCGGGCCCACCCTCCCCGACACGGCCGAGCGCGCCGTCCTCGCCGAATCCGTCTCTCTCGCGGTCCTCGTGGTACTGGAGTCGCTGTCGCCCCTGGAGCGCGCGGTGTTCGTGCTGCGCGAGGCCTTCGGATTCCCCTACGGAGAAATCGCCACCACGCTCGACCGGTCCGAGGCGGCCGTGCGCCAGCTCGCGGGCCGGGCGCGCCGGCATGTGGAGGAGCGCAAGCCCCGCTACGACGTCGACCCCGGCGAATGCCGCGACCTCACCGAGCGCTTCCTGGCCGCCGCGTCCGGCGGCGACCTGGATGCGCTGCTGACCCTGCTGGCGCCCGATGTGCGCCTGGTCGGCGACAGCGGCGGCAAGGCCAAGGCCCCGCTGCGGGTCATCGAGAGCGCGGACAAGGTCGGCCGCTTCCTGTTCGCCGTGACCAAGGAGCCGGTCCAGGAGCTGGACGTCCGCTTCGTGGAGCTCAATGGCGCGTCCGCGCTTCTCGTGCTCTCCGCCGGAAAGCCGGACAGCGTCATGCAGTTGGAGGTTCTGGACGGACGCATCCAATGCGTCTACATCATTCGCAACCCCGACAAGCTCGTCTCCCTGGCTGCTGCCTAGCCGCTCCCGTCGCCGCACGTCGGACCCCGTGCCCCAAAGGGGCGCGGGGTCTTGTGCTGCCTGCGTTTCACGGGGGCACGAACGTCCTGTGAACGCTCTGCGAAGCCGGTTGGTTTCGCTGCGTAACCGGCGGAGGATTGGTCTTGACCAAGGGGGAGTGCCGTCCTATGGTCGGCAGAGTTAGTGCAAGAACCTTTAATAAACAAGGGCGCGGAATAGCCGCCGCTGACACGGCGATTGCGGAGGATCAGGGTGGGGACCACGCAGCTGGAATCGGTGCCGGAACCTAAGTACTGGCACCTCAAGACTGTGCTCGGCGAAGCGCTCGACTCGGATTTCGCGGTGGGGGAGATCCTGCCCAACGAGCGAGATCTCGCCGCTCGCTTCGGAGTCGCCCGCGCCACGCTCCGACAGGCGCTCGAACAACTTGAGCTGGAAGGCCGGTTGCAGCGGCGTCGCGGCGTCGGCACAACCGTCGCCCCGCCGCGCATGGGCGTGGACGTCTCCACCACCGAGCACACCTGGCCGGGCGCCGGAGAGGAACCCTGGCAGTCCGTCGACTGCACAACGGTGGTGCCGCCACTGGCGGTGGCCCGGCTGCTCGACACCGACACGGGCGAAGAGACCCACACCGTACGCAGGCTACGCGTGACGCACGGCCAGTCGGTCGCCGCCGAGCTGCTGTACGTCCCGGCCTCGTCCGTGCCCGACCTCTCCGCCATCGACGCGCCGTCCGGGCCCGCCCGCGCCCGCGCCGTACTGCGTGAGCTCCAGCGCCTCGACCTCGAGGGCCAGGACCGGGCGGTGGAGCTGGGCTCTGCCCGTGTGGACGACGCCAAGGAGCTCGACCGGCTGCCGGGCGCGCCCGTGCTGGTCGTCACCACGCGGTACGTCTCCAAGGGCAGGACCGCGGCCGTCTCGGTGGCCACCTACCGGGCCGACACCTGCAGGCTCACCTTCGGTGACTCGGGTGACCTGGAGATCAGCCACCCCGACGAGGAGCGCCGCGCTTCCTGAATCCGGCTCTGTCCCGTACGGCCCGTCGCACCGAGCACGCGCTCAGCGGCGGGCCGTCACCGTTGCCTCGACAGCGAAGAGCTGTTCCTCGACATGGTCGAGCGCGAGGCGCAGCGCACCGGTCGCCACGGCCGCCTCGCCGAGCAGCGACAGGGTCACCCGCGGCGGCCGCAGACAGTACCGCGACAGCTCGTCGCGCAGCGGATCGAGTACGCCGTCGAGCCCCGCGGCCCAGCCGCCGACCACCACCAGCTCCGGGTCGAGCGCCAGCACCAGTGCCGCCACATCGTGCACCAGGCGCTGGATGAAACGCTCGACCGCCTCCTGCGCCTGAGGATCGCCCTGCCTGGCGAGGGCGAACACATTGGCCACCGCCTGCTCGTCCAGCGGGTGCAGCGGCTCGTCCGTCGTTGACAGCAGCTTCTCCGGGGTCACCTCGCGGCCCAGCAGATGCAGCGCTCCGATCTCGCCCGCCGCTCCGCCGTAGCCGCGGTGCAGCCGCCCGCCGATAAGCGAGCCCGCACCCGGGCTGAGCCCGGCCAGTACGAACACGATGTCGTCGGACTCGGTCGCAGCGCCCTTCCAGTGCTCGGCGACCGCGGCCGCATTCGCGTCGTTCTCCACCAGCACCGGGCAGCGAAACGACCTGCGCAGCCTCTCGCCCAGCGCGAGCCCGGTCCAGCCGGGCAGCGCGGTCCCGAGCCGTACGGTTCCGTCGGCCTCCACGATCCCCGGGGAACCGACCCCGACGGCGCGCAGACTGCTGCGCGCGACCCCGGCCCGCCGCAGCACATCGGCGACGAGCACGCGCACCCGCTCCAGCCGTTCGTCCGCACAGGCCGTCTCCGACACATCCCGGGACCCCGCGCCGATGATGCGCCCGTCCAGGCCCGACAGCAGCGCGGCGATACGGTGCGAGCCGATCTCGACACCCAGCAGATGACCGGCCTCGGCCCGGAACCTGAACCGCCGGGCCGGGCGTCCCTGACGGCGCGCACCGCCCTCCTCGGGGAGGGTCTCGACGACCAGGCCGGCCGCGATGAGCCCCTCGGTCACGCCCTCTACGGTCGGCCGGGAGAGTCCGGTGATCCGGGTGAGGTCTGTGAGCGTGGGGGAGTCAGCGCCCCGCAGTGCATGGAGTACCACCGCGGAGTTGATCCGCCGCAGCAGCGACGGGTCTCCGCCGGTCAGCCGCCCCACCGTGTGTCCTCCCAGCTCGAGCGCGTGTTTGCCGGATCGTACTCGCTGGCCGCGACGGCGGCGAGCGTCTGCGGGACGGAGCCGGAGTCAGGCAGGGGCCACGAATCCGGACTCGTACGCGGCGATGACCGCCTGGGTGCGGTCGCGGGCGCCCAACTTGGCCAGCACCGCGCTGACATGGGACTTCACCGTCTCCGCGCCGACGATCAGCTCGGCGGCGATCTCCGCGTTGGACAGCCCCCGGGCCATCAGCCGCAGCACCGCCGCCTCGCGTTCGGTGAGCGCGGCCCGCTCCATCGCGGCGCGGGCGGTGCGATTCCCGTACTCGGCGGCCAGGGAGCGGACCGCCGCGGGGAACAGCAGCGACTCGCCCTCGGCGACCAGCCGCACCGCGTGCACGATCTCGGCCGGCCGGGCGCGCTTGAGCAGCAAGCCGTCCGCCCCTGCGCGCAGGGCCTCGTACACGTACTCATCGTTCTCGAAGGTCGTCACGACCAGGATCTTCGGCGGCTGAGGGATCGTACGGAGCACGATCCGGGTGGCTTCGATGCCGTCGAGCAGCGGCATCCGCACGTCCATCGCGACCACGTCGGGCCGCAGTTGCCGGACGAGGGGGACCACGGCCGCGCCGTCGGCCGCCTCGCCCACCACCTCGATGTCGGGCTGCGCCTCCAGCACGGCGCGCAGACCCGCACGGACCAGGGGTTCGTCGTCAACGAGCAGAACGGTAACCGGCATCCGGTCAGCGTAGGCCGTCCAGCGGCAGCCTTACGCGCACCCTCCATTCTCCCTCGTACGGTCCGGTCCGGGTCTCTCCGCCGAGCAGCGCCGCCCGCTCCCGTATGCCGCGCAGCCCGCTGCCGCCCTGACTCCTCGGTGCTGTGCCGCCGGTGAGCGGATTGGTCACGTCCATCTCCAGTCGCTGCCCGATGACGGCGATCCGCACCTGCACCGGGACGGGACCGGAGTGGCGCAGCACATTGGTGAGTGCTTCCTGGAGGATGCGGTACCCCTCCCGGGAGACGGGCCCGGGCACCAGCTCCAGCGGGCCCGTCATCTCGGCATCGACCTTCGCCCCGGAGGCCCGTGCGGACTCCAGCAGCCGGTCCGACTCTTCGAGAGACGGCCGCTGGCTCACCGGCTGTCCGGTCTCGCGGAGGACGAGCAGAACGCGCTCCAGATCGTCGAGCGCGGCCCGGCCCGTCTCCTCGATTGCAGCCAGGGCCCGTTCGGTGAACTCCGGGTCCCCGGCGGCCCGCGCGGCACCCGCCTGCACCACGGCGACAGTCAGCGCGTGCCCGATGGAGTCGTGGATCTCCCGGGCGATGCGGTTGCGTTCCAGCAGCTGCTCGGTGCGCTGCTCAAGGGCACTGAGACGCTCGGTCGGGGACGGCCCGAGCAGTCGGCGGGCGAGGAAGGTGACGAATTCACCGAGCACGACGAAGCAGACGAGCAGCACCACGATCGGTACCACCGCGAGCAGCGCATACCACCAGTGCGGCTCCCAAGTGCCCACCACCATGGCGTTGGTGGGTGCGCCGCCTGACGCGCGCGAGATCAGATCGATCGCGATCACGGGCAGCCACACGCTCGCCGCGGTGGCCACGGCGGACAGGAGCAGCCGCGCCTCGAGCCACAGCACCGTCCGCCAACGGTCCCGCCAAGTGGCCGCCGTCGCGGTCGCGATGGAGGCGTCCGGCTTGCCCCGTTCGTGCGGCGTCAGCAGCAACTGGGCCTGCATCCCCTCTTCGAGCCGCACCGCGGGAACGAGACCGACCGGAACAGCCAGCACAGCCACGACGTAGATCCGCTCCATGTCGATGAACATCCAAATGGCCACGAAGGCTATGGGGATGCACAGATGCAGCCAGCGTGTGTAGGTGACAGGCAGGGCCAGCGGGCGGAGGAAACGGAACATCCGTCTATCGTGCCAGCGCCATGATCGCCGTCGCTCCCCCCGCACGGGGGAGACGAACTCCCCGGGTGGGGGAGGCCCCGGACCTGGTGCGACGGCGAAGGTTGAGACATGACCAGCATCGACGTCCAAGAACTCACCAAGGAATACGGCACGACCCGCGCCGTGGACCACCTCACGTTCAGCGTGCGGCCCGGCCAGGTCACCGGATTCCTCGGCCCCAACGGCGCCGGAAAGTCCACCACCATGCGCATCGTTCTCGGTCTGGACCGGCCGACGTACGGTACCGCCACCCTCGGCGGACGTCGGCACACCGAGTTCGACGAGCCGCTGCGCCAGGTCGGTGCGCTGCTCGACGCCCAGGCCGCGCACGGTTCGCGTACCGCGCGAAACCATCTGCTGGCCCTCGCCGTGAGCAACCGCATCCCGGCGCGGCGCGTGGACGACGTCCTTGAGGAAGCGGGCATCGCGAGCGTCGCGCACCGGCGGATCAAGACCTTCTCGCTCGGTATGCGCCAGCGGCTCGGGATAGCCGCCGCCCTGCTCGGCGACCCGGCGGTGCTGATTCTCGACGAACCGTCCAACGGGCTCGACCCCGAAGGCATCATCTGGATCCGCGAGCTGATGCGAGGGCTCGCACGGGAAGGCCGTACCGTCATGGTCTCCAGCCATCTGATGAACGAGACCGCGACCTTCGCCGACCACCTCGTCGTCCTCGGCCGGGGCAGGCTGCTGGCCGACACCCCGATGCAGGACTTCATCGACTTGCGCATCCAGCCGAGCGTCCGGCTGCGGACCACGGAAGGGAGCCGGCTGCGCACTGTCCTGCTCGGGAAGGGCTTCGCACCTGTCCAGAGCGAGGACGGGCTCTGGACGGTCGCAGGCGCGCGGGTGGAGGAGATCGGGCGGATCGCCGCGCACGAGGGCATTCCGATCCTCGAACTGACCAATGAGGCAGCCACGCTGGAGCAGGCCTATCTCAACCTGACCGCAGACCACGCGGAGTACACGTCCGTATCTACGACCGTGACCCAGGAGGCATGAGCCGTGTCGTTCCCCGCAGTTGTCCACGCCGAGTGGATCAAGATCCGCTCGCTGCGCTCCCTTGCCGGTTCGCTGATGTCCGTCTTCCTGGCGACAGCGGGCTTCTCCGTCCTCGTCTGCGCCGCGCTCGGCCGTCCGGAGCCTGGCGTCACCGACTTCGATCCGGTGCTGTTCTCCTACTACGGCCTGAACTTCGGCCAGATGGCGGCTCTCACCTTCGGTGCCATAGCCATGGCCGCCGAGTACAAGAACGCCGGTATCCGGGTCTCCCTGGCGGCTGTTCCGAACAGGGGACTGTTCTACGCGGCCAAGCTGGCGGTAGTGGGCGGGCTGGGGTTCGTCGTCGGCCTGGTCACGAGTCTGACCTGCTTCCTGTCCGGGCAGGCACTCATCGACAAGGGATTCGGCATAGGCATCGGCGACCCGGGAGCGCTGCGCGCGGTCGTCGGCTGCGCCCTCTACTTCGCGCTGATCAGCCTGCTGTCGGCCGGGCTCGCAGCCCTGCTGCGCAGTGTGACCGGCGCGCTGAGCCTGCTCGTTCCGCTGTTCCTGATACTGCCTTTCGTGATCGGGGACGTATCGCGCGACAGCAGCGCCGTCGAGTTCCTCCCGGACCGGGCGGGGCAGCAGATCCTGCTGCAGGATCCGGCTGGGACGCTGGGACCCTGGAGCGGCATGGCGGTCCTGGCCGCCTGGAGCGCACTTGCGACAGCTGCGGGCTGGTGGGCCCTGCGGCGGCGGGACGCCTGACAGGCAGCCAAATGTCAGTGCCGGCAGGTTTACTGAGTGCATGACCACCGCACGGCATCTCGAAATCATCGACCTGCTGAGCACCCGTGCCTTCCCCGCGGAGCGCGGCCCGTCGGACGTCGGCTCGGTAGGTCCGGGATTTCACATCGCGGAGCTGAAAGGGCACTTCGGCGACGACGCGGATCCGGGCGCGGACCGAGAGGCGGAGGCGGAACAGCGTCTGGCCGAGCAGGAGGGCTTGTTGCGGGGGCTCACACAACGCTGGGGCGAGCCGGACCTCTTCAGCCTGGCCAGTACGCGGCTGCGCGTAGAGAGGGACGAAGAGGTGCCGGACCCGTGGCGGCGGCTCAGCGAGCAGATGGGGTGGCTGTACCTGTGGCGCATCGAGGACCGGTGGATAGCGGTCGGGCTGTCCGAGTTCCAGCTGCTGGCCGTGGTGACCGAGATAGACCCGCCCTAGCGATCCTGGAGCGAGCCGTCCTCTTCCGTCGCGGCGCGCAGCCGCGCGAATTCCTCGGCCATCGTTTGCGCGGTCCAGTGGGCGTTGAGCCCGCTCGGATTGGGCAGCGCCCAGATCCTCGTCTCCCCGATCGTGCGCTCCTGTGGCCCGATCTTCGCCTTCCGCTCGCCGAAGGTCGTGCGGTACGCCGTCACGCCGACGACCGCCAGCCACCGCGGCCGCAGCCGCTCCACCTTCGCGGTCAGCAGCCGCCCGCCTTCACGGAACTCCTCGTCGCTCAGCTCATCGGCGCGCGCCGTCGCCCGGGCCACTACATTGGTGATGCCGAGACCGTGGCCGAGGAGCTCGTCCTGCTCCGCAGGCTTGAACTGACGCGGCGTGAAGCCCGACAGATGCAGCACCGGCCAGAACCGGTTGCCGGGGCGGGCGAAGTGATGGCCCGTCGCCGCCGTCATCAGGCCGGGGTTGATGCCACAGAACAGCACGGAAAGACCGCCCGCCACCACATCCGGAACGATGCGGTCGCGGGCGGCCTCGAGCTCGGCGGGGTTCAGAGGATCGACCCCGGGGTGTAGCCGGCGGCCTCCGGGTGCTGCTTGACGATCTCCTCGATCCGGGAGACCACCGCCGCCACCTGGTCGCTCGCCGCGCCCGTGAACGACAGCTTGTCGGCCATCAGTGCGTCCAGCTCCGCCCGGTCCAGCGGGATCCGCTCGTCCGCGGCGAGCTTGTCGAGCAGCTCATTGCGCTCGGCGCCCTGCTCACGCATCGCCAGCGCCGAAGCGACGGCGTTCTCCTTGATGGCCTCGTGTGCGAGTTCGCGGCCCACCCCGGCCCGAACAGCGGCCATCAGCACCTTGGTCGTGGCGAGGAAGGGGAGGTACCGGTCCAGCTCACGGGCGACGACGGCGGGGAATGCGCCGAACTCGTCGAGCACCGTCAGGAAGGTCTCCAGCAGGCCGTCGAAGGCGAAGAACGCGTCCGGCAGCGCCACCCGGCGCACCACGGAGCAGGACACATCGCCCTCGTTCCACTGGTCGCCCGCCAGCTCGCCGGTCATCGAGGCGTAGCCGCGCAGGATGACCATCAGGCCGTTGACGCGCTCGCAGGAGCGGGTGTTCATCTTGTGCGGCATCGCGGAGGAGCCGACCTGGCCGGGCTTGAAGCCCTCGGTGACCAGCTCGTGGCCGGCCATCAGCCGGATCGTCTTGGCGACGGAGGACGGCGCGGCGGCCAGCTGCACCAGGGCGGACACCACGTCGTAGTCGAGGGACCGGGGGTAGACCTGGCCGACCGAGGTGAAGGCGTGCGCGAAACCGAGGTGCCGGGCGATGCGCTGCTCGAGCTCGGCGAGCTTCGCGGCGTCGCCGCCCAGCAGGTCGAGCATGTCCTGCGCGGTGCCGACCGGGCCCTTGATGCCGCGCAGGGGATAGCGGCCCAGCAGGTCCTCGAGCCGTCCGTACGCCACAAGCAGCTCGTCGGCCGCGGTCGCGAACCGCTTGCCCAGCGTCGTGGCCTGCGCGGCGACATTGTGCGACCGTCCGGCCATCACCAGCTCGGCGTACTCACCGGAGAGCTTGCCCAGCCGGGCGAGCACGGCGACCGTGCGGTCGCGCATCAGCTCCAGCGAGAGCCGGATCTGCAGCTGCTCGACGTTCTCGGTCAGGTCGCGGGAGGTCATGCCCTTGTGGACCTGCTCATGGCCCGCGAGCGCGTTGAACTCCTCGATCCGCGCCTTAACGTCGTGGCGGGTGACCTTCTCGCGCTCGGCGATCGACGCCAGGTCGACCTGGTCGAGCACCCGCTCGTAATCGGCGATCGCGGCCTCGGGCACCTCGATGCCGAGGTCCTTCTGGGCGCGCAGCACCGCGAGCCAGAGCTGACGCTCCAGCTTCACCTTCTGCTCGGGGGACCACAGGACGGCCAGCTCCGCGGAGGCGTAGCGGCCGGCCAGGACATTGGGGATGCGAGGCTTCGCAGACACAGCAGTCACGTGTCCAGATTCTACTGGCGGTTTCTGCAGGCCAGCGCCGCGGTCCCAGTTGTACCTTGCTACGAAAGGCTCCGAGGGACTCTGAGGAACTCCGAAGGACCCCGAAGGGCCTCCGAAGGACTGCGCGAGACGACGAGGAACTGCGACGGGCTACGAGAGCGGCGGCTCGTAGGGCAGCAGCTCGGGCCGCTTCGCCGGCCGGCCGTCCCCGGAAGACCTATCGCTGTTGTGAGTCGCCGGTGCAGACTGTAAGCATGCAGACACGACGTGTCAGAGAGTACCGGCGGCTCAGTAAAGATCGCGGCGGAACGAGCATCGAAAGACAGACCGCCGAGAACGTAGAAGCGCAAATAGAAAACAATTGGGAAGCGGGTGAACCGTATTCCGATGGCGACCGTTCGGCATCGCGTTGGGGCACCAGGGCACGCGACGCTTTCGAGTGCCTCATTCTGGACCTGGAGAACGACCAGTTTGATGCCGACATCCTTCAAATGTGGGAGTCGTCACGGCTTTCGCGAAAGGTGAGCGAGGTTGTATCGCTTATCGAGCTGTGCGAGGAAAAAGGCGTACTGCTGTACATCACCAATCGCGGACGCATGTACGACCCTGCAAACGGCCACGACCGTAAAGACCTCATCGCTCAGGCGAACGATGATGAATATGAGTCGTACAAAACCCATACGCGCACCAAAGCAACCGGGCGCGGGGAAGCCGCCAAAGGGCGACCGCACGGGATTGTCCCATGGGGATTCAAGCCAGTCTATAGCGCTGTCAATGGCAGGCTCGAAACGTGGATTGAGGATGAGCGACTCTCCATCGTTCCGAAAGAACTGTTCCGCCTGCTAGAGCAAGGCTGGTCGCTGCGGGCCATCGAGCGACTGTTTGCGAAGCGCGGATACACGAACGTCCCGCGCTCGTATATCAAGTACGCAAAGGGTGTTCCGGCGGAAAAGCCATTCAACCGCATGAGCCTGCGACACATGGCAACTCGCTACGCGTACGCGGGCATCCGTATTCATCATGACCGGATCACAGGCAAGGCAGTCGAGACACCAGGGATATGGGATTGGATCGTTCCGCCTGAGCGGTTCTATAACGTCCAGCGGATCATTAATGATCCGTCGCGCAGGAACACCGCCAACGGTGAACCTAAGTACGAACTCACCATGACGCTTAAGTGCAATGTGTGCGGCGAACCGCTCACCATCACGCGCGCTCACCTCAAGTCAAAGCGGGAGTCGTATATCTGCCGGAAGAGTCACGTATTCATGGCGCGCGATGAAGTGGACGGGGTTGTCATCCCTGCAATGCTGTCCTACCTATCGCGACCCGATGTGTACGAAAAGCTCACCGCGCGCTCAGCGGACGACGCGTCAGTAAGGAAGATCAGGGCCGAACTCTCAGCGAAGCGCGCTGAACGCGACTTGATGGCGAACGTCGTGCCCAAGACGGCGCAAGGATTGCTCGCGCAGGATGAAGCAATCCTGACACTGAACAACGAAATCGATGGGCTAGAGCGGCGAGAGTTGGACATGACGCTGCCGCCATCCCTCGCATCAATCCTGGGCGCTGCGGAGTCAGTTGAGAAAGCATGGAAAGCAGCGCCGATCTCAGCAAGGCGTGAAATCGCTCGCACCGTTCTCGTTCCCGAACTACTGGGCGAGGTAAGCCTGATGCGCGCACCATTGGACGTACCGCTAGGCAAGGCACCCGCGGAACAACGCATCGCGTGGCACACCGTGTAGTAACGGCACAAAGGGCCCGTAGCCAATTGAGGTGGCTGCGGGCCCTCTGCTGTGCCCGAGCCTACCGGGCGCGACCTCCTGCGCCTGCCTGCGGGCGCGCCAGCGAGGCACCTGGGCAGGGGCGACCGCGAGGCGGTGGGAGGCCCTGTGGCACGCCCCTGGCCACGCGTCGGCAGGGCTCCGGCCGGACCACCGGCGAGGCAAGGGGCAGGCTGACCAGGGCCAACCCTGATCGGATCTATTACGTTTCGTAAAAAACCATTACGCGTCGTAAAACAAAAAACCCATTATTGATTTACGCAATGAAATTCGGAATGACTCACTGAACTACCGTGACCTGCGCAGGGCTTGACGGATCGTTGAGACCGTGCGCATGCTCAATGCGGATGCTACCCGCATCCGGGATCGATCAAAGGGAGAGGGATGGATACAGGCAATCAACGATGGCGACTGCGACGGAGCTTCGCTCACGGATAGCGGTAAATGAACGATGGAACCGACCAGCTGAAGCGGATGAAGCGAGGAGAGAACTCCACAACCTAACTACTGCTCAATCTATTGTTGACTATGTGAATTCTCGTCCTGCACCTAATGCTGAAGACATTGCAAAGCTGCGCAACCTTTTGAGACTGAGTTGAACCAAAGCGTCCCGATCGCCATACGGTCGGGACGCTTTTTGCTTCGCTATGTCACGTAATTCAAAGGCTAATTCATAAGTCGCTGACCTGCGGGAATGCACTCGCCATGGGGGGCGCTTGCCTTTCTGCTCACAGTGTGTCTACATTCGTAGCATAGGCCCCCGGGATAGAGCGGGGGGAGGGCGACCCGTCCTTGTCAATGGGGAACATCGTGCAAATGCAGGTCCACGGCATCGGAGGCAAAAGAATGCCCCCGGATGACGGGTCCGGGGGCGAGCAAGGATGCACATGAGTCAAGCTAATGGAAACGCGCCGGATTGGCAAACACAGTTCGTGAGCGCCGGCCCCGCGCCGGACGTGCCGACCGGTGAGGAAGCGCATCCCGTTAGGGACGCTGTAGATCAATGGATTCGACACGAAAAGCTAGACGCACTAACAGAAGTGCGCACGCTCACCAGACTCGCCGACCAAAATGCCAAAGAACGTATTGAGCAGATAGAGGCAGAGAAGCCTCTAACACTCACTCGGGCAACCGATGGTGCCGACTTCATATTTGGCGCATCGGAAACTGTGCGCCCAGTGTGGGGGAGGGGCGAGGAAATCATTTGGTCTGAGGGTGAATCGCTAATCATCTGCGGAACGGATGGCACCGGTAAAACGACACTGGCCGGACAATTGCTCAAAGCGAGACTAGGACTGTCAGACTACGTGTTGGCATACCCTGTACGTGCTGGGGAAAGGCGATGCCTCTATCTGGCTTGCGACCGTCCCAAGCAAGCGGCTCGATCACTCGGAAGGCAATTCAGTGAACAAGACGCGGGTACTTTGCGTGAGCGTCTCACTGTGTGGAAAGGGCCGCCGCCGTACGATTTCGCTAAGCGTACGGATACGCTATTGCGCATGTGCGAGGCGTACGACGCAGACACGGTAATCATCGACAGCCTTAAAGATGTCGCTCTCGGAATCTCCGATGATGAAACTGGCACGGCGTACAACAGGGCTCGCCAACTGGCTATCGCAAACGGCATCGAGATTATTGAGCTGCATCACCCTAAAAAGCAGAACGCGAATGGCGGTAAGCCCAACAGTCTTGAGGCTCTTTACGGGTCGCGTTGGATTGCAGCCGGTTCCGGCTCAGTCATCATGTTGGATGGCGAGCCTGGAGACCCGATTGTTAAGTTGCGTCACCTTAAACAGCCAATGAATGAAGTTGGGCCGTTCGATGTTGAGCATGACGCAAAGACTGGTACGTCCAGTGTTCATCAAAACGGCAAGAGTCTAGAGGAAATGTTGCACACACCCGGTGGCCTCACAGCATTGATGGCAGCGGAGCGCATATTTCAAACGAGAAAGCCCACAAATGCCGAGAGAGAAAAGATGCGGCGCAAGCTTGAAGCGCTTGTATCGAAAGGCATTGCAACAAAGGTGGAGCCGGTAGGGCATGGGAACCCCGCTGTCTACTGGCCGACCAGTGTCCGCCCAGGGGGCTGAGACCCTCACGAAAACCCTCACGGTGCCATTCGTGAGGGTTTGCTCACGGACCCTCACGGTTTGAGGAAACGTCCAGGTCCTGGCCTCACGGTCCACTCTCACGCCCCCTCACGCCCTACCCTCACGCTTTCCACCCCCTCTTAATAGGGGTGGAACGTGAGGGGTACGACGCGGCGCACAGCGAAGCAAGATCGCTACGCATAGCAGAGCAAAGGAAATACAAAACCAAATGCATCCCGTTTCATGGAGCGGGAAGCCCATTCATGAATGGACGCAAGCAATGGCTAAGAAGTCGGCACACTTCAGGCTCTCGCCTGAAACGCAAAGGAATATTGACACGGCGTCCGAAGCACTGGACGTCACAAAGACTGATGTGGTGGAGAACGCAGTGTCCGAGTATGTCGAAATCGTTGACAGTCCTTTCATCCAAGAGGCACTGAAACTCGATCCTGAGACTGTAAAACAACATCTGGTCGATATGGGTGAGTTCTACGAGTGGTGCCAACTCCACCGTAAAGACAGTCTTGGCATCTATTTGGCAATCAAAATCGAAGCGATGGAACGCAAGCTTCGCAATGACCCCTCGTACCGACTCTGGTCGGAACAAGGTGAGTTGCTGAATGAGGCTCGCGTGATTCGGGAAATGGAAGACGAAAATGCCGAACGAAGTTGATTTTCCTGCCCTCAAGGCCAAGAGGGATGAAGTGCAGCGGATCTTCAAAGAGGCCGGCCCCGATGCCAACAACATCGACAATGTAAAAGTGTTTGACGCAAAGGGTGTTGAGCTTAAGACGATGAGCGACAAGGCCGCTCGTATCCGCGAGCTCAATGATGAGATTGCGGCATTGCAGAATGTGAAGGACATTGCGACCGGTAGCGGCGCTGGTCATTTCGAGGGCGGAAGCTTCAACGGTAGCGGTGGCGGCAGTGGCCTCAAGTCCATTGCGATGCGTCAGATTGACCAGCACGTCAAGTCTGGCATCCTGGGCGATTACGCGGCCGAACGCGTCGAAAACCTGATGCGTCAGGGCAGCGCTGAAGAGCAAACCGTTTCACAGAAATGGGCCGCTTCAACCGGGAGTCCTGAATATCTTTCTGCCTTTATGAAGCGTTTGCAGGATCCGACCATGGGTCACATGCTCTGGACGGCAAAGGAAGCCGACGCGTACCGGCGCGTCCATGAGGTCAAGGCCGCTATGGCCATTACGGCAACGCATGGCCTTGAAATGGTGCCGCTTGTTCTCGATCCTTCTATTAACCTGACGTCGGCCGGTTCGAATAATCCTCTCCGCCAGATTTCCCGTGTCGTCCAGACCAGCGCCGATAAGTGGCGCGGCGTGACAAGTGCTGGAGCCACTGCCGAATGGAAGGCTGAAGCGGCTGAAGCTGCGGACGGTTCACCGCTCACCGCGAATGCTGACATCCCCGTTTACATGGCCGACTGTGACGTGATCTATTCCTATGAAGTGGGAATGGATGCGATTGATTTCGTGAATCAGGTTCGTATGGTGGCAATGGATGCCGTTGACAATCTGCATGCAACGGCATTCACGACTGGTACCGGAGTTGGTCAGCCTACCGGTGTTGTTACCGCTCTTGCCGGAACTGCCAGTGAAATCAACTCGGGCGGCACGGAAGCTCTCATTGCGGCTGACGCTTTCACGCTTCAGAACGCTCTGCCTGCTAGGTTCAGCGCCAACGCTCGATGGAATGCCAACATCGCCACTATCAACACGTTCCGTCAATTTGAGTCCGGTGCGGGCGCTATCAAGTTCCCGGAGCTTGCGGGTAATCCGCCGTTCCTGCTCGGCAAGCCGATGCATGAGAACAGCAACATGGATGGCGTTATTAACGCTGCCGCTACTCAGAATAACTATGTGATGCTCTATGGTGACTTCCGCAATTACGTCATTGTTGACCGCATCGGTGCCACCGTTGAAATCATCCCCGATGTTGGCGCTAACCGTCGCCCGACTGGACAGCGGCATTTCTTCCTGACAATGCGCACTGGTGCAGACGTTGTAGTGGATGGCGCGTTCCGGATGCTTGACGTTCCGACCACTGCCTAACCAATAGACTCCCGGTTATGCATGAACCGGGGGGCGTTGCCGCGGTAGGGGTGCCTTGGATTGGGCATCGGGGGCATTCCTATTGCGGGCGCGTGTACGCGTCGGGTGCGGACTGAATCACCGCACCGACGCGTACCCATATGCAGTAGCCGTAAGGCTACCTCGCGCCCGCCTAACGTGTGCGGCACAGCGTGCACAACCCATCACACCCTTACCCATTGCGTACGCGTGATGAGAAAGGAATAGCGAACGGAGTAACACCCCATGAGGCTTACTGTGTCAGCGTCGTACATTCATCGCGGTCGCCGCTTCAATGCATCGTGGCGTAAGAGTTTCGAGATACCAACGGCAGCACTGGCCGACGACGATACGCCATTGTTGTCCGATGTGTTGCAACGCATGATGGCGAACCAATGCATCTCACTCAAGCTATTGGATGCTTTGCACGAATGGCTGCTGCATAACTACCGCGAGGATATGGCGCACTGCATCTGCGTGCGCTGCCGGCCAGCACCGCCGCAGCAATGGCACGGAAACGCATCGCGTCAAGGCAGCGGCTAGGGGAGATCGAGTGGAGACATCATCTCCACTTACAGGTATCCGATTTGGAATGGGTAGGGGGGAGGGGGGTCGACTGGTCAAGATCGATGGTTGACCCCGCCCCCAGCAGTTCCGCTTTTCTCCCTACATCTAGCCGCCCTTCGAGGGGAGCGACCATGCCAAACCACACTCCTAATGCAATGGCAATACGTGCTAAGTACCATGGCCGCGGGGACCACTCCCTTTGCACGACCAATTGCGAAGTCATCAAGGCAGAGCGCGAGCGCGACGCTATGCAGTCCCAACGGGCGAGCGGGCAATCGTGGGAGGATTACATCCTGGCACGCTGCGCCAATTGGCAATTCGAGCCGGACGGCGCGGTGGCCGACCTGATACATACCGCCTTTTGTGTCGCCCGAATACTTGATGGTGGCGTTGAGATATCCGGAGCGATCCACGGAACGATCCTGAATCCGGGACACCTAATCGGCTGGGCGAGTTGGGGTGAATCGCGTATCGCAGAGGTTAGGGCAAACGCAGCGCGCGGCCTACTCGACTCTATGTAAAGCAATGCCGACGCTCGGCCCTATGCTGCGCTTTCCAATACCTCGCGTACCTCTGGCACGTCGCTGTATTCCTGTAGCCGCTCAATGATTACCTTGACACGCTCCGCTGTGCGCTCCGAAGCAATGTCGGCAGACAACGCTATGACACGCTTAGCGACCGCTGCCGATTCCTCAGGTTCGTTGGCGTCCGCATATGCGATGGCGAGCCATGAGGAATACAGGGCAAGCTCACGCGTTCGCGTAGCATCGTATTCGCCTAGCACGCGTTGCAGTATCGGCACGGCGCGCAGCGGTCGCCGCAGCTCTGTGTAGACGCGCGATTCCATGACTTGAAGTTCTCCGCGATCCACCCAATAGAGGTACGGGGTTTCGTCGCCTTGATCCTGGGCGAGCGCATCGGATGCTTCCGCCAACGCGCGCATCGCAGGCTGTGCGTCGTTGGCTTTCGTGTGTGCCCATGCGACGCGATCCAAATACAGGGCGCGCGCTTTGGGTGGCGCGTCGGCTCCCGCATCGTCCAGCGCTGCTTTGGCGAGCAACACACCTTGTTCAGTCTGGCCGTTGTTGCTCCACATGTACGCGAGGGATCCGGCAAGATTGCCGACTAGCGTTGAGTCATTGGCCTGTTTGGCTGCGCTCATTCCGATGCGGTAAATACGCTCCGCTTCATCGTGGCGACCAGCATCCGACGCGACCCAACCAACGATCTGACTTAGCTCACCAATCTGTGAAAGTAGTGCGCGGCCAATGTCGTCTGTGTGGCTTCCCTCGCGGTACAGCTTTATAGCTGACTTGAGTTCCCGCAATGCTGGGCGGATCAGGTCGCCGCCCGCTAACACATCGTCAGCTAGGCGTAGCCCGTGCACCCGCCCCGCCAAATCGGTTACGTCACCCATGCCGACGCGTTTCCCCTGCCTCGCTCTCAGCGGTGCCAACGGGTCGCCTGCGGGCAGGAAATCGGCAACGGTCACCGGTGCAGCGGATTGCGGGGCAGAGGCTTGCTCAAGCTCTTCCCGTGACACGTCCAGTGCTATGGCGAGCGCGGGCAGCCAATCGCGGGGGGTGCGTTTCCCCGCCTCGTACCGGTAGATGTCTTGGCGCGTCAGTGAGTCGAGCGGCAGGCCGGCGGCACGGCACGTTTCCGTTGCAAGGCGTTGTTGGCTCCAACGCTTTGCCTGCCGCAATCGCCGGATCATGTGGGCCACGTTCTCTCCGCGCATGCCCTCAGTGTGGCCCACATCGGGACTACACGGGGCCGCTGTGCAGCAACTGCGTGCCGCGGAAGCGTGGTCAGACGCAAGTGCCCCAACACCGCCTGAACGATGTTGGGGCTTGCCGACTCGATCGAGGCGAGACGACATGGTCAAGAATACGGAAGTGTGGCGGGACAGTGGTAGCGGCCCCGGATACCTGCAGAGCGTTCACATGAGCGATGCGGAAGCGCGGGTGCAGAAGTCTTATCGAGCATTCATCGCCCACGCTGCGCAGTGTGCGACGTGCCGAGCAGAGGGCATCGACTGCCTGACAGCGGTAACCCTGCGCATCGCGTGGCGCGAGGCTCACGCGAACGCGAGGGGCGACTCATGACCATGACCCTGGCCGTTTACCGTCGCGCTGCGGACGGAACGCGAACCGTGGTGATCGAGCCGCACACAGTGGAGACCATCAAGGTCATTCCGTCTGGCTGCGCATGGCCACCGTGCCAGTGCCCGCGTTGCGCCAACTCCCCTCAGATGCAACGGAGTTGAGCCCCTAGAGCCGCTGTCCGACGCACCCCCCGTGCAAGCGTCGGACAGCTCCCCGCGCCCCTGGTGTCTGCCTACCCACGGCACCAGGGGCGCACTGCTGTGCTGCCGCGTACAGGGTTGGCAGCGTGCCCCTGGTGCGGGGCGACCGGTGCAGCCTCGCAGGGGCGCAGCCGCCGCTACGTGCCTGCGTCCGCACAGAGGGCGCATGGCTTGTCGGCCCCAACTGCCCTATGTGTGTGGGGAGTTGCTCCCAGCGGCGCGTCTGGCCACAGGGCCGACCATGCCCCGTAACAATCGATATTGGCGCAATGCGTATTACAAACCGCAATGTCCCAATGTGGGGTTGACAATGGCTTCAACCCGTCCCCGGATGAGCGCCCCGTCAGCCGCCGCGCGATCCACGGCCCCAGATGCTGCCGCGCGAACCGCAGATCGCCGGCCCGTCGCGCCGCCCAACCGGTCCGTGCCGCCGACGGCAGAAGTGTCTGCCAGTCGTGCTCCGAGTCCAGTCCCAGCGTCTGCCAGACGGCCTCGGCGACCCGCCGGTGCCCCTCGGCCGTCAGATGCAGCCGGTCGACGTCCCACATGCGCTGGTCGCCGAGGACTTGGGACCCGTACAGATCCACCACCAGGGCACCGTGCCGGGCCGCCAGTTCGTCGATGTAACTGAGCAGCTCCTCCATGCGGGGGCGGAAGCGTTCCATCACCGGACCGTTGCGGCCCGGGCTGCGCATCAGCACCAGCTGACCGCAGGACGGCGTCAGCTTCTCCACGGCCTCCTCCAGGAGCCCGCGCACCCGCCCCATGTCGCACTTGGGCCGCAGCGTGTCATTGAGCCCGCCCACCAGCGTGACCACGTCCGCCTGCATGGCGGCCGCCACGTCCACCTGCTCGTCGACGATCTGCCCGATGAGCTTTCCGCGCACGGCGAGATTCGCGTACCGGAAGCCCGGCGTGCGAGCGGCCAGCCGGCCCGCGAGCAGATCCGCCCAGCCGCGGTACGAACCGTCGGGCAACAGGTCGGACATTCCTTCGGTAAAGGAATCGCCGACCGCGACAAAACTGGTGTAAGGGGCATTCATCTCCATGGCGGAGTGATCCTACCGCGCGGTAAGGTCCGTCGGTTCCGTACCGGGAGGGAGCCCTGTGAGTGACGCGCTGCTGAACGCGCTGGCCGAGGCGCTGGCCGATCTAGTGACCTCGATCGACACCTGTGACGACGACGTGCTCGACCCCGACACCGCGGTGAAATGGCTGGAGACGACCGGCTATCTGCTCGATCGGCTGTCGCCCGCCGACCGCCGGGCTCTGTCTCTACTGCTGCGCCGGGCCGCCGCGAGCCGGCCCGACGGAGCCTGGCGGGACGATCTGCTCCGGATCCCCGAGGAGTTCGGCCTCGACGACGACCAGCACGAGCTGTACTGCGACGCCATCGAGCAGCTGGAGCGCCGGTTTGTCGAGACCGTACGGGACGTGGACCCCGCCACGCCCGTGCCGAGCTGCCCCGGCTGGACCTTCGCCGACCTCGTCAAGCACCACGGCACGACGCATCGCTGGATGGAACATCTCGTACGGACCCGGGCCGCCGAGCGCGTCTGGTCACGGGACGTCCCTCTCGACCTGCCCGAGGACCCGGCGGCGTATCCGCAGTGGCTGGCCGGCAGCGCCGAGGTCACGCTGCGCACGCTGCGCGGCGTCGACCCGGAGACGCCGATATGGACCCACGGCGCCGACCAGCGGGTGCGCTTCTTCCCGCGCAGGCTGCTGTTCGAGGCCGTCGTTCATCTCGCCGACGCGGAACTCGCCCTGGGCATCGAACCGCGAATAGCGGCGGGCACGGCGGCCGACGGCATCGAGGAGTTCCTGGAGCACCTGCCGCACTACTCCTGGATCGCCGAGCCGGTCGCCGCGCTCGCGAACGGCTCGGTCAGGCTGACCGCCACGGACACCGGCGCAGCCTGGACGATCGGTTTCGGCGGTGGTGGCTTCGCCTGGACGAAGAGCGATGGGGCGGCCGCCGCGGGCGTCAAGGCCACGGCGGGCGATCTGCTGCTGCTTGTCTACGGACGCCTGAGGGCGGACGACGCGCGCTTCGGCATCTGCGGCGACCGCGCGATTCTCGACGCCTGGCTGGCGGCGACCGCGCTGTAATCGGGCAGGCGGGTCTGCCGCGAGGGCTGTCGGCACGGCGCGTTCCGCAGTATGTCCAGAGCATGTTCACCACAGACTTCTGGAAAGCCACCGCGGAGCGCGCCGTGCGCACCTTTGCGCAGTCGCTCGTCGCCGTCCTGACGGCCGGTGCGACAAACCTCTTCGACGTCGACTGGCAGGCCGCGCTCGCCACCGCCGGCCTGGCCACCCTCCTCGCCGTCCTCACCGCGATAGGCGCGGCCAAGGCCGGACGGCCAGGACCGGGTATCACCGAGACCACGGAACGGGCCGTCACCAGTGAGGTGAGTTAGCCGGGCATGCCCACCAGCTCGCGCAGCACGTCCTCCATCGTCACGAGTCCCACCGGCGTGCCGTCCTCGTCGACCACCGCCGCCAGATGCGTACGGCTGCGCCGCATCGCGGTCAGCACATCGTCGAGCGGCGTGGTCGCCCGCACCCGGGCGATCGGGCGCATCGCCGAGACCGGGAACGGCACATCGCGCGGAGTCGCGTCCAGCGCGTCCTTCACATGGAGATAGCCGAGGATCCGGCGGCCCGCGTCGAGAACCGGGAAGCGGGAGAACCCTGACTCGGCTGCCAGCTGCTCCAGCTGCTCGGGCGTGGTCCCCGCCCGTGCGTACACCACCCGCTCGATCGGCATCACCACATCCTGCACCGGCCGGCGCCCCAGCTCCAGCGCGTCGCGCAACCGCTCGGCAGACCGGCCGTCGAGCAGCCCGGCATCGTCCGCGTCCCGCACCAGCCGCGCCAGTTCGTCGTCCGAGAAGGTCGCCGACACCTCGTCCTTCGTCTCCACCCGCAGCAGCTTCAGCAGCCCGTTGGCGAAGGCGTTCACGGTGAAGATCACCGGGCGCAGCGCCCGGGCCAGCGTGACCAGCGGCGGTCCGAGCAGCAGCGCGGTCCGCGTGGGCTCGGCCAGCGCGATGTTCTTCGGCACCATCTCGCCGAGCAGCATGTGCAGATATGTCGCCGCCGCCAGCGCGATCACGAAGGAGATCGGGTGCACCAGGCCGTGCGGCACGCCCACCGCGTCGAAAACGGGCTCCAGCAGATGCGCGATGGCGGGCTCGGCGACGATGCCGAGCACCAGGGTGCACAGCGTGATGCCGAGCTGGGCCGCGGCCAGCAGCGCCGAGACATGTTCAAGGCCCCACAGGACGCTGCGCGCCCGCCGGTTCCCGGCCTCCGCCTCCGGCTCGATCTGGCTGCGGCGTACGGAGATCAGGGCGAACTCCGCGCCGACGAAGAAGGCGTTGACCACCAGGGTCAGAAAACCGATGAGGAGCTGAATCACGATCATCGTCGGGCCTCCTCGGCGTCGTCGGCCGAGGGGAGCGGGGCATGCATCAGCACCCGCGCCGCACGCCGTCCGGAGGCGTCCACTACATCGAGCTGCCAGTCCGCCAGCTCGATCCGGTCGCCCTCTGTGGGGATGCGCCCCAGCTCGGTGGCGATGAGTCCGGCGAGTGTTTCGTACGGGCCTTCCGGCACCCGCAGCCCGACCCGCTCAAGTTGGTCGGTGCGGGCGGCGCCGTCCGCCGACCACAGGGTGCGTCCGTCCGCGTCCTCGCCGGCCGGCGCCAGGTCCGGCGTCTCGTGCGGATCGTGCTCGTCGCGCACCTCGCCGACGACCTCCTCCACGATGTCCTCCAGCGTGACCACGCCGGCCGTGCCGCCGTACTCGTCGATGACGACGGCCATCGTGTTCTTGCCGGACAGTCGGTCCAGGAGCCGGTCCACGGTCAGTGTCTCGGGCACGAGCAGCGGCTCGCGCAGCAGCTCGGAGACCGGGTGCCGGGGCCGTCGCTCGGCCGGGACGGCCAGCACGTCCTTGATGTGCGCGATCCCGACGACGGTGTCGAGGCTGCCCCGGTAGACGGGGAAGCGGGACAGGCCGGTCGCGCGCGTGGCGTTGGCTACGTCCTCGGCGGTGGCCTGCACCTCCAGGGCGGTGACCTGGACCCTCGGGGTCATCACATTCTCCGCGGTCAGCTCGGCCAGATTGAGGGTGCGTACGAACAGCTCGGCGGTGTCCGCCTCCAACGCGCCCTCCTTCGCGGAGTGGCGGGCCAGCGCGACCAGTTCCTTCGGGCTGCGCGCGGAGGCCAGCTCCTCGGTCGGCTCCATGCCGAGCCGGCGCAGGATGCGGTTGGCCGTGTTGTTGAGGTGGCTGATGAAGGGCTTGAAGGCGGCGGTGAAGATCCGCTGCGGTGGCGCCACCACCTTCGCCACGGCCAGCGGGGAGGAGATCGCCCAGTTCTTCGGGACCAGCTCGCCGACGACCATCAGCACGATGGTGGACAGCCCGGTGCCGATGACCAGGGCAGTGGATGAGGCCACCGAGGGGGAAACGCCGAGGGCCTCGAGCGGGCCGCGGATCAGCTTGGCGATGGACGGCTCGGCGAGCATGCCGACGATCAGGTTGGTGACGGTGATGCCGAGCTGGGCGCCGGAGAGCTGGAAGGTGAGGCTCCGTGCGGCCTTGAGGGCGCCGGCCGCACCGCGCTCGCCGCGCTCGGCGGCACGCTCGAGGTCGCCGCGCTCGACCGTGGTGAGGGAGAACTCCGCGGCGACGAAGGCGCCGCACGCGACCGAGAGCAGCACCGCCACGATGAGCAAGAGCACTTCGGTCATCGGTTCACCTCCGTCCCATGATCGGGCAGGGACTGGAGGAATGCTCTATGTCGGCTACTGGGAGGCTCGCCCATGGGCGGACGCTCACACCTTTCGTACGGAGAGGATGGTCTGCCCATGGTAAAGGACCTGCAAAGTGTCCGATGCGACGGCGGCACCTAGACGAACGGCTTCACCCAGCGGCGCCAGTGGTCCTCGCGCTGGTACCCGGCGGCGGCCCACGCCCGCCGGGCCCGCTCATTGGCCTCCAGGACCATGGCGTCGCCGCGCCTGCCGCCCACAGTCAGGAAGCGCCTCTGGGCCGCCGCCAGCAGCGCCGAAGCGATCCCCTGCCGACGGTGGGACGGCAGCACGGCAAGCCGGTACAGCGAGCAGCGCCACCCGTCGTACCCGGCGATCACCGAGCCCACCACCCGGCCCTCGGACTCGGCGAGGATCAGCGCCTCGGGATCGCGCGCGATAAGACGGGTGACCCCGTCCACGTCGTCCGTGATGCTCGTGCCCTCCGCCGCTTCCTTCCAGAAGCTGAGGACGGTCTCGGCCTCGTCGGCCCCGGCGGCGCGTATTTGCAGGTCGATCACGGACGGCAGCCAAGCACGCGGGGGAACGGCCGCGCCACCGACTTTCTGGGTTCGACACGGGCCGCGGGCGTGCGGCTTCCGGCCGGACGCGCAGCTCCTGGATCACTGGCCGACTCTCCCCGATCACCGGGCCGACTACTCGTGCGCGATGGCGGCCAGCACATTCATCCGCGAGGCTCGCAGCGCCGGAAGCACCGCCGCCGCGAGCCCCACGACCACCGAGCCCACCACGACCGCGACGACCGTGCCCCACGGCACGGCGAACGCCGTCAGTCCCTCCAGCGCCAGCACCTGCTGCACCGCCACCCCCCACACCATGCCCAACGCGAGCCCCAGCAGCGCCCCGAAGACCGCGATCACGACCGATTCCAGCCGGATCATGCGCCGCAGCTGGACGCGGGAGAGACCGATCGCGCGCAGCAGCCCGATCTCCCGGGTCCGCTCCACCACCGACAGCGCAAGGGTGTTGACCACGCCCAGCACGGCGATGACGATCGCCAGCCCCAGCAGCGCGTACACCAGGTAGAGCATCACGGCGATCTGCTGGCGGATCAGCTCCTTGTAGTCGGCCTGATCCCTGACCTGCACCTGCGGATACGGATCGAGGGCCGTCTCCAGGCCCTTGCGCAGCTCCTGGGCGTCGCTGCCGCTCTTGGCGTTGACGTAGAGCGCGGCCTCCTGCCCGCCCGGCAGATACTTCTCGGCGGTGGCGAGCCCCATGAACAGGCCGCCCTCCATCCCGGGTCCGCCGCTCTGGTCCATGTCCGTGAGCGCCCCCACCGTCAGTCTCGCGCGCTGTCCGCCCGCGAACTCGGCCGGCAGGACCGACCCGATGCGCACCTTGTGTTCGGTGGCGTACTTACGGTCCATGGCGATGCTGTCCGGCGCGAGGGCGGCCGCGGTGTCCCCGCTCGCATAGGTGATGTGGGCGGCCTCGTCGAGCTGCGGGTCGTAGCCGGAAGCCGTCGACTCCACCCGCTTCCCGTCCGGCAGGCTCAGCGCGAGCGGCGCGAAGCGCTGCCGTACGACGGTGCCCGCGCTGTCGACCCCCTTCACCTTTTCGGTGATCTCTTGCGGGAACGGCATGAAGTTGCTGTTCTGAACGACGAAGTCCGCACCCAGCGTCTTGTCGATCTGGTCGTCGAAGGACTGGGTCATCGAGGCGCTGGCGATGGAGAGCCCGCCCACCAGCGCCAGGCCCACCATCAGCGCGGCCGCGGTGGCGCCCGTGCGCCGCGGATTACGCAGCGCGTTGCGCTGGCTCATCCGGCCGACCGAGCCGAACACCTTGGGGAACGCCCCGCCCAGCACCCGGATCACCGGCCGCACCAGTAGCGGCCCCGCCACCACAGTCGCGATCAGCGTCAGCACCACGCCAAGGCCGAGCAGGGAAGACGCGGTCGCGGTCTTCTCGCTCACCACACAGCCGGCCAGCGCTGCCGCTCCCGCCGCGCCGACCACGGTCCCGGCGATCGCCCGGATCTTCAACGGCCGTCCCACACCCGCGACTTCGGCATCTGCGAGCGCTGCCATGGGGGAGACCCTGGCCGCCCGCCGGGCCGGCAGATAGGCGGCCACGAAGGTGACGCCGAGGCCGACCGCGTACGCGGAAACCGGTGTCGCCACACCCACCACCATCTCGGCGGCGCTCAGGTTCATGCCGAGCAGACCCATCAGCTCGATCAGCCCGGCCGCGAGCCCGATCCCGGCGGCAAGGCCGAGCGTCGAGCCGACAAGCCCCAGCAGCACCGCTTCGGTGAGCACGGAGCGGCGCACCTGGCGGCGGTCCGCGCCGAGCGCCCGCAGCAGCCCCAGCTCGCGGGTGCGCTGGGCGATCAGCATCGAGAAGGTGTTGACGATCAGGAAGATGCCGACCAGCACGGCGACACCCGCGAAGCCGAGCATCACCCACTTGATGACATCGAGGAAGCCGCCCAGCTGGGCGGCGGCCGACTCGGCCTGCTCGTCGGCGGTCCTGAGGTCGTACGCATCACCCAGTTCGGCCGCGATCCGCTGCTTGAGCGTCGCGTCGCCGACCGTGTCCGCGGCGTCCACCGAGATCGAGGTGGCCACCCCTGGCCTGCCAAGCAGCTTGGTCTGGGCCGTCGGAGTGTCCAGGAAGACCAGCGCGGCGCCCGGGTTGGTGGTGGTGAAGGTCGCGATACCGACGACCTCGACCTTGAACGAGCCGGGCTGCGCGAGGACGGTGAGCGTGTCCCCGATGTCCACCTTCTTCTTGTCGGCGGTGTCCTTGTCGAGCAGCGCCTCGCCCGGCCCGCTCGGCGCGCGCCCGCTGGTCAGCTTCACCGGACTGCGTTCGGTGACATTCCAGTTGGTGGCGATGGTGGGGGCGCCGGTCGTCGGTCCGACAGGGTCGTTCTTGTCGTCGACGACGGTGATGTTCTCCACCGCTGCGTCGATGTGTGTGGCTTTGACGCCGTCGACCGAGCCGATCCGGTCGGCGAGTTCGGTGGGCAGGGTGCGTACGACTCCGGTAGGCAGCCTCTCGTCGATGCCCTCCTTCGGCGCGACCGTCACATCCGCCGAGGTGGAGGCGAAGAGCCGGTCGAAGGTACGGGAGACGGTGTCCGAGAAGATCAGGCTGCCACTCACGAAGGCCACGGACAGCAGCACCGCCAGCGCCGAAAGCAGCAGTCGGCCCTTGTGTGCGAAGAAGCTCCGCAGCGTCGCTTTCAGCATCGTGGCCTCAGCTCTTGCGCAGGGCGTCGGAGCCGGGGGTCTGTGGCTGTGCCCCGGAGAAGAGCCGCATGCGTTCCAGTACCGCCTCCGCCGTCGGGTCCTGCATGACGTCGACGATCCGTCCGTCCGCCAGGAACAGCACCAGGTCGGAGTAGGCGGCCGCGCCCGGATCGTGCGTCACCATCACCACCGTCTGGTCCAGCCGGTCGACGGCTTCGCGCAGGAAGGTGAGCACCTCGGCACCCGCGCGCGAGTCGAGATTGCCGGTCGGCTCGTCCGCGAAGATCAGCTCGGGGCGGGAGGCCAGCGCCCGCGCGCAGGCCACCCGCTGCTGCTGCCCGCCGGAGAGCTGGGCGGGCCGGTGCCGCAGCCGGTCGCGCAGCCCGAGCGTGTAGATGACCTGCTCGACCCACTCGCTGTCGGGTTTGCGCCCGGCGATGTCCATGGGGAGCGTGATGTTCTCGGCGGCAGTCAGCGTGGGCAGCAGGTTGAACGCCTGGAACATAAAGCCGATCCGGTCCCGGCGCAGCCGGGTCAGTTCGCGGTCCTTCAGACCGGTGATCTCCGTGTCGCCCAGCCAGACCTGACCGGCGGAGACGGTGTCGAGTCCGGCGAGGCAGTGCATCAGCGTGGACTTCCCGGACCCGGAAGGACCCATGACCGCGGTGAACCGGCCGCGCGCGATGTCGACGTCGACGGCGTCCAGGGCGCGTACGGTCGTCTCCCCGCTGCCGTACGCCTTGGTCAGGGCCCGCGCCCGGGCGGCGAGCGGCACATCCGAAGCCTGGCCGTGGGCGGGTGCAGTGGCAGGTGTGGACAAGGCCGCCTCCCGGGTCGTGGCCGCTCCGACTCCCGTACAAGTGGCGAGAGTAGACGGGGCGTGCGTGCGTCGGTATCCCTCGTAGGTCCGGTCCTCCGGGCTCATGTAAGGGGCACCTGACGGACCTGTTGCTCATGCTAGCGTCTGTGCGCTAGCTTTACCCTGTGGCGAAGACTCAGTTGAACGTGAGAGTGGACGAGACCACCGCGGAGGCCGCGCGCCAGCGGGCGATGCAGCGCGGGATGAGCGTCAACCGCTACATCGAAGAGCTCGTCAAGCAGGACGCGGGCGAGGTGGGACGCACCTTCGTGGAGGCGGCGTCGGACTTCATGAAGCAGTACGAATCCGTGTTCGCGGAGGAGTTCGGCGAGTTCGGCACCGGCGCCGGTACGGGTACCAGCACCGGCACCGGCCGCGAAGGCAAGCGTTGACTCTTCAGATCGACCTCGCGTGGCTGCTCATGGTCGCCGAGCACAAGACCCCCGGCGATCCACAGGTCACCGACTGGGGCGCGCTCGTCGCCGCGGTCAGCCGTCATGACGCCGAGATATTCGGCATCCCCGTCTACAGCGACCCGCATGCCCGCGCCGCGTCCCTGCTTCAGCTGCTGCTCCATGTGCCCGCGCTCGAGCACTCCAACGCGATGTTCGCCTCCGCCGTCGCGTACGGCTATCTCGTGGCCAGCGGACTGAAAGTCGTCACCTCGCCCGTGCAGGTACGGGACCTGGCGCGGCTGGTCAAGGAGGGCAAGGCGGACGTCAGAACCATCGCCGACGAGCTGCGGCAGTGGAGCCAGTGATCACGCGCGAGCCGGTGATCACACGCGAGCCGGTGATCACGCACCCGCGGTATCGCTGAAGGGCCGCCGCGCCACGCCCAGCACACAGGGGGACGAAGGCAGCCGTATGCCCTTCTCGGGCACCTGCAGCCTGCGATACGTCCCGAGCTCGAAGCCCGCCGCCTCGATCGCGGCGATGGTGTCCCGCGCGGTGTGACACCCGCCGAACAGCAGCGGCCACACCGTGCGGTCCAGGGCACGCTGGGTCCGTGCCATGCCCTTGGTCTCGGCCAGACCGTGCTCGAAGAACCGCAGCTCACCCTCCGGCCGCAGGACCCGCCTGATCTCGGCGAGCGCCCGCGGCAGATCCCGTACGGAACACAGCACCAGTGACACCACGGCCGCGTCGAATGCCTCACTCTTGACCGGCAGCGCCTCGGCAGCCCCCGGCACCACGTCCACCGGGACCTCGGCGTTCCGCGCGGCCTGCGCCGCCAAGTGCCGCAGGCTGCGCTCCGGTTCGAGCGCCACGACCTCGGAGACGGCCGACGGGTAGTGCGCGAAGTTCAGACCGTTGCCCGCGCCGATCTCGATCACCCTGCCGGACAGCCCGGACAGCAGTTCCTTGCGGTAGGCGGCGATACCCGCGTTCGTTTCGGCCGCCACGCTGACCTTGGCGTAGACGCGGGCGAACACCGGGTGATGGACGGCGTCCCGGGGCACTTTGGTGCTGCGCAGGGGCATTGCGGGCCTCCTCGGAACGGCGGTGCGCTCACCGTCATTGTCCCCCTGCGGCGACAAAGCAGAACTCGTTCCCCTCGGGATCGGTCAGGACCTGGAACCTTCCGTGATCGTTGGTGACGACCGCGCCGAGCCGTGCGGCGCCGAGCCGCACGGCCTCGTCTGCCGCCTCGTCCACCTCGCCCGCGTCCAGATCGAGATGGAGCCGGTTCTTGGCCGCCTTGCCCTCCGGCACGCGCTGGAAGGCGACCCGTACGAAACCGGGCGGATCGATGTACGACCAGTCGGCGCTGCGGTCCACCGGGTCCCCGCCGAGCAGGGACGCCCAGAAGCGCACCAGACGAGCAGGGTCGTGGCAGTCGAAGACGATCTCGTCGATTCGGGCTCGCATGAGGAATCAGCGTACGGCGGCGGTGAACGCCTGGGCGTCCCACTCGCCGCCGAGCCGGCCCGCGAGCCAACTCCCGGCCCGTGCACGGAACTCGGCGGGCGCCAGCGCACCCGCCCCTTCCGGCACGGCCCCCAGCAGGGGCGCGCCCGCGGCCTCGGGCAGATCCGCGAGATTGCACCGCGCGGCCAGATCCGGTTCGCCGGGCCAGCTCCCGACCACCACGCCGAGCTGCTCCAACTCCCGTGCCCGCAGGGCCTCGGCGGTCAGCGCCACCGCATTGAGTGTGCCAAGACCGGCGGGTGCGACGACCAGCACGGGCGCGCCCAGCAGCCGGGCGACATCGGCGAGCGACCCCCCGTCCTCGTCGAACCGCACGAGCAGCCCCCCGGCCCCCTCGACCAGCACGAGGTCATGCTCCGCGGCCAGCTTCTCGACTGCCTCGACCACGTCCCGCGGCCGCACCGTCGCCATCCCGGCCCTCCGCGCGGCGGTCGCAGGGGCCAACGGCTCGGGAAACCGGGCGAGTTCAACCCCGGTTACCGCCCCCGCCAGCCGAGCGACCTCGGCCACGTCCCCCGGCTCACCGGGTGCGACCCCGGTCTGCGCCGGTTTGACGACGGCGACGGACCGCCCCTGCGCCCGGAAGACCGAGGCGACGGCCGCGGTCACGACGGTCTTGCCGATCTCGGTCCCGGTCCCGCTGACGACGACGACGCTCATCCCGCTCCTTGCCCTGTCCCGCATCCGTACCCTTGTGTGGGGATCACCCCGACGCCGCCGACGCGCACACCGCCCGCACTATCCGGGCCACGTCCTCGTCAGCCGACACAAACGGCGGCATGGTGTAGATCAGGTCCCGGAAGGGCCGCAGCCACACCCCCTCGCGCACCGCCGCCTCCGTCGCCGCCGCCATGTCCACCTCGTGGTCCAGCTGTACGACGCCGATCGCCCCCAGCACCCGTACGTCCTTCACACCCGGCAGCCCGCGCGCCGGCGCCAGCTCCTGGGCCAGTGCGGTCTCGATTCGCTTGACCTCCTGCTGCCAGTCCTGGCCGAGCAGCAGATCGATCGATGCGCAGGCCACCGCCGAAGCCAGCGGGTTGCCCATGAACGTCGGGCCGTGCGCCAGTACCGGCACCTCGCCCTGGGAGATGCCGTCCGCCACCCGCGAGGTGCACAGCGTCGCCGCCATGGTGAGATAGCCGCCGGTCAGCGCTTTGCCCAGGCACATCACATCCGGCGAGACCCCCGCGTGCTCAGCCGCGAACAGCGCGCCCGTACGGCCGAACCCCGTCGCGATCTCGTCGAAGATCAGCAGCACGCCGTGCTCGTCGCACGCCGCCCGCAGCACCCGCAGATACTCGGGGGAGTGGAACCGCATCCCGCCGGCCCCCTGCACCACGGGCTCCACGATCACCGCGGCCAGCTCGTCCGCGTGCCGCGCGACGGCGTCGCGCAGCTGCTGTGCGTACGACTCCTCGAAGGCGACCGGAGGCGCATCCACGAAGATCTGGCGCGGCAGCACCCCCGACCACAGCTCGTGCATCCCGCCCTCGGGGTCGCACACCGACATCGGCTGCCAGGTGTCCCCGTGGTACCCGCCCCGCCACGTCAGCAGGCGCTGCTTGGCCGGCCGCCCCACCGAGCGCCAGTACTGCAGGCACATCTTCACCGCGACCTCGACCGAGACCGAGCCCGAGTCGCAGAGGAAGACATGGCGCAGCGGCTCGGGCGTGATCTCGACCAGCCGGGCCGCCAGCCGTACGGCGGGCTCGTGCGTGAGCCCGCCGAACATCACATGGCTCATCCGCTCCAGCTGGCTGTGCGCCGCCTCGTTGAGCACCGGGTGGTTGTAGCCGTGGATCGCCGACCACCAGGACGACATGCCGTCGATCAACTCGCGCTGCCCGTGGACCGGTTCGGCCAGCCGCAGCCGTACCCCGGACGCCGACTCGACGATCAGCGGATCACTGCGCCCGGGCATGGGGCCGTACGGATGCCAGACATGCGCCCGGTCCAGGGCCAGCAGCTCGCCGGGGCCGAGACCCGACTCAGGCATTGGGCGCCAGATCGGTGCCGGCGCCACGGCGGCGTACCGCGACCAGATCCGAACGGGCGCCCGGCGCCTGTGCCGCCGGCACCTGAGCGGCGGGCTCGCTGTCACCGCATGGCGCGCACCCGCCGGAGTGCGAACCGCAGCCGCCCCCGGCCGCGCTGTCCGTACGGTGTTCCGGCAGCGTCGTCGTGCCCGCGCCCTCCACCTCGAACCCCGCGTCCGCGATCATGTCGAGGTCGGTCTGCCCGGCCTGCCCCTCGCTGGTGAGGTAGTCGCCGAGGAAGATCGAGTTGGCCAGGTGCAGCGCGAGCGGCTGCATCGAGCGCAGATGCACCTCGCGCCCGCCCGCGAGCCGTACCTCCACGTCCGGGCAGACGAACCGGACCATGG
Organism: Streptomyces sp. NPDC002868; assembly: GCF_055563295.1. Lineage (NCBI taxonomy): Bacteria > Bacillati > Actinomycetota > Actinomycetes > Kitasatosporales > Streptomycetaceae > Streptomyces > Streptomyces sp. NPDC002868. The sequence goes on along the minus strand of NZ_JBVHDR010000005.1, from coordinate 389,896 downwards.
CCAGGATGCGCAGCGCGCGCTGCGGGGTGAGGTTCCACTCCTTGGCGAGCGGCGTGCCCTCGAACGGGATCAGGAAGTTCACCGGCACCGAGTCCGGGTCCAGCTCGCGCAGCGAGAAGACGACATCGACCAGGTCATCGTCGCTCTCGCCCATGCCCGCGATCAGCCCGGAGCAGGCGGAGAGACCCGCGGCCTGCGCCTGGTGCACCGTGTCCACCCGATCGGCGTACGTGTGGGTGGTGGTGATGTCCCCGTATGTTCCCTCGGACGTGTTGAGGTTGTGGTTGTACGCGTCGGCGCCCGCGGCCCGCAGCCGCTCCGCCTGCCCACCTGAGAGCAGCCCGAGACAGGCGCAGACCTCGACGCCCTCGTTCTGCTCCTTGATCGCCTCGATCGTCTTGGAGACCCGGTCGACGTCGCGGTCCGTCGGGCCGCGGCCGCTGGCCACCAGGCAGACCCGCTTGGCGCCGCCCGCCACCCCCGCCGCGGCTGCCTGCGAGGCCTCGTCGGGCTTCAGCCAGGTGTACTTGAGGATCTCGGCCTTGGAGCCGAGCCGCTGAGAGCAGTACGAGCAGTCCTCGGGGCACAGTCCCGACTTCAGGTTGACGAGATAGTTCAGCTTCACCCGACGCCCGAACCACTGGCGGCGTACCTTGCCGGCCGCGGCCACCACTTCGAGCAGATCGTCGTCGGAGGTCGCCAGCACGGCGAGCGCTTCTTCACGGGTCGGCAGCTCGCGCCGCAACCCCTTCTCCACCAGCGTGTTCAGCAGGTCCATGGCGCAGATCCTGACGTACGGCACACGTCGGGGCCAAGGAGGAACCCCACAACAGAGCATGTTTGAGGTGTGTGCATGGCCACATCCGCTCTTCGAGTGAGCCCGGTTAGGGTCTGTGCGCTGCCTACAAAAGGACCGGACCACCATGCCCCAGGATCCTTTCGACTGGATCGACGACGAGTCGCGCCGCCGTGAGCGTGCGGGTCTCGTGCGTACGCTGCGGCCGCGCACCGCCGATTCCGAGCTGCTGGATCTCGCCAGCAACGACTACCTGGGTCTCACCCGTCGTCCGGAGATCACCAGCGCGGCGGCTGAGGCGGCCCGCCGCTGGGGCGCGGGGGCCACCGGCTCCCGGCTGGTCACGGGCAGCACAGCGCTCCACGCCGAGCTGGAGCGGGAGCTTGCCGCCTTCTGCGGATTCGAGGCAGCTCTGGTGCTGTCCTCCGGCTATGCCGCGAACCTCGCCGCCGTGACCGCGCTGAGCGGCCGCGGCTCGCTGATCGTTTCCGACGCTGGCAACCACGCCTCGATCGTGGACGGCTGCCGGCTCTCGCGCGCGGAGACCGCGGTCGTCCCGCACGCAGACGTCGACGCCGTACGCAAGACGCTCGACGCGGACCCCGGGCGGCGCGCCCTCGCGGTCACCGACTCGGTCTTCTCGGTGGACGGCGACGCCGCTCCGCTGACGGACCTCGCCAAGGCGTGCAGTGAGCACGGCGCCGCGCTGCTCGTCGACGACGCGCACGGTCTCGGCGTACTCGGCGACGGAGGGCGCGGAGCGCTGAACGCCGCGGGCATCGCGGGCGGCGCAGGCGTCGTCGCCACGCTCACCCTCTCCAAGTCCCTGGGCAGCCAGGGCGGAGCGGTCCTCGGCCCGGCCCGGGTGATCGACCACCTGGTCAACACCGCCCGTACGTTCATCTTCGACACGGGCCTGGCGCCCGCCGCCGCGGGAGCCGCGCTGGCGAGCCTGCGACTCCTCGGCCGTGAACCGGCGCTGGCCGAGCGGGCCCGCACGGTCGCCGCGACCCTGCACCGTCGGCTCACGGACGCGGGCCTGACCGCCGCACGACCGGACGCCGCCGTCGTCTCCGTACGGGCGCCGTCCCCGGAGTCCGCGCTGCGCTGGGCCGCGGACTGCCGCGCCGCCGGGCTCGTCGTGGGTTGTTTCCGCCCTCCGTCGGTGCCGGACGGCATCTCCCGGATCAGGCTCACGGCGAGGGCAGATCTGACGGCTCAGCAGATCGAGGCGGCGATCACCACGATCATCGGGACCGCGCCCGTCAATTGACCGTCAACCGACGGTCAATTGACGGTCTCCTCGTGGACCGCGGTCAAAAAGCGGGACCAGGCCTGCGGCGAGAAACGCAGGGCCTGCCGCGCGATGTTCTTGGAATCCCTTACCGCGAGCGTGTCGTCGGGCAGCCGGGCCGCCTCGACGCAGTTGTTCATTCCTGTGCTGCGGCTGCTGCGCCGCCACCGTAGTGAGTCCTGTGCGAGGCGATCGGACATGTGGGGGGTGCCTCCTATGCGCCGTCACTGATCCGTGCGATGAGATCCAATGAGTCCGCTGGTGACAGAGCACGCTTCTGCATCGTTTGGAAGGCGGCGCTGTACACCTCCAAGTCCTCTTTCCGCTCGAGGTAGAGGCTACTCGTCAAGTGGTCGAGAACAACCACGTCCAGATCAGAAGTGGTCGGAAAGGAGAAGATTACGAAAGGGCCCGTGAGCCCTACGTAGCCGCCGACCGAGAACGGCAGTACCTGGAGCCGCACATGGGGCAGTTGTGCCGTCTCAGCCAGCTGCCGCAGTTGCTCGCGCATCACTCGACAGCCGCCCACCTCGCGCCGCAGCGCCGCCTCGTCGAGCACCGCGCTCAGCTCCAGCGGCCTCTCCGCGCGCAGCACCGACTGGCGGGCGATCCGCACCTCCACCAGCGAGTTGACGGTCTCCACAGGCAGCTCCTCCAACGCCGCGCGGGTCACCCCACGTGCGTAGTCGGGCGTCTGCAACAGGCCCGGCACCACCGAGGTCTCCAGCGTGCGCGCCGCACATGCATTGGCCTCCAGACTGATGAAGTCCCGGTACTCGGGCGGGATCAGCCCGCGGAACGCATGCCACCAGCCGCCGCCCGCACCGTCCGCCGCGCCCGCCAAGGTCTCGAGCAGCGACCGCAGTTGAGGATCACTGACGCCGTACACTTCCAGCAGCAGGGTCACATCGGCCGCCTTGACCCCGCTGGCGCCGGTCTCGATCCGGCTCACCTTCGACTGGTGCCAGCCCGCCAGCCGCCCGGCCTCCCGGCTGGTGAGGCCCGCGTCCAGGCGCAGCCTCCGCAGCTCCTCGCCGAGTTTGCGACGGCGCACCGCGGGGCCGTGCCGCATCTCCCGCTCCTTCCCGACAGTGCCCAAATCGTGGGTGAGTCGCCCAAATACGGTCTCGCGTAGCAGAGTTCACCGCTTTGGGCGACAGATATATGCACATCTTGGTGGATCGCCGCCCCTGACGGCACGATAGGTGGCACTCTGGCGCGAAGCGCAATCCGTGGCCGTCCTCGCATTCATCCGCTACGAGTCGGAGCCCGGCCCCGGTGGGAAAGGGACAGCGTCGCCATGGCAGACCATCAGGAAGCCTCCGTCACTCTGCCGAGCGCCCCCGCCTCGGTCTCCGCCGCCCGGAGATATGCCACCGACGTCGTCTCCGAATGGGGCCTGCCGGTCGAGACCGAAGCCGTCGACACCGTCCGTCTGATCGTCTCCGAACTCGCCACCAACGCCGTTCAGCACACCTTCGGCCAGTCGCCCACTTTTACCGTGGACCTGCGTCTCGAGCGGGACGAGGAGCTGCGCATCGGTGTCACCGACAGTCACCCCCGCTGGCCGCAGCGGCTGCCCGCCGCCGTCCGCCAGGACAACGGCCGCGGCATGGTCATCATCCGCAGCCTCACCGCGGAGTGCGGCGGACAGCTCCTGGTCACCCCGACCCCGGAGGGCGGCAAGACCGTCTGGATCGTCCTGCCGTGGACCGTACCGGTGCAGAGCTGATCACGGCCCGGCGGTCAGTTTCCCGCGCGGCCGAACGCGCCGCGCAGCAGAGCCCGCAGTGACTCGGCAGCCGGACCCGACTCCTCGCCGCGGTGTGCCACCGAGATCGTCCGCCGGAACGCCGCCGATTCCAACTGCCGTACGCCGAGCGGCGTCGCGGCCATCGCGGCGACCATCTCCGGCACCACCGCCACCCCGAGCCCCGCGCTGACGAGCGCGCACACCAGCGCATAGCCCGGCGACTCGCAGACCACGGCGGGGCTCGCCCCCGCCTGCGCCAAGGCCCCCTCCACCCCCTTGCGCGACGGATGCGAAGGAGCGCTGCTGATCAGCGGCTGGCCCGCCAGCTGGGCCACCGGCAGCCGGCCCGAGCCGCCCGCGAGCGCATGGCCGGGCGCCGTGACCAGGACCAATTCCTCCACCAGCAGTGGATCCAGCACCACACCCGCGGGCAGCGGCGCCGGTTCGCCCGGTTCGTACGCATGGGTCAGCGCCAGATCCACATCGCCTGCCGCCACGGCCAGGACCCCGGCCGGCGGTTCGTACTCCGCGACGGCGAGCTCCACATCCGGATGCGCACGGCGAAACGCGCTCAGCACCGGCGGCAGCAGATGGATGCCGACCGTCGTGAAGGTGCCCACCCGCAGCCGCCCGCCGGACAGACCTGCCAGCCGCGCCAGCTCGTGCCGCGCCTGCTCCATCTCGTCCAGCACCCGGCGGGCCCGCGTCGCCAGCAGCTCGCCCGCGGCCGTCAGCCGCGCCCCGCGGTGGTGGCGCACCAGCAGCGCCGCCCCCGCCTCGCGCTCCAGCTTGGCAAGTTGCTGCGAGAGCGCGGGCGCGGTATAGCCCAGACGGGCTGCGGCCCGGGTGATCGAACCGGCCTCGGCGACCGCCACCAGCGCCGCCAGCCGTGTCGGGTCGTACATGGCACCCCTTAAGCATTGCTTTGGGCAGGCCTAGAAGATTCCAAGTACACGCTAAGGCCCACTCCGGTCCAGGATGGCTGCCATGGACGCACAACTCGTCGCCTTCACCGGGGTCGCCGCGGGCATGGTCGCCATGCCGGGCGCGGACTTCACCGTCGTCGTACGCAACGCCCTCGTCTCCCGGCGTGCGGGCGTGGCCTGCGCCGTCGGCGTCGCCGGGGGACTGCTCGTGCACACCGCGCTCGCGGTGGCGGGGCTCGCGGCGGTCCTGGTCGCGGTGCCGGTGCTGTTCCGCACGCTGCAGATCGTGGGCGGCGCCTATGTGCTCTACCTGGGGGTACGGGCGGTGCGCGGCGCGCTGCGTCCGGCGCCCGCCGGGCCGGACCTGGAGGGCGAGGCGGCCGACGGCGTCGGACGCAGTCTGCGGCAGGGCTTCCTCACCAACGTCCTCAATCCGAAGGCGCCGGTCCTCTTCCTCAGCCTGCTACCGCAGTTCGTGCCGGACGGCGCGCCGGTGCTGCCGCGCACCTTGCTGCTTGCCGCGATCGTCGTCGTCCTGGCGCTGTTCTGGTTCCCGGCGGTGGCGCTGCTGGTGGACCGGCTCGGGACGTGGCTGCGGCGGCCGCGCACCACCCGCGCCGTGGAAGGAGTCACCGGCGGGGCACTCACCGCGCTGGGCGTGACCCTGCTGGCCGAGCCGCTGGCGCACTGACGCGGTGTGGCGCACCGGGAGCGTGCCCGGTGCGCCACCGGGGCCGTCAGCGCACCCGGCCGTACCAGACGCGCTTGGTCCAGATCTTCTCGAGTTTCACCCAGGAGCCCGTCTTGGGCGAGTGCCAGATCTTGCCGCTGCCGGCGTAGATACCCACGTGGTAGACGCTGTTGCCGGAGTGGAAGAAGACCAGATCCCCTCGCTGGCGCGAGGACGCCGAGACATGGCGGGTCTTGTTGAACTGCTGCTGGGCGGTGCGTGGGAGCTTCTTGCCCGCCTTCTTGTACGAATAGAGCGTCAGCCCCGAGCAGTCGAACCGGGATGGACCCGACGCGCCGTACTTGTACGGCGCTCCCTTCTTCGAAGAGGCAACCTGAAGTGCCTTGTTGGCGTGGGCCGTAGCCGCGAGTGCCTCGGAAGCGGCGCCCGGCACCAGCACTGAGCCGCCGACGGCGGCGAGGGTCAGGGCCGATACGGCGCCTGCCCGGGTCAGCAAAAACGGGACGTGAATCTGCGCAGTCATGCGCAACCCTTCGTCAGCCGCCTGTGAAGGATGACCTGTCGGGTTCGGACGGACGAAGATGCCCGGCCGCGAAATGCGGCTTCACCCCGAGGGACGACCGGACTGTCCGGATGTCCCGTACTGCTTGGGTCCTCCACTCCTGCCGGTGCACTTCTGTCGACCAGACATCCGGAGCGGCGGCAGGACTCGGCGTCCGCCCGGACCGCCCCGCCAGGGATGGCGGGGGCTTGTCGTCCCAGGGATCTTGACCCACACCACGCCGGATTTCCGAGTCGAAACGGCGGTATGTGAGCTTCGACACCACTGACCTGTTCGGGTGGACAGAGTTGATTTGGGGCCCGGCCACGGACAGCTGAGGACTCCCGCACCAGCAGCGGAACAGCCCATTCCGCCAGATCGGTAGTCGTGGTGCGCAAGTTCTCCGTAGTAATTCAGGAGACCGCAACTACACCGAATGGGGGACGACTGCAGGTACCCCAATGGCCGTTGACGGAAGCGGATGATTCGTCAACTCATGGACGCGGGCGGCATTGTCACCCGGCGCGCCCTGCGTTCGCCGTCGAGGACCCTGAGCGCCTCGGCGAGGGTCGACGCATGGACCTCGCTCTCGCCGCGCATATGCATCAGCGTCAGGGCGTCCTTGAGCGCGGTGGCCCGGCCGACCAACGCCTGTGCCGCACGCAGCGCTCCATAGGTGTGCGTTGAGCGGGCCGGATTGATCCGTCCCAGCAGATCGAGGACTTCGAGATAGCTGTCGATGAACTCGCACTCGGCGCGGGTCAGCGCCGGCAGCGGCGGCAGTTCGGGTAGCGGCATCGGGCGCTCACCTGGAACCGGGGGCGGAGAGTGACGTCTTGCGGTTCTTGATCACGTGGTCGACCAGTCCGTAGGCCTTGGCGTCCTGCGCCGCGAAGATCTTGTCGCGCTCCAGGTCGGCGGCGATCCGCTCCGGACTCTGGCCGGTGTGGCGTACGAGCATCCCGGCGAGTTGGGCGCGCAGCCGCAGCAACTCCTGTGCCTGGATCTCCAGATCGGACGGCTGGCCCTGCAACGGCTCCTCGAACGCGGGCTGCTGGACGACGATCCGGGCGCCGGGCAGCGCCATCCGCTTGCCGGGGGCGCCGGCGGCGAGCAGCAGGGCGGCGGTCGATGCTGCCTGCCCCAGACAGGTCGTCTCCACGTCGCAGGTGACCACCTGCATCGTGTCGTAGATGGCGGACATGGCGCTCAGTGAGCCGCCGGGGGAGTTGATGTAGAGGGAGATGTCCCGGTCCGGGGCGGCGTACTCGAGGTGCAGGAACTGTGCGATCACATCGTTGGCGGCGGTGTCGTCGACGACGGTGCCCAGGAAGATGATCCGCTCGTCGAGCAGCTTGGAGTACGGATCAAGGGTGCGGGATCCGCCGATGGTGCGCTCGGTGAACTGGGGCAGGACGTAGCGGGCGGCAGGGCGGGCAGGGCGGTTCATGACGTACCTCTCCTCGCGCAGGCATGGCTGAGGCCTCTGTAAAAAATGTACAGGACGTACAGGCCGTTATGATGGGGAGCATGGCCTACGAGATTCCGGTGACGCAAGCCCGCGCAGAGCTCGCCGAACTGATCAACCGCGTTGTCTACGGCGGGGAGCGAGTCGTCGTGACCCGGCACGGGAAGCCGCTCGTGGCGCTGGTGTCGGCCGCTGACCTGGAACGACTTGAGAAGGAGCAGGAGGCTGCCGAGGAGCAGGTGATCAGCTCGGTGTCCTCGCTCGGCTCGGTCGCGTCCGCTTCCGGCGAACGGGGACGCTTCGGTCTGGCGGCCGAGCACCGCCGCCCCGACCGGCGCGACTGACCGCGCCCCACCGCGCCCCACTGCGCAAAGGGCACAGAAAGGGCCGCGCGCCCCCGTCCGCTACAGCGGGGACACGCGGCCGGTCGAAGGGATCGGTCGAAGAGATCGGTTGAAGGGATCAGCCGACCGGTACGGGGGTGGCTTCCCGGCGTTCCGCGGCCACGACGGGCCGCCCGCCCCGACGCGCGCCCGTCAGCACCGCGGCCAGTCCGAGCGTGGCCCAGAGCGACAGGGTGAGGACGGCCGCCCCCGCGGCGCTGCCGTCGAAGTACGCCACCGAGCGGAGCAGCGTAGCGCCCGCGCCCGGCGGCAGCATCTGGCCGAGCGTTCCGGCCGGTTCCGGCAGCAGTTCGGGCGCGCTCGCGGCTCCGGAGAACGGGTTGCCGATCAGCACCATCAGCAGGCCGCCGAGGGCGACTCCCGGTGTGCCGATCAGAGCGCCGAGCCCGGCCACTCCCGCACTCGTGGCGAGAACCGTCAGAGCGAGCACTCCCGCCTCGGCCCACCAGGAGCCGCTGAGCACGCCGAGCCAGCTGTCGGCGAGCAGGGCCGCGGTGATGCCGGCCAGGACCGAGGCGCCGATCAGCGCGGCCGCCGCGCGCGCCCCGCGCAGTCGCAGCAGGGTGACGACCGCGCCGGCCGCGACGCCTGCCAGCGCCAGCGGCAGGATGCTCGCGCCGAGCGCGCTGCCGCGCGGGTCGCCGACGGATGTCGGCACGACATCCGTCACCTGTACCGGGGCGCCGGCCGGAGCCTGCGAGGTGACGGCCTCCTTGAGGAGCTGGGCGACGACAGGGCTCGCCGCCGACGCGGTCAGCAGCTGTGGGCTCCGCTCGGTGACGACCACCGCTCCGTATACGACCCGGTCCTCGATCGCGGTGCGGGCGGCGGCCTCGTCGTCGTAGCGGTGAACGTCGAAGGATCCCTCCCGCTGCTCGAAGCGCTCCTCCAGCTGGGCGGTCACGGCGGCAGGTCCTGCGATGCCGATGGGAAGGTCGCGGGGTGCGGTACGGGCCGCCGGCCAGGCGAAGGCCCAGAGGGCGAGCGCCACCACGGCGGGGATCAGCACCATCACCGCGACCATGCGGCGGGTGGGCGTAGCGGACATGATGACCCTCAATTCAAAGAGAAGGATCGTTCGTTTTTACGGTTGGCCTCACTGTCCCGCCGGGATCCGTCCTTGTCAAGAAGGAATGTTCGTTTTAGATTTGACGCATGGCCCGCGTATCCCAGGAACACCTCGACGCCCGCCGCCGCCAGATCCTCGACGGCGCCGCCCGCTGCTTCGCCCGCAATGGCTTCCACGCCACATCGATGCAGGACATCCTGCGCGAGGCAGACCTGTCGGCCGGCGCCGTCTACCGCTACTTCCGCAGCAAGGAGGAGCTGATCACGGCCATCGCCGAGGAAGCCTTCACGGGGATCCGCGGAGCCTTCGAAGAGGCCGCCCGGACCACCCCGCCGCCGACCCCCGACGTGCTCCTCGGCCGGGTGCTGCGCCGGATGCTGGAGGAGCAGGTGCCCGGCGGGGACAGGCAGGCCTTCGCCCGGCTGATCGTGCAGGTGTGGACCGAGACGCTGCGCAACGAACAGCTCGCCGCGACCCTGCAGGAGGGCTACGACGGGATGCGCCAGGTGTGGGCGAAGCTCGTCGACGCGTACCGCGACAACGGCCTGATGGGCGCCGACGTACCCGCCGACCATGTGGCCCGCACGCTCATCGCCACGGCCCAGGGCTTCATCGCCCAGCAGGCGCTCTTCGGCGATGTCCAGGTCGATGTGCTGGAGGACGGTCTGCGGGCGCTGATGTCGATGGGGGATACAAAGATCAGTTAACGCGACGGAAAAGATTCCGCCTTACCGTTCAACCCCTGCCCGCGAGGTGCTCGTCTACAGGTCGACGGAGCGTTGACGTGACCTGTAGCCCGCTGCGCCCAGGCGGGCCCGGGCCGGACGACTGTGAGGTGGACGCGTGCAACTCTCCCCGCACGAGCAGGAAAGACTGCTCATTCATGTGGCAGCCGACGTTGCGGAGAAGCGCCGTGCGCGAGGGGTGAAGCTGAACCACCCCGAGTCGGTCGCCCTCATCACCTCGCACATCCTCGAAGGGGCCAGGGACGGACGCACCGTCGCCGAGCTCATGGCGTCGGGCCGCAAGGTGCTCACCCGCGCGGACGTCATGGAAGGCGTCCCCGAGATGATCCACGACGTCCAGGTCGAGGCGACCTTCCCGGACGGCACCAAGCTCGTCACCGTCCACGACCCGATCGACTGAGGGGGAGGGCCGCCGATGATCCCCGGAGAGATCCTCTACGCCGAAGGGCGCATTCCCCTCAACGAGGGCCGCGAGGTCACCCGCCTCACCGTCGTCAACGCTGCCGACCGACCCGTGCAGGTCGGCTCCCACTACCACTTCGCCGAGGCCAACCCCGGTCTGGACTTCGACCGCGCGGCCGCCCGCGGCCTGCGGCTGAACATCGCGGCGGGCACCGCCGTGCGCTTCGAGCCCGGTATCCCCGTCGACGTCGAACTCGTCCCCTTCACCGGACTGCGCGTCATCGCCGGGCTTCGGGGAGAGACCGGAGGTGCGCTCGATGCCTGAACTCAACCGTGCTGTCTACGCCGACCTCTTCGGCCCGACCACCGGCGACCGGATCCGCCTGGCCGACACCGGCCTCTTCGTCGAGATCGAGGAGGACCGCTCCGGCGGACCCGGACTCGCGGGCGACGAGGCTGTGTTCGGCGGCGGCAAGGTGATCCGCGAGTCCATGGGCCAGTCCCGTACGACGCGTGCCGAAGGCGCACCCGACACGGTGGTCACCGGCGTCGTCATCATCGACCACTGGGGCATCGTCAAGGCCGACATCGGCATCCGCGACGGACGGATCGCGGGCATCGGCAAGGCCGGCAACCCCGACACGATGGACGGCGTCCACCCCGACCTGGTCATCGGCCCCGAGACCGAGATCATCGCCGGCAACGGGAAGTTCGTCACCGCGGGCGCGATCGACGCGCACGTTCACTTCATCTCGCCGACGATCATCGACCAGGCCCTCGCGACCGGCGTCACCACCCTCGTCGGCGGCGGCACCGGACCGGCCGAAGGCACCAAGGCCACCACCATCACGCCCGGGCCGTGGCACCTTGCCCGGATGTTCGAGGCGATGGACTCCCTGCCCGTCAACATCGGACTGCTCGGCAAGGGCAACACCATGTCCCGCGAGGCCATGCACTCCCAACTGCGCGGCGGGGCGCTCGGGTTCAAGATCCACGAGGACTGGGGCTCGACCCCCGCCGTCATCGACGCCTGCCTGAGCGTCTGCGAGGAGACCGGCGCGCAGCTCGCCATCCACACGGACACGCTGAACGAGGCGGGCTTCGTCGGCGACACCCTCGCCGCCATCGCGGGCCGCACGATCCACGCGTACCACACCGAGGGCGCGGGCGGCGGGCACGCCCCGGACATCATCACCGTGGTCTCCGAGTCGTATGTCCTGCCCAGCTCCACCAACCCGACCCGGCCGCACACCGTCAACACCATCGAGGAACACCTCGACATGCTGATGGTCTGCCACCACCTCAACCCGTCCGTGCCCGAGGACCTCGCCTTCGCCGAGTCACGGATCCGGCCCTCCACCATCGCGGCCGAGGACATACTGCACGACCTGGGCGCCATCTCGATCATCTCCTCCGACTCCCAGGCCATGGGCCGCGTCGGCGAAGTGATCATGCGTACCTGGCAGACCGCGCATGTGATGAAGCAGCGCCGGGGCGCACTGCCAGGGGACGGCCGTGCCGACAACCACCGCGCACGTCGCTATGTCGCCAAATACACCATCAATCCCGCGGTCGCACAGGGCCTCGACCACGAGATCGGCTCGGTGGAGACCGGCAAGCTCGCCGACCTGGTGCTGTGGGACCCGGCGTTCTTCGGCGTCAAGCCGCTCCTCGTCATCAAGGGCGGGCAGATCGCGTACGCGCAGATGGGCGACGCCAACGCCTCCATCCCGACCCCGCAACCCGTCATGCCGAGGCCGATGTTCGGTGCGCTGGGGCGGGCAGCGTCGGTGAGCTCGGTCAACTTCGTCGCCGAGGCGGCGATCGAGGACCAACTGCCCGAACGCCTGGGTCTGGCCAAGAAGTTCATGCCGATCACCAGCACCCGGCACGTCACCAAGGCCGATATGCGGGAGAACGACGCCCGGCCGCGAGTCGAGGTCGACGCCGACACATTCACGGTGAGAATCGACGGCGAGCCGGTCGAGCCGGCCCCCGCCGCAGAACTCCCCATGGCCCAGCGCTACTTCCTCTTCTGATGAGCCGCGATGAGTAGAGCAGCCCTGCTGGTCCTCGCCGACGGCCGGTTTCCCGCCGGTGGGCACGCCCACTCCGGCGGAGTCGAACCGGCCGTCAAGGCGGGGCGGGTCCGCGATGCCCGGGACCTGGCGGAGTTCTGCCGGGGGCGGCTGCACACCACCGGCCTCACCTCGGCGGCGCTGGCCGCCGCGGCCGCCCTGGGCCTCGACCCGCTGGATCTGGACGACGCGGCCGACGCCCGTACCCCCTCGCCCGCGTTGCGCGCCACCGCCCGCAAGCTCGGCCGGCAGATGATGCGCGCCGCCCGCTCCACCTGGCCCAGCACCGAACTCGACGCGCTGGCCGCCGCCCGCCCGCGCGGCGCCCACCAGCCGATCGTCCTCGGGCTCGCCGCCCGCTGCGCCGGGCTCGGCCCCGAGGACGCCGCGCACTGTGCGGCGTACGAGACGGTCAGCGGCCCGGCCACCGCTGCCGTACGCCTCCTCAGCCTGGACCCCTTCGAGGCCACCGCCGTCCTCGCCCGCCTCGCACCCGAACTCGACCAGGTCGCCGAACGGGCGGCGCGGGCCGCGCACGACGGCATCGACGCGCTGCCCGCCGCATCAGCGCCGTTGCTCGACATCACGGCTCAGGCCCATGCCGCCTGGCCCGTACGCCTCTTCGCCTCGTAGGACATCAAGGAGCCGCACCATGCACCTCGACCACTCCCACGACGGTCCTGCCGCCGTCAGCGCCGACGCCGTGCGTCCCGACGGCAACCGGCGCGCCCTGCGCATCGGCCTCGGCGGACCCGTCGGTTCCGGCAAGACCGCCACCGTCGCCGCGCTCTGCGCTGAACTGCGCGACCAGCTGTCCATCGCCGTCGTCACCAACGACATCTACACCCGCGAGGACGCCGAATTCCTGCTCCGTCACGCCGTACTGCCGCCCGAGCGGATCCAGGCCGTCGAGACCGGCGCCTGTCCGCACACCGCGATCCGCGACGACATCTCCGCCAACCTCGAAGCGGTCGAGGATCTGGAGGAGAGCGTCGGCCCGCTCGATCTGATCCTCGTCGAGTCCGGCGGCGACAATCTCACCGCGACCTTCTCCAAGGGCCTCGTCGACGCCCAGATCTTCGTCATCGACGTCGCGGGCGGCGACGACATCCCACGCAAGGGCGGCCCCGGCGTCACCACCGCAGACCTCCTCGTCATCAACAAGACCGACCTCGCGCCCCACGTCGGCTCCGATCTGCAGCGCATGGCCCGCGACGCCAAGGAACAGCGCGGTGAACTCCCCGTCGCCTTCACCTCGTTGAAGGGCGAGCAGGGCGTCGGCCCGGTCGCGGACTGGGTGCGCGCACAGTTCGCCGCCTGGACCGCATGAGCATCCAGGCCACCGCCCGCATCGTCGCCACCCGCGACGGCCTGCCGGTGCTGGTGAGCGACGGGCCGCTCGCCGTGCGCCGCACCCGCGGCACGGGCCCGTACACCCGCGTCACCGTCGTCGGCGCGATGAGCGCGCCGCTCGGCGGCGACCGGCTCGCCATTGAGGCCGACGTGGAGGAGGGGGCGCGGCTCCTCGTCGACTCCGCCGCCGCGACCATCGCGCTGCCCGGGCAGACTCCCGAACAGGCCCACTACGACGTGCGGCTGACGGTCGGTGAGGACGCCGAGCTGCGCTGGCTGCCGGAGCAGCTCATCTCCGCGTACGGCAGCGATCTGCGCATGCGTACGCGGGTCGAACTGGCCGCCACCGCACGGCTGGTGCTGCGCGAAGAGCAGATCCTGGGCCGGTACGGCGAACAGTCCGGCACCCTCGCCACCCGCCTCACCGTCCACCGCGCCGGACGCCCCCTGCTCGACCAGGAGCTCGGCTACGGCCCGGGCGCACCCGGCGGCTGGGACGGCGCCGCGGTCCTCGCCGGACACCGGGCGGTGGGCCAACTCCTCGTCGTGGACCCGGAGTTCGAGGACAAGCCCGCCGAACCGCAGCTGCTCGGCGAGACCGCGGCCCTCACGCCGCTCGCCGGTCCGGCCTTTCTGGTCACCGCCGTCGCACCGGACGCCCGCCAACTTCGTGGCGTACTCGATCAGGTGCTGCAGGCCCAACTGCCCGGCTGACAGCACCGCTCAGCGGGACACCTCACACCGGTTATTGGTTCGGTAAAGAACACCAGTACGGCCTGTTCCCGGAAGCCCCGCAGACGAAAGGATCCCCCGGAGACTCGAAAACTGAAGGGGGATTTCTACGTGAGACGCACAGCAGTGCTCGGCTCGGCCGGCACTCTGGTCGCGGGCACCCTCATAGCGGGCGCGATCGCGGCTCCGGCGGCAAGTGCCGAAGGCAGCAACAGTGGCTGGTCCGAGGCACGCGGTGTTCAGGTCGCCGCCGCGCGGGCTGCCAAGAAGGGCATCGACTGGACGGACTGTCCGGCGGACTGGGGGATCGCCAAGCCCATCCAGTGCGGCTGGGTGAGCGTTCCGCTCGACTACGCGCGGCCGAACGGCAAGCAGATCAAGATTGCCGTCGACCGGATCGGCAACACCGGTTCCCAGGCCGATCGCCAAGGCGCCCTCATCTACAACCCGGGCGGCCCCGGCGGCTCGGGCATGCGCTTCCCGACCCGGGTCACGAACAAGAACCCGCTCTGGGCGGGCACCGCCAAGGCGTACGACTTCGTGGGCTTCGACCCGCGGGGCGTCGGTCACTCGACGCCGATCTCCTGTGTCGACCCGCAGGAGTTCGTCAAGGCGCCGAAGGCCGACCCGGTGCCCGACAGCGAGGCCGACAAGCGCGCCCAGCGCAAGCTCGCCGCGGAGTACGCGGACGGGTGCGCCGAGCGCAGCGGCTGGATGCTGCCGCACATGACCACGCCGAACACCGCGCGCGACCTGGATGTCGTCCGGGCCGCCCTTGGTGAGAAGAAGCTCAACTTCCTGGGCGTCTCCTACGGCACGTACATCGGCGCGGTCTACGCGACGCTCTTCCCCGGCCATGTCCGCCGGATGATCGTCGACAGCGTCGTCAACCCGTCGCGGGAGAAGATCTGGTACGAGGCCAACCTCGACCAGGACGTCGCTTTCCAGATGCGCTGGGACGACTGGAAGGCCTGGGTCGCCAAGAACGACGCGGCCTTCCACATCGGGGACACCCCCGAGAAGGTCGAGCAGCAGTGGCTGAAGCTGCGGGCCACCGCCAAGAAGAGCCCGCTCGGCGGGGTCGTCGGACCGGCGGAGCTCATCGGCTTCTTCCAGAGCGCTCCGTACTACGACTCCTCCTGGGTGCCCGTCGCCCAGACCTGGAGCAAGTACCTCGCCGGTGACACCCAGGCACTGGTCGACGCCGCGGCACCCGACCTGTCCGACACCGCCGGCAACATCGCCTCGGAGAACGGCAACGCCGTCTACACGGCCGTCGAGTGCGCGGACGCCAAGTGGCCGACCAGCTGGCGGAAGTGGGACCGGGACAACACCCGGCTCCACCAGGACTATCCCTTCATGACGTGGGCCAACGCCTGGATGAACCTCCCGTGCGCCACCTGGTCGTCCAAGCAGCAGACCCCGCTGTACGTGAAGTCGGGCAAGGGTCTGCCGCAGGTGCTCATCGTTCAGTCGACCCGTGACGCCGCCACTCCCCTCGAGGGCGCCGTCGAGCTGCACAAGCGGCTCAAGGGTTCGCGGCTGATCATCGAGAAGGACGCCGGCTCGCACGGTGTGACCGGCCTGGTCAACCCGTGCATCAACCAGCGGGTGGACGCCTACCTGCTCAGCGGCAAACTGGACAGCAGCGATGTGACGTGCGCTCCGCACGCCACGCCGAAGCCGTAAGGCACAGCGATACGGGGGAGGGGCGGCCGGTCACGGCCGCCCCTCCTTCGCGTCCGGACCGGCTCACCGCGTTGCCTTCAGCCAGGAGTCCTCCGCCGCGTAGTCGAACCAGTCGTCCTCGTACTTGACGAGCCCACTGAAGATCTCGCGCCAGTGCCGGCCGTCGAGCTGCCGGGCCAGCCACTCGACGGTCGCCGGCAGAGCTGCGGCATAGCTCGTGACGGCCCGGTAGCCCAACTCCCGCTCGGCCGCCGTCATGTCGTACACGATCGGACGGTCCAACCCCCACGGGGTGAGCCCCACCGTCCCCACCGGCGCCGGTCCGTCGACGAGGACGGTCTCGCTCGTCACACCGAGCGCCGCATCCACTCCCGCGCTGATCTCCCGGACCGTCGGCACGTCCGGATCACCGGCGTTGAGCACCCGCGAGCCCGGCTTCGCCGCCGCCAGCCGGATCAACTCGGCGAGATTGCCGACATGGACGGGGTGGAAGCGCGACTGCCCGTTGTACGCGAGGATGCGCACCGGCCGCCGGTCCAGCGCCCGCTTCACGAAGTACAGTTCGCGCGGACCACGGCAGTGCGGTCCGTGGATCGCGCCCGCGCGCAGCAGCGTCGTCGGCAGCCCGGCGCCAGCCGCCAGCAGATCCCGCTCCAGAGCCACCTTCCGGGTGCCGTAGCTCGCCTCCCCGGGCGCCACGGTGGGCTGCGTCTCCGGGATAGGCACCGGGTAGGCCGGAAAGCCGTCGGGTTCGTCCTGGGTGTCGAAGCTGCGGCCCTGGTCGTCCTCGTACACCGCGCCGCTCGAGATCACCACCGCCGAGCCGATCCGGTCCGCGAGGCTCTTCAACTGCCGTGCGTGGCCCGGTCCGTACGCCACCATGTCCACCAACACGTCACAGCCGTCGCCGAGCACGGCGGCCAGCGCCGCATCGTCCTCCCGGTCGGCCCGCACTGCCCGCACCTCGCCGGGCCAGTCCTCGTCGCGGCCGCCGCGGCGCGAAACCGCCCGCACCTCCCAGCCGTCCGCGGCGAGCGCGCGCACCGCGGCCCGCCCCACCTGGCCGGTCGCTCCCAGCACAACTGCGCTTCTCGTGGTCATGGGAGGCACGCTAGGCGGGCGCCGGACGCCGGGCCCAGAGAAGTTCGCCGAGCGCGGATCCGCTCTCAGCTTCTGCGCCGCGGGAACTTCTTCGGCTGCTCCAGCTCCGCCTTGACGTCGGCTGCGTAACGGTCCACGTACTCCTGGCCGGACAGGTCGAGAATCGCGTACATGATCTCGTCGGTGACGGCGCGGATCGCCGCCTTCTCGTTCTCCATTCCCGCATAACGCGAGAAGTCCAGCGGCTCCCCGAACCGCACGGTGACCCGCTTGATCTTCGGCAGGACCTGCCCCGGTGGCTGGATCTCGAACGTCCCGACCATCGCGCACGGCACCACCGGCACCTGCGCCTTGAGTGCCATCACGGCGACGCCGACCTTGCCCTTGTAGAGCCTGCCGTCGTGCGAGCGCGTGCCCTCGGGATAGATCCCCAGCAGCTCACCCTTGCTCAGCACGCCCAGCCCCTCGCGGATCGCCGCCTTCCCGGCCTCCTTGCCGGAGCGGTCCACCGGGATCTGCCCGGCGCTGTGGAAGAACGCCGCGGTCAGCCTGCCTTTCATTCCCGGCCCGGTGAAGTACTCAGCCTTCGCGAGGAAGGTGATACGCCGTTTGATGATCGCCGGCATCAGGAAGTGGTCCGAGAACGACAGATGATTGCCCGCGACGATCGCAGCGCCCTCGGCCGGGATGTGCTCGAGTCCCTCGATCCTGGGCCGGAACAGCAACCGCAACAGCGGCCCCAGAATGACGTATTTGAGCACGTAGTAGAACACGGGGGGCGCTCCTCACTCCGCGGGACCGGCTCCAGGGCCACGTTGTGCCAGGTCATCAGGCATGCCGGGAGGGATCAGTGTAAGTGCAGGATCGCTACGTGTAAGCGTCTGCGATCAGACACATCCTGACTCGATCCGGCCCTCCTGACGTCATGTCAGGCGTCCTGAGCGGCATCCACGCGCCCAGCAACGCCGCCCCGACCGTCACCGGGCCCCGACCGCCACCGGGCCCCGGTCGCCGTCCGTGAGCCGTGTGAAGGACCGCCGCCGGTGGCCCGGCGGGGACCCGTGCTGCTGCCGTTTGCCGACGGCGGGCCTGGGCACTCGCCCGGCAGGAATGATCGGCAGAGCCGATGGAACCGGCGCCCCCACCCGGGCCCGCTGCCAGGGCCCGTCACGGCGAAGTGCTCGTGATGAGCACTGCTGGATCGCCACACCAAGACCCTCATCGACCTGCGCCACCGTCTCGACGGCCTCCAGCAGGACCGCTCCCCGTTCGACGACGAGATCCGGGAACGAGCAGTGCACTGGGTGCGACCGGAACTGGTCGCGCAGATCGGATTTCACCGAGTGGACACGCACCCGGCATGCTGCGCCACCCCCGATTCCTGGGACTGCGCGACGACAAACGCGCCGCTGACGTGGCCCGAGAGCAACCCGTGGGAGGACCCCGATGAGCCCCGCACTGGACGTACCCGCCGGGCGCCGCACCGTACGGATCAACCGGCCGGACAAGGTGCTGTTCCCCGGCGAGGGAATCACCAAGGCCGACCTCGCGGAGTACTACCGCACCGTCGCCCGGCGCATGCTGCCGCAGCTGCGCGGGCGGCCGCTGATGATGGAGCGCCACCCGGACGGAATCGACGGCCAGTCGTTCATGCACAAGGACGTGCCCGGCCACTTCCCCGACTGGATCCACCGGGCCGAACTGCCCAAGGAGGACGGCACCGTCACGTACGTGCTCTGCGACGACACGGCCACCCTGCTCTACCTCGCCGACCAGGCGTGCATCACACCGCACCGCTGGCTGTCCAGGGCCGACCGCCCGGACCACCCCGACCGGCTGGTGTTCGACCTCGACCCACCCGGGGACGACTTCACTCCCGTACGCGAAGCCGCCGGGGCGCTGCACCAGCTGCTGGACGAACTGAAGCTGCCGTCGGCCGTGATGACGACCGGCTCCCGCGGACTGCACGTCGTGGTGCCCCTGGACCGCCGCGCCCCCTTCGACGACGTACGCGACTTCGCCCGCGATGTGGCCGAACTGCTCGCCGCACGTCACCCCGACGCCCTCACCACCGCACCACGGAAGCAGGCCCGGCGTGGTCGCCTCTACCTCGACGTCCAGCGCAACGCCTACGGTCAGACGGCCGTCGCGCCCTACGCCGTACGGGCCCGCCCCGGCGCTCCTGTCGCCACGCCGCTTGCCTGGCCGGAGGTCGACGATCCGGACCTCGACGCCGGCCGCTGGACGATGAAGACCGTCACGGACCGCCTGGACAGCGACCCCTGGCAGGACGCCCTGCGCCGCGGTCGCTCACTGGCCCCTGCCCGCCGCCGGCTGGCTGCCCTCGGGGACGCAGGCGGTTGAGGTCACTCGGCGATCTCGGTCCGTTCCCACCACTCGTAGACAGGCAGGCGTCCCTCCGGGCTGTCCTGATGCCGCGAAGTGATCTTGAAGTGCTCGTACCCGCCGCGGTGCGGAATCTTCAGCTCTTGTCCGGGAGGGGTGATCGGAACGATCCGCTCGCGCAGGTCGTCCGGGCCACCCTCAAGGACTGCCTTTGTAGCCATATCCCCAGTGTCCTACCAGCGGGACGACCCGCACATCGGAATACGCGGCCGATTCGAGCCGCCGGGCGCGCCGACTCGGCGGAGGTGGCCGACGATGGAAGAAGTCGGGAGGCTCCCATGGAATACCCAGAAAGCTACGAGTTGATATTTCAGGCGCCCGCCGTGGAGGACGACGTCGTGATCGTCCGGCGCACCGACAAGGCGGGAGCGGGCGGGTATCCGATCTACGAGGACGAAACGGGGATCGTACGCGCGGAGATCAGCGACCGGGGGGAGGTACGGATGATCGCAAGCGGCGGCCATCAGGTGCCCAGGATGCCGATGACGGCACGCTCACTCAGCTCCTGAACCGGCCCATGCCGGGGCGGCCGGCTTGCTCCGGACGGGCGACGTGTTGCGGTCTTGGGCACCCCCGGTCACTCTGGTGTGTGACCCAGAAGCGACATGCGCTCACTCTTCGCACTCGGGGGTCCGCAGCCGAAGAGGTGACCAGGTCGCGGTGAGGAGCAACGGTCATGCACGTCACGACCGCCTGCCGCTACACCTTGGAAGTGCAGGCATCCACAGAGCGGATTCCCCAGATCCGGCGCATTCTGGCAGCGCACCTTCGGTACTGGAGCCTCGAGCACCACATCACACCGGTCTGCCGCGCTGTCGACGAGCTCGTCGGCAACGTCGTCCAGCACGTCGAGGGCGACAAGACATGCGTGGTGGAGGTGCGCTGGACGGGAAGGCACCTGATCGCGTCCGTGGCGGACAAGGACCGCCGGATGCCGCGGGTGACCAGTTCCTGCCCGAATAAGGGCGGGCTCGCCACCGTCGCGTTCCTCAGTGACAGCTGGGGCACATGCGGCACCGCCACCGGCAAGGTGATCTGGTTCAGCAGGCGCGTCAAGGAGGTCCAGCACATCCTGCGGGCCGCGCCTGTCCCGATGCTGCCCACGCGTGAGTTCAAGCGGCTGCCGCCGAACACTCCGCTGCGGCGGGAGCCGGGCCCGGCCGCGCCGGAGAACATCCGGGAGCGGGATCGCGTCCGCGTCGCGGCAGTCGGCTGACGAAGGGGCCGTACGGGCGAAACACCCGCCCGTACGCGCTACCCGGCCGCGCGGCGCCTTGTCCGCGCCGGCATCGACAGGTGCCCTGGCCATCTCCCCGGCCCGACCTCTGCGTCGGGCCCTCGAGAGCCAGGAGCACCGGATGCACCGCAGCGCCACGTTCGCCGCAGCCGCCCTGTTCACCCTCGTCGCAGCCGTTCCCGCCCACGCGGTCGGCGACAAGCCCACCGCGCCGCGGGGCCTGTTCCTGACCGTGTCCGGCAGCCAGAACACCTGGATCCGCGGGGTCCTGCTGCACTGTTGGCCGGTGCCCGGCGGGGCGCACCCCAATCCCGTCGCCGCCTGCGGGGAGCTCGCCGCCGCGCGCGGGGATCTGGACCGGCTGCCCGGCAATCCGCATCCGTGTACCGACAAGTTCGACCCGGTCACGGTCGGGGCCACCGGCACCTGGCGAGGCAGACCCACCCAGTGGCACAAGACGTATGCCAACGCGTGCGAACTCGACGCGGCGACCGGAGAAGTCTTCCACTTCTGAATCCGCTGCTTCCGTTCGGAGCAGCCTGCCCGGCACGCCGCCTCAGTTTCCGCGCGAAGCGATCACCCCGATCGTCACCAGGCCGAGAACCACCCAGCCGAACCAGAGCCAGCCATTGCTTCCGAGTGCCGCCGTGTAGGCCGTCACGACCACCAGGGCCCCGACGGTGAGCACTCCCATCGCCTTCGTGGATCCGGACATGCGCGCCCTCCTCCGACGGCCGCGGCCGTCAGAGCTCATCGTCACCCGTGAGGAGGGCCTTGCGCTACTGCCCGGCTACTGTCCGCGCGCTTGGAGCGAGGCGAGATACGCGTTGTACGCCGCGAGATCCTTGTCGCCGTCCCGGTCCGCGGCACGGTCCATGCGCCTCGCCTCCCGCTGCTCGGAGCGGTACCACTGGAAGACCAGCGCGACCAGCACCAGCACGGAAGGGATCTCGCTGAACGCCCAGGCGATGCCGCCGGCCGCGTTCTGGTCGGAGAGCGCGTCGATGCCGAGCGAGGCCGGCGGATTCTGGTACGCCTTGATCATCGGTTCGGTCGCCATCATCAACGCGATGCCGAAGAAGGCGTGGAACGGCATCCCCGCGAAGAGCTCCAGCATCCGCATCACATAGCCGGGCCGGTGCGGCCCCGGGTCCACGCCCATGATCGGCCAGAAGAACACCAGGCCGACCGCCAGGAAGTGCACCATCATCGCCACATGCCCGGTCTTGGACTCCATCAGGAAGTCGAACAGGGGCGTGAAGTAGAGCGCGTACAGGCTCGCGATGAAGAGCGGGATCGTGAAGACGGGGTGCGTGACGATCCGCATGTAGCGGCTGTGCAGCAGGGCGAGCAGCAGCTCACGCGGACCCTTGCTGCCGCGGCGCGAGGCGACCGGCAGCGCGCGCAGCGCCAGCGTCACCGGCGCGCCGAGCAGCAGCATGATGGGGGAGATCATGCTGATCACCATGTGCTGCACCATGTGCACGCTGAACATGACCATGCCGTAGTCATTGAGCTTGGTGCACATCACCAGCGCCACGCTCAGCACACCGACGGTGAACAGGACGGTACGGCTGACCGGCCAGCTGTCGCCGCGCCTGCGCAGTCGCAGCACGCCCCAGCCGTACAGACCGAGCCCGAGCAGACAGCCGATGAGGAAGAAGGGGTCCGGTGAGAGTTCGAGCCCCCGCCCCAGCGTGAACGGCGGCAGATCCATCGTCATGCCGTGCCCGCTGTGATCCATCCGACGGCTCCTGCTTCGTACTGGGTTGTCCGCTTGTCCGGACCAGAGTAGAACTGCCCCCGGCCGCGCCTGCGACCGGGGGCAGTTCGTTCAGATATGCGCGATTTCAGATATGCGTGACTCGGTTATTCGCGACTCGGATGTTCGCGGTGTCAGAGCACGCACTCGGCCTCGGCGTACCGCTCGGCCGGGACGGTCTTCAGCGTCTCCACGGCCTGGGCCAGCGGCACCATCGTGATGTCCGTGCCGCGCAGCGCCGTCATCATGCCGAACTCACCGCGGTGCGCGGCCTCCACGGCATGCCAGCCGAAGCGGGTGGCGAGGACACGGTCGTACGCGGTCGGGGTACCGCCGCGCTGGACGTGGCCGAGGATCACCGCACGGGCTTCCTTGCCGAGTCGCTGCTCCAGCTCGACAGAGAGCTGCTGGGCCACGCCCGCGAAGCGCTCGTGCCCGTAGATGTCCTTGCCGCCCTCGTTGAACTCCATCGAGCCCTCGCGCGGCTTGGCGCCCTCCGCGACCACGACGATCGCGAACTTCTTGCCCGCCGAGAAACGCTCACCGACCCGCTCGGTCAGCTCTGCGATGTCGAACGGCCGCTCCGGGACGACGATGGCGTGCGCGCCCGCCGCCATGCCGGAGTGCAGCGCGATCCAGCCGGTGTGCCGCCCCATGACCTCGACGATCAGCACACGCTGGTGCGATTCGGCGGTGGTCTTCAGCCGGTCGAGCGCCTCGGTGGCGACTCCGACGGCGGTGTCGAAACCGAAGGTGACGTCGGTCGACGCTATGTCGTTGTCGATGGTCTTAGGTACGCCGACGATCGGCAGCCCGCTCTCGGAGAGGAGGTTGGCGGCCTTGAGGGTGCCTTCGCCGCCGATCGGGATGATCGCGTCGAGCCCCAGCTCGGCGACATGTCCCTTGGCCCGCTCCACACCGTCGCGCAGATGAGCCGGCTGGACTCGGGAGGAGCCGAGAATCGTGCCGCCGCGGGCCAGGATGCCACCCACCGCGTCAAGGTCGAGCTTGCGGTAGTCGCACTCCAGAAGGCCCTTCCAGCCGTCGTGGAAGCCGATGACCTCGTCGCCGTGGTCGACGACGGCGCGGTGCACGACGGAACGGATGACGGCGTTCAGACCGGGGCAGTCGCCGCCGGAGGTGAGCACACCAATGCGCATAGCCCGAAATACCTTTGCAACGTGGGCCGACTTCCGGACCACGTCGTCCGGCTCGATCCCCGCCACCCTACCGGCGCGGGGTGACGGGGCCGAACCGGGCGTCCGAGGGGTGGACGCGACCGACTGTCAGGCGGGCTGGGTCGCGGCTGCGATGCGCTCGGCCCGCAGCGACTCGTACCACCGGTCGTCTGTCGGCGGCAGCGCGTTCACATCGAGGGCCAGCTTCAGCAGCAGGTCCGCGACCTGCGGGTTGCGGGCCATCACGGGACCGTGCATGTAGGTGCCGAACACCGTCTCGTTGTACGCGCCTTCGGTTCCGTCGCCCGTGCCGTTGCCCCGGCCGAGGATCGTGCGCGCGAACGGGCGGGCCGTCGGGCCGAGATGCGTGATGCCCTGGTGGTTCTCGAAGCCGGTCAGCTGCGGCAGCCCCAAGCGCGGGTCGATGTCGGCCAGTACGTCGCCGACGCACCGCTCGCCCTCGCCGCGCGTGGAGACCACGTCGATCAGACCGAGACCCGGCTCACGCTCGCCCAGGTCGTTGATGAACTCGTGGCCGAGGATCTGGTACCCGGCGCAGACCGAGAAGATGATCGCGCCGTTGGACGCGGCCCGGCTGAGCCCGCCGTCGCGGCGCAGCCGCTCGGCCGCCAGCCGCTGCGGCCGGTCCTCGCCGCCGCCGATCAGATAGATGTCGCCGGAGGTGGGGACCGGCTGGTCGCTGCGTACGTCCATACGCATCACGTCCAGGCCGCGCTGCCGGGCCCGGCGCTCGACGACGAGGGCGTTGCCCTGGTCGCCGTAGGTGCTGAGCAGGTCCGGGTAGACCCAGACCAGACGCAGGCTGTTGTCGCTCATGCTCATGTCCTTTTCGGGGTCCGCGGTCAGTTGCCGACGCGGCGGCGCAGGTCCTGGAAAGCGGTGTAGTTGGCGATCGCCTCGATCCGCCCGGGCGGGGCCAGCTGCACCGCCTCGTCGACGGACTGGCACACCCGGAAGTCCAGGCCCGCGACCTCGAGCCGGACCGCGAGGTCCAGCTTGCGGTCGCCGATGACGAAGATCGGGTGGCCGGCGAGCCGGGTGTAGTCGACGTCCCAGAGCCACGAGGTGTCCGTGCCGTCGGCGCCACGGGCGTTGACCGAGAGGATGACCGGGGTCGGCGGCGGGTCGATCAGGGAGAACGTTTCGAGCCAGCCGGCCGGGTTCTTCGCCAGCAGCAGGCGCAGATCGCGGTTCAGGAAGGAGACGACGTCATAGCGGCCGGCGACGGCCTGCACGGAGTACATGCGCTCCAGGGCGACCTGCGGCGGCACGCCGAAGCAGGCGGCGACCGCGGCGGAGGTGGCGGCGTTCGCCCTGTTGGCGCGGCCCGGCAGCTGGAGGTGGATCGGCCAGGCCGATCCGTGCGGGTCCAGGACGTGGTCGCCGCTGAGCACCCAGCTCGGGGCGGGCCGGCGGAAGCCGCACTCGCCGCAGAACCAGTCGTCGCCGGGGCGCTGCATCACACCGCCGCAGGAAGGGCAGGACCAGGCGTCGTCCTTCCACTCCTGGCCGGCGGCCACCCACACCACATTGGGCGACGAGGACGCGGCCCACACGATCAGCGGGTCGTCGGCGTTGGCGATGACCATGGCCTTCGTACCCGCAAGGCCCTCACGCCACTTCTCGGCGAGCATCCGGGTCTCGGCCGCGCGGTCCAGCTGATCGCGCGAGAGGTTGAGCAGCGCAATCGCCTTCGGGGTCACATCGCGGGCGACGCCGGCCAGGTACTTCTCGTCGACCTCGATCACACCGAACTTGGCGTCGGAGCCGCCGGCCAGTGCCGAAGTGATGCCGGCCGGCATATTGGCGCCGAGCGCGTTGGAGACGACAGGGCCGCTGGCCCGCAGAGCCTCGGCAATCAGCCGGGTCGTCGTGGTCTTGCCGTTGGTCGCCGACACGAGGACGACGTCCAGGTGCTGCGCCAGCCGCCCCAGCAGATCGGGGTCGAGCTTGAGCGCGACCCGGCCGCCGATCACTGATCCGCTGCCACGTCCGGCGGCGCGCGACACCGCTGCCGCGGCCTTGCCTGCCGTCACGGCCAGCTTGGCGCGCGGCGTCAGGGGCTCCGAGTTGCCTGACATCGTCCTTGATCCTCCTTGCATCGGTCCGGCCCAGCCTATCGAGGTCCGGTCGGGCGCCCGTACGTCGGCACCGTCGGAAAACGTGGAGGTCACGCGGGACCGTACGCTTACGGCCATGCGAAACCGGCCGATCCCCGGCAGTTCCGGACTCGTGAGGGCCATGAGCCTGTTCGGAGATCCGGTGCTGCACGCCCCCTGCGAGACCGTCAGCGACTTCTCCGCCGGGCTGAGCAAGCTCATCGAGGACATGTTCGCGACGATGTACGCGGCCCAGGGCGTGGGCCTCGCGGCGAACCAGGTGGGGACACCTCTGAGGGTGTTCGTCTACGACTGCCCGGACGACGAGGACGTCCGCCACCTCGGACACATCGTCAACCCCCGCCTGGTGGAGGCGGACGGGGTCACGGTGCGCGGCCCGGAAGGCTGCCTCTCGCTGCCGGGCCTGGAGGCCGGGACGGAGCGCTACGACCGCGCGGTGGTGGAGGGCGTGACGTCGGACGGGGCGCCGGTGCGGGTGGAGGGCACGGGCTTCTTCGCGCGGTGCCTTCAGCACGAGTGCGACCACTTGGAGGGGCTGGTCTACCCCGACCGCCTCAGGGGCTGGCGCCGCGCGAAGACACTGCGCGCGGCGCGCAGGGCAGCCTGGTAACCGGCGGCCCCCTTCCCGAACTGGGGCTCCGCCCCGGGCCCCGCGCCTCAAACTCCCCCGGACTTCGTCCGGGGGACCCCCACGAGGCTTGAACTTCCGCCGGACGGGCGGAAATTCAAGCCGGTCCGGCGAGTGAGGACAACGCCCGAAGGGCGTGCGGGGGTCTTGGGCGGAGCCCCAGTTGACAAGGCCCCCTAGAAGCCGGGGCCGCCCGCACGGTCGCCCGCCGCCGCCAAGCGGCCCCAGAGCAGATCGGCCAGACTCCGCACCAACTCCGCGCGGGAGCAAGGACGTTCGCCGAGCCACCAGTCGCCCGCCGCGTGCATCATGCCGACGATGCCGTGGCCCCACACCCGCGCCAGCTGCTCGCTGTCGGGGCCCAGGTCGACCCGGTCGTGGATCACCTTCGCCAGCTCCTCGCCGAGGCGGCGCAGCAGCGGCGCCGAGTGGCGGCCGACGTCGAAGCCCGCCTCCGACGGCTGGGCGTCCTCGGCCGGATGCATCAGGAAGCGGTAGACCTGCGGGCGTGCTTCGATCGCCGCGAGATACGTGTCGAGCGTGGCCTCGACCCGCTCGCGGCGATCCGCCGGCGCGTCGACCGCCGCCCGCAACGCGTCCAGCAGCGCGTCCGTGTGGCGCTTGGCGAGCGCCCGGTACAGGCCGCCCTTGTCGCCGAAGTGCCGGTACAGGATGGGCTTGGTGATGCCCGCCTCCGCGGCGATGGCGTTCATGGAGGCCTGTGGCCCGTCCCGGAGCACCACCCGGTCCGCCGCTTCGAGCAGCTCCCGGCGCCGCTGGTCGGCCGGCTTCTGCTGGCCCGCCGCCTGCTGTGTGGTCTCCATAGTTCTGTCTCCCCGCCCGAGCGATTGCGTGACGCCTGCGCAACGTAACACCCTGACCGCTGTTCCAGGTCAACCGGCCATGGCTGGTTGACACGCGCTACTTGCCGGTAACAGACTTCTGTTACCGCAAGTAACATGCAGGAAGTCACCGCAGTGCTGGAGGGAACATGGCCGAGTTCACGCTCGAACTCAACGACGACCAGAAGCAGGTCCGCGATTGGCTGAACGGCTTCGCCAAGGACGTGATCCGCCCGGCCGCCGCCGAGTGGGACGAGCGTGAGGAAACCCCCTGGCCGGTCATTCAGGAAGCGGCCAAGGTGGGAATCTACTCCCTCGACTTCTACGCCCAGCAGTTCTTCGACCCGACCGGACTCGGCATCCCGACGGCGATGGAGGAGCTCTTCTGGGGCGACGCCGGGATCGCCCTCTCCATCGTCGGCACCGGGCTCGCGGCCGTCGGCGTCCTCGCGAACGGCACCGAGGAGCAGATCGGCACCTGGATCCCCCAGATGTACGGCGACGTGGACGACGTCAAGGTCGCGGCCTTCTGCTCCTCCGAGCCGGACGCGGGCTCCGACGTCGGGGCGATGCGCACCCGCGCGGTCTACGACGAGGCCAAGGACGAATGGGTGCTGAACGGCACCAAGACCTGGGCGACCAACGGCGGCATCGCGGGTGTCCACGTCGTGGTCGCCGTCGTCGACCCGGAGATCGGCTCCAAGGGTCACGCCTCCTTCATCGTCCCGCCGCAGACCCCCGGCCTCTCGCAGGGCCAGAAGTTCAAGAAGCACGGCATCCGCGCGTCCCACACCGCCGAGGTGGTCCTGGAGGATGTCCGTGTCCCCGGGCACTGCCTGCTCGGCGGCAAGGAGAAGCTCGACGAGCGTCTCGCCCGGGCGCGGGAGAGGACCAAGGCGGGCGGCGAGCGACTGAAGAACGCGGCCATGGCCACCTTCGAGGCGTCCCGCCCGGCCGTCGGCGCGATGGCGGTGGGCACCGCCCGCGCTGCGTACGAAGTCGCCCTCGACTACGCCACGACCCGCAGCCAGTTCGGCCGCCCGATCATCGACAACCAGGGCATCGCCTTCCAACTGGCCGATATGCGCACCCAGATCGACGCCGCGCGGCTGCTGGTGTGGCGCGCCTCCTGGATGGCGGCGACGGGCAAGCCCTTCACCTCCGCCGAGGGCTCCATGTCCAAGCTGTACGCGTCCGAGACCGCGAAGAAGGTGACGGCGCAGGCCATCCAGATCCTGGGCGGCAACGGCTTCACCCGCGAGTACCCCGTGGAGCGCATGCACCGCGACGCCGCGATCTACACGATCTTCGAGGGCACCAGCGAGATCCAGCGCCTGGTGATCGCCAGAACCCTCTCGGGGATGCCGATTCGTTAGCCTCTGTCATTAATTGCCGGAATTGCCGGACGGGCTTGATATCAAGCCCGTCCGGCAATTGCGTGCAGCCCGGCAAGGGCGACCCGCAGCGAGGTCAGGCGGCGAGCAGCGCCTCGATCGCGGCGACGACCTCCGCGGCCTCAGGCTCTGTGGTCGGCCGGATCCGGGCCACGACCTGGCCGTCCTTGCCGATGAGGAACTTCTCGAAGTTCCACTGGATGTCGCCCGCCTCGCCGTCGGCGTCCGCGACCTTCGTCAGCTCCGCGTACAGCGGGTGCCGGTCGGCGCCGTTCACATCCGTCTTCTCCAGCATCGGGAAGGTCACGCCGTACGTCGCCGAGCAGAAGGACTGGATCTCCTCTGCGCTGCCCGGCTCCTGGCCCGCGAACTGGTTGCACGGCACGCCGAGGACGCTGAACCCCTGGTCGCCGTACTGCTTCTGCAGCCGCTCCAGACCGCCGTACTGCGGGGTCAGCCCGCACTTGGAGGCGACGTTCACCAGCAGGACGGCCTTGCCCTGGTAGTCGGCGAGCGAGGTGGGTTCACCGGCGAGCGTGCGCAGCGGGATGTCGTACAGGGTCATGGAAATCTCCTCAGTGACGGGCAATCGACGTTCATTGTGAACGCCAGGGACGGAAGAGACCTTCCTGCACGACCGATACGAGAAGATTGCCCTCGCGGTCGTAGATACGGCCGCGCGCCAGTCCCCGGCCGCCCGTCGCGATCGGCGACTCCTGGTCGTACAGGAACCACTCGTCCGCGCGGAAGGGCCGGTGGAACCACATCGCGTGGTCCAGCGAGGCCATGTCGAAGCCGCGTCTGCCCCACAGCGGCTCCACCGGGATGCGGACGGCGTCGAGGAGCGTCATGTCGCTCGCGTATGTCAGCGCGCAAGTGTGCACCAGCGGGTCGTCGCCCAGGGGCCCGACCGCGCGCATCCATACCGCGCTGCGCGGGTCCGCCTCCTTGATCTCCTCCGGGGTCCAGCGCAGCCGCTCGGCATAGCGGATGTCGAAGGGCTGGCGGCGGGCCATCCGCTCCAGCGACTCGGGCAGCGCGCCCAGATGCTCACGGATCTCCGCGGTGACCGTGGGGAGGGTCTCGGGGTCCGGGAAGTCGAGACGCGGCGGCAGCTGGTGCTCGATGCTGCCCTCCTCCGGCCGGTGGAAGGAGGCGGTCAGATTGAAGATGGTCTTGCCCTGCTGCACCGCCGTGACCCGGCGGGTGGTGAACGACCGGCCGTCCCGCACGCGCTCGACCTGGTAGACGATCGGCACCCCTGGGATGCCCGGGCGCAGGAAGTACGCGTGCAGCGAGTGGACCGGGCGTTCGCCGTCGGTGGTGCGGCCGGCCGCGACCAGTGCCTGGCCCGCCACCTGCCCGCCGAAGACCCGTTGCAGGGACTCCTCCGGGCTGCGCCCGCGGAAGATATTGACCTCGATCTGCTCCAGGTCGAGCAGATCGACCAGGCGCTCGGCCGGGTTCGTCATCGGGTGTTCTCCTGTGTTCCCAGTGTCAGAGCTGGCCGACGTCGGTGACGCGCACAACGGCCCGGCCTTCCTCGTCGGAGGCCGCCAGATCGACCTCCGCGCTGATACCCCAGTCATGGTCGCCGTTCGGGTCGGCGAAGATCTGCCGGACGCGCCACAGTCCGTGCTGCGCGTCCTCCTCGATCAGCAGCAGCTTCGGGCCCCGCGCGTCCGGCCCGGTGCCCAGGTCCTCGTACTCGTCCCAGTACTTGTCCATCGCCTCGCCCCAGGCGTCCTCGTCCCAGCCGGATTCGGCGTCCAGCTCGCCGAGCTCGCGGACGTGGTCCAGCGCGGCCAGTTCGACCCGGCGGAACATGGCGTTGCGTACGAGTACACGGAAGGCGCGGGCGTTCGCGGTGACCGGCTTGACCTGGTCGGCCTTCTCCTGGGCCTGTTCGGCAGTCTCGATCTCCGGGTTGGCGAGCTGCTCCCACTCGTCCAGCAGGCTGGAGTCGACCTGCCGCACCATCTCACCGAGCCAGGCGATCAGGTCCTCGAGATCCTCGGACTTCAGATCGTCCGGGATGGTGTGTTCCAGCGCCTTGTACGCGCTCGCGAGATAGCGCAGCACGATGCCCTCGGTGCGTGCGAGTTCGTACCAGGAGGTGAACTCCGTGAAGGTGAGGGCCCGTTCGTACATGTCACGGATGACGGACTTCGGCGAGACCGGGTGGTCACCGACCCACGGGTGCGACTTCTTGTAGACGTTGTACGCGTGCCAGAGCAGCTCTTCCAGCGGCTTGGGGTACGAGATGTCCTGGAGCCGCTCCATGCGCTCCTCGTACTCGATGCCGTCCGCCTTCATCTGTCCGACCGCCTCACCGCGCGCCTTGTTCTGCATGGCGGCGAGGATCTGGCGGGGGTCGTCGAGCGTCGACTCGACGACGGAGACCATGTCCAGGGCGTAGGACGGGGACTCCGGGTCGAGCAGGTCGAAGGCTGCGAGCGCGAACGTCGACAGCGGCTGGTTCAGCGCGAAGTCCTGCTGGAGGTCGACGGTGAGCCGGATGCTGCGGCCCTCGGCGTCGGGCCTGTCCAGCTGCTCGACCACCCCGCCGTCGAGCAGCGAGCGGTAGATGGCGATGGCCCGGCGGATATGGCGCAGCTGCGCCTTGCGCGGCTCGTGGTTGTCCTCGAGGAGGCGGCGCATCGCCTCGAAGGCGTTCCCGGGCCGGGCGATCACCGAGAGCAGCATGATGTTGGTGACCCGGAAGCGCGAGGTCAGCGGCTCCGGCTCGGAGCCGATCAGCTTCTCGAACGTGGTGTCCGACCAGGCGACGAAGCCCTCGGGAGCCTTCTTCCTGACCACCTTGCGGCGCTTCTTCGGGTCGTCGCCGGCCTTCGCGAGCGCCTTCTCGTTCTCGATGACGTGCTCGGGGGCCTGGGCGACCACAAAACCGGCGGTGTCGAATCCGGCCCGCCCGGCGCGACCCGCGATCTGATGGAACTCGCGGGCGCGGAGAGTACGTACGCGATTGCCGTCGTACTTGGTGAGAGCGGTGAACAGCACCGTGCGGATGGGGACGTTGACGCCGACGCCGAGCGTGTCGGTACCGCAGATGACCTTCAACAGGCCTGCTTGCGCGAGCTTTTCGACCAGACGGCGGTACTTGGGCAGCATGCCGGCGTGGTGCACGCCGATGCCATGGCGTACGTAACGGGACAGGTTCTGCCCGAACTTGGTAGTGAAGCGGAAGTTGCCGATCAGTTCGGCGATCTTGTCCTTCTCCTCGCGCGTGCACATGTTGATGCTCATCAGCGACTGCGCGCGCTCGACCGCCTGGGCCTGAGTGAAGTGCACGATATAGACGGGCGCCTGCCTGGTTTCGAGCAGCTCGGTCAGGGTCTCCGTGATGGGCGTCGTGACGTACTCGTACGAGAGCGGGACAGGCCGGGTCGCGGACCGCACGACCGAGGTCTCGCGGCCGGTGCGGCGGGTCAGGTCCTTCTCGAACATGGAGACGTCGCCGAGGGTCGCCGACATCAGGATGAACTGCGCCTGCGGCAGCTCCAGCAGCGGGATCTGCCAGGCCCAGCCGCGGTCCGGCTCCGCGTAGAAGTGGAACTCGTCCATCACGACCTGGCCGATGTCGGCGTGCTTGCCGTCGCGGAGGGCGATGGAGGCCAGCACCTCGGCGGTGCAGCAGATGACCGGAGCGTCGGCGTTGACGGAGGCGTCGCCCGTCAGCATGCCGACGTTCTCGGTGCCGAAGAGCTTGCAGAGGTCGAAGAACTTCTCGGAGACCAGCGCCTTGATCGGCGCGGTGTAGAAGGTGACCTTGTCCTGGGCCAGAGCCGTGAAGTGCGCGCCCGCGGCGACGAGGCTCTTACCTGAGCCGGTGGGGGTAGAAAGGATCACATTTGCCCCGGAAACCACCTCGATCAGCGCCTCCTCCTGAGCCGGGTAGAGCGTGATGCCCTGGCCTTCGGCCCATGACGAGAAGGCTTCGAAGAGGGCATCGGGGTCGGCATCCGGCGGCAGCTGATCGATAAGGGTCACGCCCCCCATCTTGCCTGTCTTCACCCCCGATCAGGGAACCGGACGGCGACGGCAAGATCACGGGGCGATACGCTGCCCTGTCAACTGGCTTCACCACAAGAGCAAATGGGGCGGGAACACACATGATGGGACCGGCGCACTCTCTGTCCGGGGCGGCTGCCTGGCTGGGGGTGGGCGCGGCGACCGCTGCCGCCGGCCACTCGATGCCATGGCCGGTCCTCGTTGTCGGAGCGCTTATCTGCGCGGGCGCGGCGCTCGCGCCGGACCTCGACCACAAGGCGGCGACGATCTCGCGGGCCTTCGGGCCCATCTCGCGCGGACTGTGCGAGGTCGTCGACAAGCTGTCGTACGCGGTCTACAAAGCGACGAAGAAACAGGGCGACAAGCGCAGGACCGGCGGCCACCGCACGCTCACCCACACCTGGCTGTGGGCGGTCCTGATCGGCGCGGGCGCCTCCGCGCTGGCGATCACCGGCGGCCGCTGGGCGGTCCTCGTGATCCTCTTCATCCACCTGGTGCTCGCGGTCGAGGGCCTGCTGTGGCGGGCGGCGCGGGTCTCCAGCGACGTACTGGTGTGGCTGCTCGGCGCGACGAGCGCGTGGATCCTGGCGGGCGTCCTCGACAAGCCGGGCAACGGCGCGGACTGGCTGTTCACCGCCCCTGGCCAGGAGTATCTGTGGCTTGGCCTGCCGATCGTGCTGGGCGCGCTGGTGCACGACATCGGCGACGCGCTGACGGTCTCGGGCTGCCCGATACTGTGGCCGATCCCGTTGGGGCGCAAGCGCTGGTACCCGGTGGGTCCGCCCAAGGCCATGCGCTTCAGGGCGGGCAGCTGGGTGGAGCTGAAGGTGCTGATGCCGGTGTTCATGCTGCTCGGGGGAGTGGGCGGCGCGGCGGCCCTCGGATACATCTGATCGGATACCTCTGAGGGCGCCGCGCGCTTCACTGTGCCGGAACCGTCGCGCGCCTCACCCGTGCCGGAACCGCCCCCGCCTCATCCGTGCCAGGACCGCCACAGCGCCGCGTACGCGCCGTCGGCCGCCACCAGTTCGTCGTGGCTGCCCAGTTCGCTGATCTGGCCCTCCTCCACCACCGCGATCACATCCGCGTCGTGCGCCGTGTGCAGCCGGTGGGCGATGGCCACCACCGTGCGGCCGTCCAGGACCCGGGAGAGCGAGCGCTCCAGATGGCGGGCCGCGCGCGGGTCGAGCAGCGAGGTCGCCTCGTCCAGGACCAGCGTGTGCGGGTCCGCGAGGACCAGCCGGGCGAGGGCGATCTGCTGGGCCTGGGCCGGGGTGAGGGCGAGACCGCCCGAGCCGACCTCGGTGTCCAGGCCGTCGTCCAGCGCCCGCGACCAGCTGTCCGCGTCGACCGCTCCGAGCGCGGCCCACAACTCCGCGTCCGACGCGCCCGTGCGGGCCAGCAACAGGTTGTCGCGCAGGGAGCCCACGAACACGTGGTGCTCCTGGTTGACCAGTGCCACATGCTCACGGACCCGCTCGGCGGGCATCTCGGCCAGTTCCGCGCCCCCGAGCGTGATCTGCCCCGCGCGCGGTGCGTAGATGCCCGCGAGCAGCCGCCCGAGCGTGGACTTGCCGGCGCCCGAAGGACCGACCAGAGCCAGCCGGGTGCCCGGTTCGACGTTCAGCGTCACCCGGTGCAGCACGTCGACGCCCTCGCGATAGCCGAAGTGCACCGTGTCGGCGCGAACCCTGCGGCCATCCGGCACCACGCCCGGGTCGCCGGCGTCCGGTTCGATGTCCCGTACGCCGACCAGCCGGGCGATCGACACCTGGGCGACCTGGAGCTCGTCGTACCAGCGCAGGATCAGGTTGACCGGGTCGACCAGCATCTGCGCGAGCAGGGCGCCCGTCGTCAGCTGCCCGACACTGATCCAGCCCTGCAGCACGAAGACGCCGCCGATCAGCAGCACCGAGCAGAGGATCGTCACATGCGTCACGTTGATGACGGGGAAGAGCACAGACCGCAGATAGAGCGTGTAACGCTCCCATGCGGTCCACTCCTTGATCCGCTGCTCGGACAGCGCCACCCGGCGTCCGCCGAGGCGGTGCGCCTCCACGGTCCGCCCGGTGTCCACGGTCTCGGCCAGCATGGCGGCGACCGCCGCGTATCCGGCGGCCTCCGAGCGGTACGCGGACGGCGCCCGCCTGAAGTACCAGCGGCAGCCGATCACCAGCGCCGGGACGGCGACGAGCACCGCGAGCGCCAGCGGCGGCGCGGTCACCGTGAGCGCGCCGATGAGCAGGCCCGCCCAGACCACGCCGATCGCCAGCTGCGGCACGGCCTCGCGCATCGCGTTGGCCAGCCGGTCGATGTCGGTGGTGATACGGGAGAGCAGATCACCCGTACCGGCCCGCTCAAGCACGCCGGGCGGCAGCCCGACCGACCGCACGAGGAAGTCCTCGCGCAGGTCGGCCAGCATCTCCTCACCGAGCATCGCCCCGCGCAGCCGCATCAGCCGTACGAACACGGTCTGCACGACCAGCGCGAGCGCGAACAACGCGGCGGTGCGCTCCAGATGGAGCTCGCGCGCCCCGTCCGCCAGGTCCTCGACGAGTCCGCCGAGCAGATACGGGCCGACCATCGAGGCGATCACCGCGACGGCATTGACGGAGACGAGCAGCACGAAGGCCCTGCGGTGCCGCCGCAGCAGTTCGCTGACGTACGCCCGCACGGTCGCCGGGGTCCCGACGGGCAGGGTCGCCGCCGCCTCCGGGGCCGCCGGGTCGTACGCCGGTAACGCCACGCCGATCATGCCGACTCCTCGATCTCTTCCAGTGCTTTCAGCGCGTCGATGGCATCGATGCCACCGAGCTGCTCTTCCTCGGTCTCGCGGGTGACGACCGCGCGGTATTCGGCGTTGCTGTACAGCAGTTCGCGGTGCACGCCGACCGCCGCCACCTCGGCGTCGTGCACGAACACCACCCGGTCCGCGCGGTCCAGCAGCAGCGGTGAGGAGGCGAACACGACCGTGGTGCGGCCGGCCCGCAGCTCCCTGACGCCCTGCGCGATCCGCGCCTCCGTGTGCGAGTCCACGGCCGACGTGGGCTCGTCCAGCACCAGCACCTCGGGGTCGGTCACCAACGAACGGGCCAGCGCGAGCCGTTGGCGCTGCCCGCCGGACAGCGAGCGGCCGCGCTCGGTGATCCGCGTCCGCATCGGGTCGCCCGAGTCCTCTTCCGACGCCTGCGAGAGCGCGTCCAGTACGTCACCGCACTGCGCGGCCCGCAGCGCCGCCTCGGCACTCACCTCGCCCGAGGCCGGCACGTCCAGCAGCTCCCACAGCGTCCCGGAGAGCAGCACCGGGTCCTTGTCCTGTACGAGGACGCAGGTCCGAGCTCCATCGAGCGGCAGGTCGTCCAGCGCCACCCCGCCCAGCAGGACGGAGGGGCTCTTCTCCTCCTCGGCGGCATGACCGCCAAGCCGCTCGGCGAGCAGCCCGGCCGCGTCCGGGTCGCCGCACACGACTGCGGTGAACCGGCCCGCCGGGGCGAGCAGACCGGTGGCGGGGTCATACAGGTCCCCGGCCGGAAGGGCGGCATCGTAGAGGCCGCCGCGCTCGCCCTCGTACGAGGTCCGCTCCAGAGACAGCACCCGGGCCGCCCGCTGCGCGGAGGGCCGCGAGAAGGAGTACGCCATGGCGATCTCCTCGAAGTGCCGCAGCGGGTACATCAGGAGCGTGACCGCGCTGAAGGCGGTGACCAACTCGCCGACCTCGACCCGGCCGTCGCGGGCGAGCCCCGCGCCGTACCAGACCACCGTGATCAGCAGCAGACCCGGCAGCAGCACCTGGATCGCCGAGATGAGCGACCACATGCGGGCGCTGCGGACGGCCGCCCTGCGCACCTCCTGGGAGGCCTGGCGGTAGCGGCCGAGGAACAGTTCCTCGCCGCCGATGCCGCGCAGGACCCGAAGGCCCGCGACGGTGTCCGAGGCCAGTTCGGTGGCCTTGCCGGCCTTTTCGCGCTGGATGTCGGCGCGCCGGGTGGCCCGCGGGAGCAGCGGCAGTACGGCCAGGGCCAGCACCGGTACGCCGACGGCGACCACGACGCCCAGTGCCGGTTCGTACAGGACCAGGCCGACGCAGATCAGGACCACCGTGATGGCTGCCGCGGCGAAGCGCGAGACCGCCTCCACGAACCAGCCGATCTTCTCGACGTCGCCGGTGGAGACCGCGACCACCTCGCCGGCGGCGACCCGGCGGGTCAGTGCTGAGCCCAGTTCCGCCGTCTTGCGCGCGAGGAGCTGCTGGACGCGTGCCGCGGCGGTGATCCAGTTGGTGACGGCGGTGCGGTGCAGCATTGTGTCGCCCAGGGTGATCGCCACGCCGCACAGCGCGATGAGCGCGCCGGCGAGCGCGAGGCGGCCGCCGGAGCGGTCCACGACCGCCTGCACGGCCTGGCCGACGCCCAGCGGCAGCCCGGCGACACCGCAGAAGTGGAGCAGTCCCCAGGCCAGTGACTTCAGCTGGCCGCCCAGCTGATTCCGCCCCAGCCACAGCAGGAATCGCGGCCCTGACCTGGCATCAGCCACACCGGGGTCGGGATACGGAAGATCGCGAATCTGCATGACGTCCCAGGGCTCGAGGTGTGGCGGAAACCGTGCAAGGTTCGCCTTTTGGAGCCCCGTCCCGCAATCGATTTTTGTGCGGCAGGACATACAACACGCCAAGATCGAACAACTCGCCATGGTGCTTTGGACCCGCCGCACGCTTCACTCCTGACGCATGAGACGACGACAGATCATGTCCATGCTCGCCGGGCCGGCGCTGGCGGCCGGGTCGCTGCTCGGCGCCGGGCCCGCCGCCGCGGCCGACGATCCTCCGGCGGAGTTCGGCAGCGACTGGCACGACCCGGTCACCGCCGTACCGCCCGTCGGCCGGCCCGGTACCAAGTCCTGCCAAGTGACGCTCGCCGAGGCACAGTTCCGCGATTTCACGCCGTACAAGGGCAGTTACACGCCCCCGAAGGGGTGTGGCGACCGCTGGAGCAAGGTGGTGCTGCGGCTCGAAGGAAGCGTCAAGGGACGGCAGTACGACCGCCTCGGCCATCTCACGGTCGGCGGGGTGGAGATTCTGCGCACCTCCACCCCGCAGCCTTCGCCGGACGGCATCGCCTGGTCGGTGGAGAAGGACGTCACGCGCTACAGCGACACCCTGCGCGGCGCCCAGCCGGTCGAGATGCTCATCGGCAATGTCGTCAACGAGACATACACCGGAATCTTCGATGTCACGGTCACGCTGACCTTCTACGCCGCCGGGCGCGCTGCGACGGGTGCGGCGGCCCCCGACAAAGTGCTTGCGCTGGACGGCACTTCGCTCACCACACCGCGCAACTCCGAGCGGATCGTCGCCGAGGTGTACGCCACCGGATCGGGCGGCGGCTGCGAGGAGTACTGGTATCTGACCGTCCCGGACACTGCGCCGTACTCCTGCAAGGCCGCCGACGGCCCCTATCGCGAGGTGCAGATCAAGGTCGACGGGCAGCTCGCCGGAATCGCCGCCCCCTTCCCCACGGTGTGGACCGGCGGCTGGTCCAACCCCTTCCTCTGGTACGTGATCCCGGGGCCGCGGGCCTTCGACATCAAGCCCATCCAGTACGACCTCACGCCTTTCGCCGCCCAGCTCAACGACGGCAGGCCGCACCGCGTCGAGGTGTCCGTCGTCGGAGTCCCGGCCGGACAGACCGGCTGGTCCACTCCCACCAATGTGCTGGTGTGGCAGGACGAGGGGAGCGAGGTCGTCACCGGCGCACTGACCCGCCACGAGGAGAGCGCACCCGTCAACTCCACGACGTACACACCGGGTTCCGAACACCGGCTCGACACCAGGGGCGAACACCGGCTCACCGTCGCCGGTCACCTCGACACCTCGCACGGGCGGGTCGCGACAACCGTGAACCGCGCGCTCGCGGGCGCCTCCGTCCACCGCTGGACCGAGGGCGAGAACCAGGACGCGCTCAAAGGGACTTGGAGGGACGACGAGACCGTGACAAGCGGGCGGCAGATCACGGACACCCACCGGAGGTACACGATGGACGGCGTCACCACGCTGGGTGCCGGGGACCGGCTGCGTACCGTCCTCACCCTGGGGGACAAGGCCGACACCGTCGTCACCCGGGGCGGGAAGAGGCTGACTTGGTCGCGGCTGGACGACGCGTACGCGGGTGATGCGACGTACACCGCCAATGTGCCGCGCGACCAGCGGCACGCGGTCGGCACGACGGCGGAGCGCTACCGGCTGTACGGCTCCGAGGGCTGCTACGACCGCGCTCTGCGGACGGTCCAGGGGGTGGTGACCGAGGACAGGCGGCGCTGCTGAGGACGTCCAGGCTCCTGTAGCAAAGGGCGAGTCGGCCCAAGCGAGTCGAGGTGGGCGGGGCCCGGCCTGTGCGAGCCGGGCCCCGCCTGCCCCATCAGGCTGTGGGCTTGACCGAGTCCACGCCGGGGCGGGACTTCTTCCAATCGCCCCGGGTGAAGTCCGGGATCTGCTGCGGTGCGCCCTTCGCCTTGATCGACGCATGGCTCAGCGGCACCGGAGCCGTCCAGGTCGCCGCGTCGTACACATCGAAGTCGGGCACAAGACCCAGCTGCATGCACTGCATCAGCCGGAAGATCATGATGTAGTCCATGCCCCCATGACCGCCGGGCGGGTTGGAGTGCTCCTTCCACAGCCAGTGGTCCCAGTCGGCGTACTTCGCGAAATCGCCCCACTGGTCGTCGGTGTGGTCGGGCTCGATATAGATCCGCGACGGGTAGTCCTCGAAGACACCCTTCGTCCCGCCGAGGCTGTTGATCCGGCTGTAGGGATGTGGGGTCGACACATCGTGCTCCAGGCGGATGACCCGTCCCTTCGCCGTCTGGACCAGGCTGATCGTACGGTCGCTCTCGATGTACGTCTCCTTCCAGCTCGGGTCGCCCGGCGGCATGGTGGCCTTCCGGTACTCGGCAAGACCCAGCGCGGGCGTGCCGAAACTGGATATGTGCGTCACACGGTCACCGCGGTTGATGTCCATGTAGTTGGAGACCGGGCCGAAGCCGTGGTTCGGGTAGAGGTCGCCGCGTAGCCGGGTGTGCCACAGCCGCCGCCAGGGACCTTCGTAGTAGTCCGGGTCGAACATCAGGCCGCGCAGATCGTGGTTGTACGCGCCCGCGCCGTGCAGCAGGTCGCCGAACTTGCCGGCGTGCGCCATGCGCAGCACCCGCATCTCGTTCTTGCCGTAACAACAGTTCTCCAACTGCATGCAGTGCCGTCTGGTGCGCTCGGAGAGGTCGACCAGCTCCCACAGCTCGTCCAGGCGCATGGCGACCGGACACTCCACGCCGACGTGCTTGCCGTTCAGCATGGCGGTCTTGGCCATCTCGAAGTGGAAGTCCCAGGGCGTGGCCACATAGACGAAGTCGATGTCGCCACGCTTGCACAGGTTCTCGTAGTCGTCCTCGCCGTTGGTGTAGACGGCCGGCGCGGGCTGGCCGGCCTTGACCACCTTGGCGGCTGCGCTCTCGGTCTTGGCCTTGACCGGGTCGCAGAGGCCGACGACCCGGACTCCGGGGAGGGCGAGAAAGAGGTCGATCATGCTGCCGCCGCGATTGCCGAGGCCGACGATCCCGACGCGCACGGTGCCGCGCCGCTCGAAGGGCACCCCGGCCATCGTGCTGCCCTTGCGGGCGGGCGCTTCGGCGGTCTCCGCTTCGGCCTGCGAGGCCGCCGCCGACGCTGCCGCACCGGCCGTGCCGCTCTCCGCCGCCGCCGCGGGGCCGGTGCCGAGCGCGCCGAGGCCGAGCCCGGCGCCCGCCACACCGGCCGTGGTCCGCAGTACGGAGCGACGGCTCAGCGAGCCGTCGTCGCCCTCCGCCATACCGGGGTTCTGCTGTGCTGCGTCGTTCATCGAGCCTCCAGGAGACGTGTCGTTGAGCTGACGTTGCGCGGCGTGCTGCGGCTGGTTCAGTGAACCTCGGTAAGGACCTTGGTAGTTGGTGCTGCTGATCCGCAAGAGAACCTGTTTGGACTCTTGGTCCGAGCTCATGGACTCTTCTGCGCGAGTTCGCCGGGGACCTGGCCCGGCGCAAGCGGAACGCCTTCAGTGCCGCCCCATGACGCGAATGCGCCGACTGGGGCGAGCTGAAGGTGAGTTGGGACGGCTCAGCAGCGCGGCCCGGGCCCGTCGACCAGGGTGGACAGCAGCCCGCCGAGCACCTCGCGCTGGTCGGCGGTCAGGGGAGCCAGGATGTCCTCGGCGGCCGCGCGTCGCGCCTCGCGCAGCGCCCTGAGCGTGGCGCGGCCGGTGTCGGTGAGCTCGATCCGGATCACCCGGCGGTTGGTCGGGTCGGGGGCGCGGCGGACGCAGCCACTCGCTTCCAGACCGTCCACCAGGCTGGTCACGGCGCGGGGGACCACCTCGAGCCGGGCGGCGAGATCGGCCATGCGCGGCGGCTCGTCGTAATGCGCGAGGGTGCGCAGCAGCCGGGACTGGGCGGGGGTGATCGCGATGTCGGCCGCCTCCAGCTGCCGCTTCTGGCTGCGGTGGAGCCGCCGGGTCAGTCGCAGCAACTGCTCGGCCAACAGGCCGTCGGGATCGGGGAGCCCTGAAGATGAGGACAGCATGTGGGAACAATATCAGGACCAGGCTCATTGTGAAGATAGGTAACAATGAGCTATGCTCCCAAGATCTTCGCTGTTCCATCCCGTCGAACTCTTGTCCAACCCGTCGAGCCCTTGTCGAAGGAGCCCATGCGTATCCACGCCGAGTCCACCTGGACACCACCACCACGTGATCCGGAGCAGCCGCCCGCCCAGGTGCGACGGATCCTCCGGCTTTTCCGTCCCTACCGAGGCCGCCTCGCCGTCGTCGGCCTGCTCGTCGGCGCCGCGTCGCTCGTCTCGGTCGCTTCCCCCTTCATGCTGCGCGAGATCCTCGACACCGCGATCCCGCAGGGCCGCACCGGCCTGCTCAGCCTGCTCGCCCTCGGCATGATCCTGACCGCGGTGATGACCAGCGTCTTCGGCGTACTCCAGACGCTGATCTCCACCACCGTCGGCCAGCGCGTCATGCACGATCTGCGCACCGCCGTCTATGCCCAGCTGCAGCGGATGCCGCTCGCCTTCTTCACCAGGACCCGCACCGGAGAGGTCCAGTCGCGCATCGCCAATGACATCGGCGGGATGCAGGCGACTGTGACCTCCACCGCGACCTCCCTGGTCTCCAACCTCACGGCGGTGGTCGCCACCGTCGTCGCGATGCTGGCGCTGGACTGGCGGCTCACCGCCGTCTCGCTGCTCCTGCTGCCACTGTTCGTCTGGATCAGCCGCCGCGTCGGCCGCGAGCGCAAGAAGATCACCACACAGCGCCAGAAGCAGATGGCCGCAATGGCTGCCACCGTCACCGAGTCGCTCTCCGTCAGCGGAATCCTGCTCGGCCGCACGATGGGCCGCGCCGACTCGCTGACCAAGTCCTTCGCCGAGGAGTCCGAGCGCCTCGTGGACCTCGAAGTGCGATCCAGCATGGCCGGGCGGTGGCGGATGTCCACCATCGGCATCGTCATGGCCGCCATGCCCGCCCTGATCTACTGGGCCGCGGGCCTCGCGCTCCAGTCCGGCGGGCCCCAGATATCGATCGGCACGCTCGTCGCCTTCGTCTCGCTCCAGCAGGGCCTGTTCCG
This sequence comes from Streptomyces sp. NPDC002868, assembly GCF_055563295.1. NCBI lineage: Bacteria > Bacillati > Actinomycetota > Actinomycetes > Kitasatosporales > Streptomycetaceae > Streptomyces > Streptomyces sp. NPDC002868. Next base: position 347,576 of record NZ_JBVHDR010000005.1, on the reverse strand, counting down.
CCCGGCCGTGAGCCTGCTCTCCACCGGAGTGCAGATGCAGACCTCGCTCGCCCTCTTCCAGCGGATCTTCGAGTACCTCGACCTGCCCGTCGACATCACCGAGCCCGAAAAGCCGGTCCGGCTGGAGAAGATCAGCGGCGAAGTGCGGTTCGAGGACGTCGACTTCGCGTACGACAAGAAGCAGACGCGGCCGACCCTCGACGGCATCGATGTGACCGTGCCCGCGGGCGGCAGCCTCGCAGTCGTCGGGCCCACCGGCTCCGGCAAGTCCACGCTCAGCTATCTGGTGCCCCGGCTGTACGACGTCACTGGGGGCAGAGTCACCATCGACGGAGTCGACGTACAGGACCTCGACTTCGACACCCTCGCCCGGGCCGTGGGAGTCGTCTCCCAGGAGACGTATCTCTTCCATGCCTCCGTCGCCGAGAACCTGCGCTTCGCCAAGCCGGACGCCACCGAGGCGGAGATAGAGGCGGCCGCGCGCGCCGCGCAGATCCACGACCACATCGCGTCGCTGCCCGACGGCTACGACACCCTGGTCGGCGAGCGCGGCTATCGCTTCTCCGGCGGCGAGAAGCAGCGCCTCGCCATTGCCAGGACGATTCTGCGCGACCCGCCCGTCCTCATCCTCGACGAAGCGACCAGCGCCCTCGACACCCGTACCGAGCACGCGGTGCAGCGGGCGATCGACGCGCTCTCCACGGGCCGGACCACCATCACCATCGCCCACCGGCTCTCCACCGTCAGGGACGCCGACCAGATCGTGGTCCTCGACGCGGGGCGAATAGCCGAGCGCGGCAGCCACGAGGAACTGCTCGACCGGGACGGCCGCTATGCCGCTCTGGTGCGCAGGGACGCGCAGTTGACCCCGGTCGCACCCTGACCCGACCCGCATCCGGTCGGGTACGGCATGATCGCCGCCCATGAGAGCTCTTCTTGGGGTGGACCTGCCCGGTTACCGGCCCGTCGACCATGACGTATGGGCCAATGACGAAGGCGACGTGCTGTCGCTGCACTTCTTCGGGCTGCCGCCGGACCTGCCCGCGTCGCTCGATGACGGTCCCGCGCTGCGCGCCGCGCTCACCCGTCTGACCGCAGAGGCGGGCGGCGGCCTGATCGAGGCCTCGGTCAAGTCGCTGGGGCAGCTGCCCGCACAGCTGCCCGCGCTGAAGCAGATACTGAAACTGCCGCTGCCGGGACGGCCCAGCGGCCAGGCCTTCATCGGCAGCTTCACCGTGCCGCGCGTCAACTGCAGCACCGTGGTGAAGATCCAGGCGCCCGAGCGCGGCATGACGGGGATGCGCGAGGCCATGGTGATGGCCCAGGTGGGCCACGACAACTACTTCCGGCCGCACCCGTACGCCCCCGAGGTGCAGGGCGGTCTGCCCTTCCACGTCGCCGACCACGCCCAATGGGACGCGCAGTTCCCCGATCACCCGCTGACCAGGGTGCGGCGCACCCTCGACGCGCTCACCGAAGCGGTCCAGGTGGTACCGGAATTCGCTGCCATGCCGCCCTTCACGCCGTAGGGGCCGTGTCGCTGCGGGCCGGGTCCGGGGATCGGCGCATGCGCCGGGTTAGCGTGCCCGCATGATGAACGAACCCCCGCCGGCCCGGCCCGGGCGCAGGTTCCGCCTGACCCGCCGTGGCCGGCTGGTCCTGATCGTGAGCGCGGTCGTCGTCATCGCGGCGGCCGCGGTGCTGGTGCCGCTGCTGCTGAGGCCGGCCAAGGAGGAGGAGAAGAAGGCCTCGCTGCTGATCCCCGAGGGCTGGCGCGCCTCGCAGGTCTACGCGGCCGTCGACAAGGCCCTCGACAAGCAGCCCGGCACCACCCGGAAGGCCGTCGGCACGGCGACGCTGAAGCTGCCCCCCGATGCCAAGGGCAACCCCGAGGGCTACCTCTTCCCCGCCACGTATCCCATCGATCACAAGACCACGCCGGCGAGCCTGCTCAGCTACATGGTCAACACGGCCAACCAGCGGTTCGGGGCCGACCGCATCAGCAGCGGCGCACAGCGCAGCGGCGTGACGATCTATCAGACGGTGAACATCGCCAGCATCGTGCAGGCCGAGGCAGACACACCCCAGGACATGGGAAAGGTCGCCCGGGTCATCTACAACCGGCTCGCCGAGGGGATGCCGCTCCAGATGGACTCGACCCTGAACTACGCGCTGAACCGCAGCACTTTGGACACCACGGCCGCAGACACGAAGATCGACAGCCCGTACAACAGCTATGAACGCACGGGCCTGCCGCCGACCCCCATCGACAACCCGGGGGAGCAGGCGATGCACGCGGCGATCAATCCGACGCCCGGGGACTGGCTCTACTTCGTCACCGTCGTGCCGGGGGACACCCGCTTCACCGTCAGTTATCGGGAGCACCTGCGCAACGTCGAGCAGTTCAACGCCAACCGCTCAAGCGCGAGCAGCGGCCGCTGACTGCCGTCACAGCACGCTGACTGCCGTCACACCAGGGCCGCTTCGCCCTCCAGCAGCCGCATGATCTCGCGGACCGCGGCCCGCCCGGCGCGGTTGGCGCCGATCGTCGAGGCCGAAGGCCCGTATCCGACGAGATGGATGCGTGTGTCCCGTACGGCACGAGTGCCATCGACCTGGATGCCGCCTCCCGGCTCGCGCAGCTTCAGTGGTGCGAGATGGTCGATCGCCGCGCGGAAACCGGTCGCCCAGAGGATCACATCCGCCTCCACCGTCCGCCCGTCGTCCCAGGCCACTCCAGTCGGCGTGATCCGGTCGAACATCGGCTGCCGGTCCAGGACCCCCGACTCGCGGGCGCGCCGCACGGCGTCGTTGAGCGGCAGCCCGGTCACCGAGACCACGCTCTGCGGCGGCAGTCCGCGGCGTACGCGCTCCTCCACCATGGCCACGGCCGCCCGCCCGAAGTCCTCGTTGAACGGGCCCTCGTGGAAGACGGGCGGCCGCCGTGTCACCCAGGTGCTGTCCGCCGCCACCCCCGCGATCTCCATCAGATGCTGGGTCCCCGAGGACCCGCCGCCCACCACCACCACGCGCTGCCCGGCGAACTCCTCCGGCCCGGGGTAGTTCACTGTGTGCAACTGCCGTCCCCGGAACGTCTCCTGGCCGGGGTAGCGCGGCCAGAACGGGCGGTCCCAGGTGCCGGTCGCATTGATCAGCGCCCGCGTCGACCAGGTCCCCTCCGAGGTCTCCACGAGCAGCCGCCCGCCCTCGCCCTCGCGTACCGCGGTGACGTCGACGGGCCGGTGGACGCGCAGATCGAAGCGCTCCTCGTAAGCCGAGAAGTACGCACCGATCACCTCGGAGGAGGGCCGCGCGTCGTCCGCGCCGGTCAACTCCATGCCAGGCAGCGCGTGCATGCCGTGCACTTTGCCGTACGTCAGCGATGGCCAGCGGAACTGCCAGGCACCGCCCGCTCGCGGGGCGTGGTCGAGCACCACGAAGTCGCGGTCCGGAACCAGACCGGCGCGTCGCAGATGGTAGGCGCCGGACAGGCCTGCCTGTCCGGCGCCGATGACGACTACGTCCACGTCCCGCGCCCCGAAGTTGTTCACGCTTCTACGAACCGCGCCGGGGCCGTGGATCTTCCCACGTACCTACAGGAAGTTGACCCCCTGTGCCAGGGGCAGGCTGTCCGAGTAGTTCACCGTGTTCGTCGCCCGGCGCATGTACGCCCGCCAGGCGTCCGAGCCCGACTCGCGCCCGCCGCCGGTCTCCTTCTCGCCGCCGAACGCCCCGCCGATCTCTGCGCCAGAGGTGCCGATATTCACATTGGCGATGCCACAGTCCGAGCCGTCGGAGGCCAGGAAGCGCTCCGCCTCCCGCTGGTCCTGCGTGAAGATGCTGGACGACAGGCCCTGCGGGACGCCGTTGTGAAGCGCGACCGCCTCCTCCAGGGTCCGGTAGGTGAGCACATAGAGGATCGGGGCGAAGGTCTCCCGGCGTACGACGGCCGTCTGCGCGGGCATCCGTACGAGCGCGGGCCGCACATACGCCGCGTCGGGCGCCTGCTTCGCCAGCTGCCGGTCGCCGCCGGTGAGGATCTTCCCGCCGTCCGCCTCGGCCGCCGTCAGCGCCTCGGCCATCGCGTGGTGCGCCGTACCGGAGATCAGGGGGCCCACCAGGGTGGCCTCCTCGAACGGGTCGCCGACCGGCAGCTGCCCGTACGCGTGGACGATCTTCTCCAGCAGCTGCTCGGCGACGTCCTCGTGGACGATCAGCCGGCGCAGGGTGGTGCAGCGCTGGCCCGCGGTGCCCGCCGCGGAGAAGACGATCCCGCGCACCGTGAGGTCGAGGTCGGCGGACGGGGTGACGATCGCCGCGTTGTTGCCGCCCAGTTCGAGCAGACAGCGGCCGAAGCGGGCGGCCACCCGAGGGGCGACCTCGCGCCCCATCCGGACCGAGCCGGTCGCGCTCACCAGCGCGACGCGCGCGTCGTCGACCAGCCGCTCGCCCGTCTGACGGCCGCCCAGGAGGAGCCGGTGCACACCCTCGGGCGCACCGGTGTCGGCGGCGGCGCGGGCGAGCAGGGCGTCGCAGGCCAGCGCGGTCAGCGGAGTCAGCTCCGAGGGCTTCCAGACGACGGTGTCACCGCAGACCAGGGCGATTGCGGTGTTCCACGACCAGACGGCGACCGGGAAGTTGAAGGCCGAGATCACTCCGACCACGCCGAGAGGGTGCCAGCTCTCCGAGAGCCGGTGGCCCGGCCGCTCGGACGCCACGGTCCGCCCGTAGAGCTGCCGGGAGAGACCGACGGCGAAGTCACAGATGTCGATCATTTCCTGTACTTCGCCGAGCGCCTCGGAGCGGATCTTGCCGGCCTCGATGGTGACCAGATCGGCCAGGTGCTCCTTGTGCTCGGTCAGCAGCTCGCCCAGCCGCTTCACCAGCGCCCCGCGCTGCGGCGCGGGAACCGTGCGCCACTGCCGGAAAGCCTCATCGGCCGCGCCGATCGCCGCGTCGGCCTGCTCGGGTGTGGTGGCGGGCAGCGTGAACAAAGTGGCGCCGGTCAGCGGCGTACGGGCGATGACGTCGCCGCCGCCCGCGGGCAGCCCGGCGCCGCAGCGCAGCAGGCTCTCCCGGGCCCGGGCGCGCAGCGAGTCGTTGTCGGGCAGCGTGGTGCTGTTGCTGGTCAAGGCGTGTCCTTGGGGAGTCCGAGGGCCTGGCGGGCCTGCCGAAGTGAACTGTCCTGCTGAGCGGCGTAGAGGTCGAAGGGGTCGTGGACAGGGCGCTCCAGTACGCCGGAGAGCCACTGCTGGTCGTAGTGAGCGCCCAAGGCGGTGGAGTCCCTGGTGCCCTCTTCGCTGAGGTTCGACTGGAAGATCCCGGCGGCCGACCGGGGCAGGAAGTCCTCGTAGACGATGGGGTTGGCGCTCACCCAGTCGCCGTCGACGAGGCCCGCGAGATCCTGCGGCGGGGTGCGGCCGTCCCGGGGCCGGTCGGCTGTCGGCTCGTAGCGGAAGAACGCCTTTTCCTGGACGGCCAGTTGGCGTTCGGTGCGCGGGAAGCGGGCGGCCCAGACCTCGGCGGGCTCGGCGATCAGCTCGTCGTAGAGGGCTCGGCCCGCCCGGGTGAGCGCGATGCCGCGCGCCTCGACCTCGCCGAAGCGCACCCGCAGGGAACCTTCGCCGACACTCCCGTCCGGCTCGCGGAAGCGGCGCGGCTCCGCCAGCGCGCGGAACGACGTCTGGCGCAGCAGCACATCTGGACCGTCCCAGCGCGGCGGCCCCTGGATCCGGTCGATCATCGTGATGCCGCGCTCGCCCATGCGCCGGTAGAGCTCGTCGATGTCGAGCACCCGCGGTGTGAGGTGGTTGATATGGGTGCTGGTGACGCCGCCGATGTCGGCGGCGACGGCGGAGATCCTCTCCAGCTCGGCGTACCAGGCACGGTCCACCGGCTCCGGGGACAGTTCGAAGGCGGCCACGGCCAGGGTGAGGAAGCGCTCCGCCTGCGGGTCGTCGAGGCCCTGTTCCCGCTCGGCGCGCGCTGCCAGGTCGATGAGCTCGGTCGGGAAGAGTTCACGCCGGCCCAGGAACGACACGAGGCGGGCCTCGAGCCCGGCGTCGAAGAACCGGCGGTCGGCGGTGGTGAGCATGGAGGTGAAGACCCGGAAGGGGTTGCGTTCCAGCTCCTCGGCGTCGATGGGCCGGAACGCGGTGGAGACGACCGGGACCGCGCTGGCCGCGGCCTCACGTAGGTCGTAGAAGCCCACCGGCTCCATGCCCAGCGCGGCGAAGATCTGGGCGGCCTGGCGCATCTCGCGCGCGGTGCCGACGCGGATGGCGCCGTGCCGCTCCGCCGTGACGCGCTCGATGCCGCCGAGCCGTCCCGCGTCGCCGTTCTTGCCGATCACCTCGTCGTTGACCTGCGCCGACACCTCCAGAAGCGTGGTGTACGCGGGGACTTCCGTGCCGTACATGTCGGAGAGCCGACGGGCGAACGCGGCCCGCAGCCGCCAGGTGGGGATCACCAAGTCCTCCTTCCGGTCCGGTGGGGATGGGGTCAGATGATGTGGGCCTCGGGACGGACGGCCGCGGCATGCCCCTCGAAGCGGGCCGCGGAGAGCGGTCCGACATCGATGAACGGCGTCCTGTCCAGATAGAGGTCGCGGACGATCTCGCCGACCGCGGGCGCCTGTAGAAACCCGTGCCCGGAGAAGCCGGTGGCATACAGGAAGCCGCTCACTTCCCCCGCCCGGCCGATCAGCGCGTTGCGGTCGGGCGTCATTTCGTACAGTCCCGCCCAGCCGCCCTTCGCCTCCAGATCCGCCAGCGCCGGTGCCCGCCGCAGCGCCGCGTCGCGGAACGGCTCCAGCCACTCCCGGCTGTACTCCCGCCCGAAGCCCGGCTCCCGCGAATCCCGCCGATCGGCTTGCCCGACGAGCCGGACGCCGGCTCGTCGCGCTCCACCACCAGGACATCCCTGACCCCGGCCTCGGCCAGGTGGAAGGCGACGCTCGCCCCGACGACGCCACCGCCGACGATGACGACGTCCGCGGCCGCGGGAAGGGGAGCGGAGGGAGCGGAATCCGAACGGAGAGCACTGTGAACCATGAAAGAGCCGTCCCGTCTGCTCGACACATCCCGGTATACATCCCGGAATACATCTCGGTATGAGCCGGTATGAGGCGGAGTCTGTGCGGTGAGAGCCATGGTGGACGCCGCCGACTCTTCGCGTCCATTGACAGTTTCAGCAGTCGATCTTTTAGATCCTCTCCATGGAACTGGGCGGAGTACATCTGCGCGCGCTGGTCGAACTCGCCCGCTGCGGCACGATGACCGCTGCCGCGGCAGCCCTCGGCTACACCCCTGGCGCGATCTCCCAGCAGATCGCCCAGCTGGAGCGCACCGCGGGCGCGGAACTGATACGACGGGTCGGGCGCCGGGTCGAGCTCACGGACGCCGGGCACACCCTGGTCGTCCACGCCGGGCACATCCTGCGGGCCCAGGCCGAGGCGGCGGCCGCGATCGAGCGCACCCGAACGGAGATCGCGGCGCGGCTGCGGCTCGGGGTGTTCGGCACGGCGGCGGCCGCGTTCCTGCCGCCCGCCCTGCGCTGGCTCGGCGAGCACCACCCTGGCGTGCGGGTGGTCAGCCAGGAGGTGGACGTCGACCAGGCCCATGCGGAGGTCTCCGCCGGGCGGGTCGACCTGGCGCTCGGACTGGACTACCCCGACGCCCCGCTTGCCCGGGACGAGGCCTCTGAACTGGTACGGCTCCACTCCGAGCGGTTCTCCGTGGCTGTGCCGACGCCGGACGCGCCGCCGGCCGGGACGGCCTGGTGGCTGACCGAGCTGGCCGGGCGGGAGTGGATCCTGCCTGCCCCCGAGTCGTACTACGGACGTGCTGTGCGCACGGCCTGCCGCCGGGCGGGGTTCGAACCGCGCGTCGTCCACGAGGTCACCGACACCGCGACCTCACTGGCGATGGCCGGTGCGGGGCTCGGTCTGGCCCCGCTGACCCGGCTCATGCTGCGACTGCGCTCGGAGGGCATCGCCCCGGTGCCGCTCCACGACGTGGTCGAACGCCATGTGGTGGTGGCCGTACGGGCCGCATCCCGCGGGCGGCCGTCGGTGGAGGTCCTGATCGAGGCGCTGCGCCGCGCGGCGACGACGGGGGCCGACGGCTGAGCGGCGGGCTCGTCGACGCCGAGTTCGGTGAGCAGCCGCGAGCGCAACGCGGCAAAGGCCGGATCGCCGACGGCACGCGGACGGTCCAGCGCGACCGGCGTCTCGTACGCGATGACGCCGTCCCGCATCACCAGGGCCCGGTCCGCGAGCAGCAGCGCCTCGTCCACGTCATGGGTGGCCAGCAGCACCGCGCAGCCGCGGCGCTGCCACAGCTCGGCGACCAACTGCTGCGCCTTGAGCCTGGTCAGCGCGTCGAGCGCGCCGAACGGCTCGTCCGGCAACAGCAGATCCGGCTCGCGCACCAGCGCCCGCGCCAGGGACGCGCGCTGGGCCTCGCCGCCCGAGAGCGTCTTGGGCCAGGCCCCGGAGCGATGGCCGAGCCCGACCTCCTCCAACGCGCTCTCCGCCACAGCCTTTTCCGGCTTGCTGGGAAGCCCGAGCAGCACATTGCGCCGCACCCTCTTCCAGGGCACGGGCTCAGCGAGGGGAGGCAGCAGAAACGAAAGAACGCCCGGGGAGGGCGCTGCAAACGGGGAGGGAGCTGAAGGCGTCAGCAGCCGCGACAATACGCGGCGGAAGCCACCCGCAGCAGGTCAAATGTGACCGCGTGTGGTGAGCAGAGCTGTACGCAACATGGCGCAGAACGTGGCGACCGGTCCTGGATCCGGTCACCGGCGTCTCGGTCCTCGGACGCGCGATCTTGCGGGACGAACGAGATGATGAACCCATGCCCGGACCCTTCACCACCAGAATCCTGAACATCTCCACCGGCTCCGACGAGACGGTGACCGATCTGACCCGCGCCTGCGAGCAGTTTCTCCAGGAGGCCGCGGGCGGCAGGGACGGCTTGCTCAATGTCTTCGTCCCGCATGCGACGGCCGGCATTGCCGTCATCGAGACCGGCGCGGGCAGCGACGACGATCTGCTCGCCACGCTGCACACGCTGCTGCCGGCCGACGACCGCTGGCAGCACCGGCACGGCAGCCCCGGCCACGGCAGGGACCATGTCCTGCCGGCCCTCGTCCCGCCGCACGCCACTCTGCCGGTGATCGGCGGCCGGCTGGAGCTCGGCACCTGGCAGTCCGTCTGCCTCGTCGACACCAACCAGGACAACCCCGACCGTCAGGTGCGGCTGAGTTTCCTGGGGTGAGCAGGGCTGTCCAGGTCCGGCCGCCGAATCTCGGTAACCGGCGGGTTTGCGCCGGTCGACTGACTGAACCGCTTCGCCCCCGAGCATTTCCTGCACGAGCGCCGCGAACTCGGCAATGCCGTCTTCGAGTACATCGAAGCCTGGTACAACCCCCGCCGACGCCACTCCAGCAACGGCATGCTCAGCCCCAACCACTTCGAAGAGACCCACCCCATCTCCACGAGCAGCGTGATCAGCTCACCCGAACCGTCCGGGAAACCGGGTTAGCTCCACAAGGTCGCGTACTTCTCGACTGGCGGGCCGTTGACAGGCCGTGTGGCAAGCCTCACTGTGAGGCGCAACGGGGCGCGTGGCGGGGCCGGTTCGAGGCAGCCGAAAGCGTGCCTCTTGGGGGGCAGCTTTGGCTGACATCGCGCTGTTCGGGGTGGGGTCCGACGGTTCGGTACCGCAGTGGGACGGCTTCGTCACCTCACCTGGCATCCTTCTACGTTGGTTCAACCCGGCGGGACACGGGTTCCCGGACTTCGGGTACGAGATTTACCGCGCAACAGTCGACGACGTGCGCCCCCTTGCGTTCGATCACGACCGGGTCGCACAGATGGAGGGGACGACCTCGTACGCGTACTCGCCCGATGTGTTGATCGAATCGAACCGGCCTTTCCGTTTCCAGCCGCTCACCGCGTTTCTCCACACGCTGATAGTCGGGCCGGGAGAGACCGTCTCCTTCTCCTTCGCCGATCCGGCGTGGTACGCGGAACTGCGGGCGCGCGCCGGTGGCGCGTCGATGCGCGCGCGGACGTACGCGGGAGGCGTGTTGCGAGGGGAGACGGGCGTTGCGCCTGGGCTCCCGGGAGTTCGTTGGGTGACGCGCGGCATCGGGCGGCTGGAGCTCACGTCCGGCAGTACGACGATGGACAGCGCGATCGACTTCCTCGGGTACCGGCCGGTGCACGCCCGGCTGAAGTGGACACGGATTGCGCATCTCTGCCTGCCGGTGGCCGACCCGCTGTATCCGTGCCGTCCGGTCGCTGCTCCCGAGTCGGACGAGCAACTGGCCGCCAAGCGGCTCCCGGCGGGTGTGCGGGCGGACTGGGATCGCCGCTATCGGGAGGGATTCGCCCAGATGGCTCCCGTGCTGCGGGCCTTGGTCACCAACGCGCCGGCACCACCACTCACGCCCGCCGGTCCGCAGGATCCCGATCCCCGGGCGGACGCTGCGACCGCGCTTGACCTTGCAATGCTGGAGCCTCACATCGCCCGCGTTCTAGGGCTCGCCCACGACGATTCCGTGCCACCGGACGGCCGCTTCTACGCCTACCGGGTTGTCGGGCGCTGGCACGGCGACCGGGAGGAGACCCGGCTCGACGGCGGCCTTGCGCTGGACAGGCTTGCCGACAACGGCATGGCGCTGCACACGACCGCTGCCCTCGCCATGGCCGAGGACAAGGGACTGCGGCTCGACCTCGAGCCCGGAGGGCAAGCGGCACTCGATCTGTCGGCGCCCGTGGTCTGGCTGGCGCTTCGGTGCCCGGCCGTCGAGACACCGCGTACCGCGCCGCTGGCCTGGTCGGCTCTCGACGCGCACGGCCGGATGCTCGCCGAAGGAATCCTGCATCCGTCGGACGAGGCGCTCACCGCCGGCGTGCCCGGCGGAGCACGGAAGCTGCACCTGGCGGCAGTCGGTGTCCAGTCGCCTGTCTCACTGCTGTTCACGTCACTGGTCCGGAGCACCGTGACGGTGGAGCACACCGGTCTGCTGCCAGGCATCGCGGCGGCCGAGGCGGGCGTGCCGCCGACACCGTCCGGGGTGGTGGTGCAGCCGGACCAGCCCGGAGGGACGGCGGGGCCCTTGGAGGCCCTGGTCGGATGGCATGTTGCCGTAGGCTCCGACGGCTCCCAGGACGAACGTGCCCCCGTGTTCCACCAGGTGGCCGCTGCGCAGTTGGGCACCGACCCGCAGTCTCCCCGGCCGGCGCCGCCGGCGTTCGAACCGCGGCTGCTGCTGCGCCACGGCGCCTTGGTCAGTGTGCTGCCGGAGACGGCGGCCGCGGCATCGCGCCGCCTGTTCGTGGACCGGGGCGACCGGGGTACCGGTCTGCGGGAGGGCTGGCGCTGCTGGTGGGTCCGAGGCGTCGACCTGTTCGGCAGGGCGAGTGCTCCAGCCGGGCCGGAGGTACGACGACTTGTCGACGAGGCCGCGCCGCCTTCGCCGTCCCTGCTGCTCGCCGAGTATGTGCAGGCCGCGCTGCCCGCGACGGCCGTCGACCTGCTCGGGCAGTCGCCGCAGTCCCGTGCGTGGCGGGCCACGCATCCGGGCCGCGACGCCGTCACGGCGGCATGGGCGTGGACCCCGGAACTGGCGGAGCAGTGTCCAGACGTGGACGGCTTTCGCCTATATGTGCGGCGCCCGATGCCGTACGGGCCGCCGCGCCGCCCGCAGGACCCGGAGACGACGTACGAGAACGTGCCATGGGGTGACCCGGTCGCCGAGGTGGGCCCCGTCACCGTTCGGTACGACGGTGAGGTTCGCGGCTCCGAGACCGGGATCAGCGAACCGTTCACCGTCACCACGGTGACCCCGCTGCAGGCCGGGCACGCAGTATGCGCGACCGACCTGGCACTGGACGGCGGTGCGGGTGCGCTTGCGGGGGCGTATCTCACCGCCCCGGACGGCACCCCGTACGCCGTCACCGGCAACGGTGTGGGGCTGGGCGCGTCCGTGCGAATCGAGCACGGCGGGGCGCCACCCGTCGCCGGACCCGGCTGGACGGTGACGGCCGGGACCTCCGGTGTACTGACGGTCCGTACCACCGTGACCGCTACGCAGCCTGCTTCCGTGGCACGGGCCGGGACCGGCGTGCTGGTTTCCTCCGACGGCTCCCGGCTGGCCGTGCTCGCTTCACGCCCGAGTACCTTCGTGTGCCACGGCAGGCCGCCGGTGCTCCCTGCACCGGGTGCGCGGGTCCAGTGGTATCCGGCCTGGAGCGCGGTCGTGGAGGATACGGGGTTCGGGCCGGTCGCCTCGGCCACCGTCCCCGTCGCCCACGCTCAACTGGCGGTGTCCGCGGTGCGGCGGTGGGGGCCCCGGTCGGTGGCCTCGCCGCCGAGTACGCCGACGGCTCTGACCGCTGTCGACGCGCGTACGCCCGAGACGCCGGTGCTTCCCCGTCTTGAGACCGGCCCTTACTGTGCCGAACTCGCCACGCCTGCCGACTGGTACGGCGTCTCCCGCTTCACCCTGGACTGGCCGACGCACCCGGCCCTGGGGTACGTCGTGTACCGGGCCCTGGGTGACACCGTGATGAAGCTCGACCTGAGGGAGCACACCAGGGACGGTCCGCGGCCACACGTCCTGCCCGAGGACGAATGGGCGGCGGAGATCTGGCAGTCCCCCGAGCGGCGGGCGCTGGTCGAGGCCGATCTGGCGGGGCTGGACCAGGCGATCGCCCTGCCCACCGGAACAGCGCGGGACACCGCGGTGGCCGCCGCGTATGAGGGACTGCATGCCGATGCCCAGCGTCTGCTGGCGGGACAGCCGTACGCTCGCTCCGCCTACACCGCCCTGCACGGCGAGCCGCTCGCCACGGACGCCGTCCCGTACACCGATGAACTCGACGGCCGGTCCCGCGCTCACTGGTTCTACCGGGTGTCCGCGCGCAGCGCGGCCGGTACGGAAAGCCCCCTGTCGCCTCCCACGCCCCCGATCTGCTGTCCGGACGTGGTTCCTCCGGAGACCCCGGTCACGCTGGTGGCTCTCGCCCGGCACGGCAAGGTACTGCTGCGCTGGACAGCCTCCCCTGCGGCTGGCCTCGCTCGCCACCGGATCCTGCGGGCCGGAGCCCCGGCCGACGCGGCGGACGTACGGACCATGCGGGAGACTGGACCGGTCGTTGCGGCGCAAGTGGCCGGCAAGCCGGGCGTGTGGGAGGCGGAAGTGAGCGCACCGGCCGGGACCTGGTACTTCCGGATCCTCGCCGAGGACGCGTCGGGCAACGTGTCGCGCCCATCCGCCGTGCTGCGCGGCCAGTCGCTGCTGGCTCCCCCGGCTCCGCCAGTGTGGGGTCCGCCCGTCCGGGACCAGGGCCTGGTGCGGCTGAGCTGGACACACTGCACCGATCAGCGCCTGGCGTGCCGGGTGGAGCGCCGCGCGCCCGGCGGTGCGGTCTGGGGCCCGGTGACCGAGTGGCTGCCGCGCGGCGTCTACCGGACCGACGACGTCCCACCGGTTCCGGCAGCTTCCTGGGAGTACCGGCTGCGGGTGCGGGACGTCCTCGGGCAGGCCGCCGCCGAGATGCCCCTTGCTGTCCTGACGGCCGAGCCACCCGCCTGAGATGACACCGCGGGCCCGGCAGCCCGCGCGACAGATCCTCCTGGAGGGAGGCGCGATGCCAGGTCCGCCTAGTACCGCACTGGAGGTCAAGTACCTCAGCGACGTCACCGATGTGCACTCCCGGAATTCGCCTCTGCTGCCGCACATCGACGGCGCGAGTTACTTCACTGCCCTCCACCAGGTGATCGAGGCGACCTCGGGTGCCGGTGACGTCATCTACATCGTCGGGTGGCAGTTCGACCCGGATCTGCTGCTGACGCCACAAGCAGAGGAACTCGGCCGGATTCTGGCGCGCAAGGCGGAAGCCGACGTGGACGTGCGCGTGGTGCTCAGCGGTGCCGTTTACGCCCGGTTGTGCCGTTTCTTCACCGCGTTCCAGCGCAATCTGGAGGCGGCGGAACGACTGCGGAGCCTGCGCCGCCCAGGGTCCGCGGAGTCGCCGCTCGCCAGCCGCGTGCTGTTCGACTTCTCCGGCGCTCTGTCGGGCAGCCATCACCAGAAGGCGACGGTCGTGAAAGCCGGTGGCGAGCTGTGTGCCTTCGTCGGCGGCATCGACTTTTGGTCGAACCGCCGGGACGAGGCGCCCCACACGTCACAACGGTGGCTCGACGGCACCGTCTGGGGGTGGCACGACGTCGGAGTGGAGCTGCGCGGCCCCGCTGCGGTGTCGGTCTGGGAGAACTTCGCGGCACGTTGGGCCGAGGCGGCGAGCCTGCCGACCCGTTCGTACCGCAGGGGACTGGACGAGACGCTCCGCCCGTTCAACCCCCCACCGGTCAGCTCGACGGTGGATCCGCCGCCCGTGCTCGCGCCAGTGGCGAGTTTCTCCCACAGCGTGCAGGTCCTCAGGTCGCGGTGGGACTACAAGTTCCCCTACCTCTTCTTCCCCGGAGGACAGGAATGGACTGCCCCCCGGCCCGGCGCGTTCCGAGACGTGTACCGGACGCTGAGCCATGCTCTGAGGGCGGCCGAGAAATATGTCTACGTCGAGGACCAGTTCCTCGGCGACATGCTCGCCCCGGAGTACACGGTCGACCTGTACTCGCTCTTCCCCCTGCTGAAGGACGCCGCACGCCGGGACGTCAAGGTCGTCCTTCTCACGTCCGGCAAGAGCGATCCTGAAGACCTGCGCCGCGAGGCCGACATGAACGCCGGGCTGAACGATCAGCTCGGACAGATCGTCACTGAACTCGGCCCTCGGTACGCGCGGAACCTGGCGGTGTGGCGGGTCCGGGATCTGACCGTGCACGCCAAAGCCGTGCTGATCGACGACCGGTTCGCGGCCATCGGCTCGGCCAACCTCTTCACCCGGTCGATGGCTGGCGTGGACGACGAACTCCAGGTGGCCGTCGTCGACGAGGGCCCCTGGATCCGTGATCTCCGCGTCGCCCTCTGGGCCGAACACCTGCGGTTGGACACGACGCGGCCGATCCCGCCCGCTGTACGTACCGCACTGGAGGACCTGCCCACCGCGCTCGCGATCTGGCGGCAGGAGTGGCTCCCCGATGCGCCCGGAATCTGGCGGCAGTCCGACAATCCCCCGGGGTTCGCGCCCCTGGCCGCCGCGCTTGCCCTGGTCGGCCCGCCATGGCAGGAGACCACACCATGACCGACCCCACGGTTTTCCTGCCCCTGCAGGAGTGGCTCGACGCGACAGGCTGGCCCCTGAGCTCCTTCGTACCGGACGAACTCGACCAGGTGCTGTTCTCGCCGCCGGCCTCGGACCCGACGACGGGCGAGACGCTGATCGGCGTGCTGCTGGAACGGGAGCTGGTCCTGCGCGTTCCCGGTGTCGATTTCATGGCACTGGCCGTCGCCCCCGGTGCCCATGGCACTCTGCTCACCGCGCGTCTGCGCGCCGAGCCGTTCCGCCTCTCGCTGAGCGCCACCATAAGTCTGCGGGTGGATGCCGACGTACTGCGGCCGGTGGCCCCCGACACTCTGGAGCCGGACCGGAATGCCGAGACGCTGGATATCCCCCTCGGCGCGGTGGAATTGAGGTACACCGGTGAAGACTTGGCGCTGTTTGTCGAAGGCACGGTCAAAGTGCCCCACTGTATGGTCGGTGACAGCGGCGTGGTGCTCGCCGTCGGGAAACTGCGCTGGCTGACCCCGGATTCGGCATCTCCTCCGCCGACGGCCCCGCCCGGCTTCACGGGCCTGTTCCTCGACGACGTCCGGGCGCAGATCAAGGGGCTCCCCGCAGGGCGGGTCGTCATGGACGACGTCTTCCTCGGCACCGGCGGATTCAGCGGCGCCATCGACTGGGAGGACCCAGCCTTCGGCTGGGACACGGCCGCCGACCGGTTCACCGGTTTGCTCACCGGTGAGGTGCTCGGCTTCACCGGAGCTGTCGCGAGCATTGGCGTCCGGTTCGAACAGGGCGGCCTTGTCGAATGCGACATCGCCGGCGACATCTTCGTTCCGTATCTCGACCGGCGGGTCGGCCTGTCCCTGGCCCTCGATGGTGCCGGTGGCCTGACGGCCATGGTGGGCGTACCGACGTCGCGGGACCCACGTGTCAAGCCAGGCCCACCCGGATATCTGGTCAGCCTGGATCTGGACCTGATGACATTGGACGTTGCGTCACTCGTCTTCGACATTTCCCCGACCGCTGCGGCGGTGGCGGTCGACGGACGGCTCACTCTCACGGTTGCGGGGCTGGACGTGCCGCCGGTCCAGTTCCGCGGGCTCGGCGTCGACACGGCTGGGAACGTGACGCTCGGGGGTGGTTGGATCGACCTGGCCCAGGCGCGCAGCGCCTCGGTCGGGGGGTTCCCACTGGAGCTGACCCGGGTCGGCTTCGGTGCCGAGGCACCGTCCGACGGGCAGCCCGGCCGCCGCTGGGTGGGCTTCAACGGTGGCCTCAAACTCGCCGAAGGCCTGCCGCTCGGCGTCTCGGCCGAGGGCTTGCGCGTGTCGTACGTGCCGATGCCGACGCCCGAAGAGACGCTCGCGACGGCCCGGGTGAGCCTCGGTGGGGTCGGCCTGGAGGTGAGCATCCCGGGGGCGGTCGAGTTCACCGGCAAGGTCGCGTTCTTCGACGACGACTCCGGTTCGGGTTTCCAAGGGCATGTCGTACTGAAGCTGCCGACACTCGGCCTGACGGTCGACGGAACGCTGCTGGTGGGCCGTACCCCGGCCGAGGACACCTTCTTCTTCCTCTTCGTGTCCGTCGACTTCCCGACGGGCATCCCGCTGTTCGCCACGGGCGCGGCCCTGTACGGGTTCGCGGGCCTCGTGTCGACCGGCATGGTCCCCGACCGCCGCGACGACGAGCCCTGGTACCACGGCTGGTACGCGCGCCACCCCAAAGGCATCGGCACCGACGATCCGCGCGCCAAATGGCGGGTCCGGCCGGGAGCGTTCGCCGCCGGGCTCGGGGCCACCCTCGGCACCGGAACCGACGACGGATTCGCCTTCGCCGCCAAACCGTTGATCGTCCTGGTGCTTCCCGGCCCGCTCCTGTTGCTCCAGGGAAAGGCCACGTTCCTGGCCAAACGACCTGACTCGCAGCGCACCGACCAGGAGGGCACCATCGAAGCACTGATCGTCCTCGATCTGCCCGCCAGGCTCTTCCAGGCCAATCTCGCCGTGACCTACCGGGTCACCGGTCTGCTGGAGCTGGCGGGCGGTGCCGACGTGGCGTTCAGCTGGGCACCGGACCCGCCCGCCGACGTCTGGCACGTCTACCTCGGCGAAAAGGCGCCCCTGGAACGGCGCGTACGAGCCGAGGTGTTCAAGGTATTCCGCGCCAACACCTACTTCCAACTGCGCCGCACTGGCATCGCGCTCGGCGCCTGGATAGGCATGGGCGAACGCTACCGATGGGGCCCCGTCCAGGCATGGTTCACCTCCTCGTTGGAAGGCGACGGGCAGGTGAGCTGGGCCCCGGAGAGTTTCGAGGCATCGCTGCGGCTCTACGGGGACGCGGGCATCTCCGTCTTCGGCGCCCGCATCGAGATGGTGCTCGACGCCGGAGTACGGGTCCAGGCACCGCATCCGCGGCTCCTCAGCCTCCACCTCCGCCTCGCCGTCAAGATCGACCTCTGGCTGTGGAAGTTCTCCTTCGAGGTCGAGTTCAACCCGACCTGGGGACCCGAGGGCGATCCCCCCGCACCCGTTCTGCCCATCGTCCCACGCATGGGCTGGGAGCATCCTTTCGCCCAGGACAACGCCTCAGGAGACGCACCGACCGGGCTGGACGGTGCGGTGATTCCTCCGGACGCCCGGCCCGTGGTCGTGTTCCGCAGGCCGGTACGGGACCTCGCAGGGCTCGGCGCCCCGGGCAGCGACACCCTCCCCGCCGACCGCGTGCCGCCCGACGGACAGGCGCCCCGGGCTTTCTCATACCAGCTCGGCCATCTCGTGCTCTCCCGCGAGGAATCGGCGGACGTCGACGAGGAGCGCGCCGGGGCCGGTGACCGGGAACTGGTCGCCGCGGCGGGTGTCCTGGACGTCACCGGCACCGCCCTCACTCTGCCCGGTGCGCCCGTTCTCGACGGAGCCGTCGGCGGGATGCTGGAACTCTCCGACGGGCAGCGCCTCCTGGAGATCACCGCGGTGGAGCCCGGGCGGCTGTGGGTCGCAGGCGGATCCGGGCTTCCCGACGGGCGGTACCCGTACCGGCTGCGCGGCCCGCGCCACCGTCTCACCGTACGGGTCACGGCCGTCGAGCCCGACGCCTTCGGTACGGCCCTCGTCACCTTGGCCGCCGATCCGGGCACCGCCCACGGCACGTTCACCGGCGGCACCCTGCGCACGGCGCAGGGGCAGTGGCTCGTCCTGGGCGCGACAGGGACCACCCTCACCGTCCGAACACCGGCCACTGCCCCCCAGGACAGCCCTCCCGAGCGGCCCGCTCCGGGCGAGGCGACACTGGAACAGCCCACCGGACCGCACCTGGGTGGCGTGTGGCTGCCCACAGCGGACAAGGATCCGCAGCCGACCCGGCTGCAACTGTGGGCCCGCACCCCGTACGCCTGGTTCCGCCGCGCCGACGAGCAGACGCGCCGCCTCTGGGAGGAACTCAACCCCTCCTACGCCTGCGGGCCCGAGCAGACCGAGGAACCGGTGTGCGTGGACTTCGGCGCGATCGTCCCCGGGCCGGTCCCCGACGCGTTTCGCATCGACCGGCTGCACGGCACGACCAGAGGCGACGTCCTCGCATTCGGCCCCGAACACCGCCGGGTCGTCTCGGTCGGCAGTCGTGCCGGGCACCTGCCCGGCACGGGCACTCTCACCCTGCGCTTCGACCCGCCGGTCGAGGAGGTGACCGTCACCTGCTCGACGGGGGAGGGCGGCCCGGTCTCCGTACTCGGCCAGGGCACCGTGCTCGACACGAAGTACCCGCAGGGCGAAGCACCGCAGCAGCTGCGCTTCGCCGCTCCCGCCGGCCTCATCGACGAGTTGCGTGTCAGCGGCACGCTCATCGATCTGTACGGGGTCTGTTTCCGCCCCGGCTGGACGTGCGTCGGCTTCGACCCGGCCACCTTCCCCCAGGGCTCCACCGGTCGGCAGGAATACGCCGGGCTGCGCTGGGCCGGCAACTGCACCATGACCGTGAACGGCCGCGAATTGACCCTCGCCCCGCCCTTGCCCGGCACCGCGGTCATCGGCCCCGCCTCGGCCGGCCGGATCGGCGTCGGCGTCACCGTGGAACTGCCGCAGCCCGTGACCCGGGTACGCGTCGGCGTCGGCCACGGCACGGCAGCCGTCCTCGCCTGGGCATCCGCACTTCCGGAACACTCCTTGGCACAGGAACGCGGGAATCCGGGCGGCGACGTCACACTGACCGCTGAGGGCACATGGTTCGACCGGATCACCGTCATCGGGCGGCCTGCCGACGCGACGCTCTCGCTCACCCGCATCTGCTGGGACGCAGGCCCCTTCGGCTGGCATCGCTACCGCCAGTGGTTCCGCGCGCGGACGCTGCGCCGCTCGATCGAGGCGTACTACCAGGAGGATCCCGTACTCGCCCCCGGCACCTACCGGCTCGAAGCCGTCACCGCCTGGGACGACGAGAACGAGCCCGCGGCAGGCCCCGTCTGGTCAACCACCGGTGCGCGGTTCGCCGTCGGCCCGCCACCGCAGGCCGCTCCCGGCACCACCGGGCGCTACCCCGACGGTGGTCCGCTCAGCGACCTGTCGACGTACGTCACGCACACCATGCCCTCCTCCGAAGCCGGGGAACCGGGCGGGGAGCAGCCCTTCTACCGGGCGTTCGACGTGGCCGTCTCGTTCACCGGCAGCCAAGTGACCCGCATGTACCTGGCCGCCGACCGGCGACTCACCGTCGCTGTGACCGACGCCAACGGCACCGACCGCAGGGCCGGAGCCGTCAACGTATGGGGACGCGGGCACCAGCTCGATCTCATCGGCCTCTCCCGTGAGGACACCGCCTGGATCAGGACCCTTCACGGGGACGGACATCAGCGCTGCGCCACCGTCGACCTCAGCAGGATCGTGCGCGCCGAGGCGGTCAGCGCGGGCGCGGGGGAACTCCTCGCCCCCGCAGCGACGCACCGGGGCGAACTTCGTGCTGGTGACCAGCGGCTGTTCCACTTCCCCCTGGTCACCTCCCGTTACGCCCACTTCACCCAGCACATGCGCACGTTCGACGGCCGATGCCGCACCCGTTCCGTTCCCCGTCCCGGCCCCGCACCCGCCGACCTGGAAGCCGCCGATCAGCCGGTCATGGCCGCCCGCCGGGCCCTCGCCGACGCCCTCGCCGAACTGGAGCGGGCCCGCGGACCGGTGGTGTCGGGAGCCCCGACGCGAGACCAGCTCGACGCCTACGTCTCGGCCCGCGCCGCCGTGCCACCCGCCCGCACCGAGGTAACCGCCGCACGCATCCGCGCCTTCGACCGGCTGTGGGGCACCTACTCCGACACCCCGCCTCCCGCCGCGCCACCGGACCACGTGGAGGTGACCCGGCTCGTTCCCGATCCCGCGACCGGTCGCCCGGCAGCGCTGCTGATCGAGTCCCCCGAACCCCTGTCACCGGACCGGGTCGTCGTGACAAGGGTCGGCTACCACCCCCTCCTGCCGCGTCGTCGGCGCTCCCTGACGTTCACAGCCCGGCACTTCGGTGTTCCTGACCGGGGCACGTTCACCCACGGCGGCCTCACCTGGACCAGCGACAGTGAACCGCGCGTCGTCCACGACGGCGTCGAACCCCGCA
Organism: Streptomyces sp. NPDC002868; assembly: GCF_055563295.1. Taxonomy (NCBI): domain Bacteria; kingdom Bacillati; phylum Actinomycetota; class Actinomycetes; order Kitasatosporales; family Streptomycetaceae; genus Streptomyces; species Streptomyces sp. NPDC002868. The sequence goes on along the minus strand of NZ_JBVHDR010000005.1, from coordinate 326,785 downwards.
GCCAGGGCTCGTGGATCCTTGATCTGGGCATGCCGGTCACCACCTCCGTCACGGCTGCCGTGCGCGTCGCCCCTGGCGGCGAGGCATGTCTGTCCGCCGATGGTCTCGCCCCGGTCGTTCACGGCCCGACAGACGGCACCACCGCCGCTCTGACCCTCGCGGGTTCCCGCATCACCGCCGTACGCCTGTCCGGCACGGGCCTCACCCTGGTCTCACTGGACACTGACGAGATCTTCCAGCCAGTCCCGCCCAGCGGCCCACTCCGTCTCACCGAAGGCCGCCTACCGGCCAACGAACACGACCTCGACCATCACATCCGCCTCCTGCCGTACGGAGACATCGACGCAGGCGGCTGGTCCCTCGGCTGGTTCGGCGTCACCGACCCCGGGCAGCGTGGCCGTTACCTCACCTTCCCGGCCGGAACGACCCTGCGCGACGGCAAGCCCGTGTACGTCTACGGAGGTCGCCCCGATCCGCGGCCCGTACCGGGCGCCGACGTCTACGGCAACGGCGGTACCTCCGCCGATCCACTGCCTTCCGACGGCGCTGTCGTCCAGCTCATCGACGCGGCAGGCACGGTCATACACGAGTTACCCGTCCTGCCCGGCCGCGCCTACGCGTCCCCCTCCCTGGGCCCGGACGATCTGCTCGCCCACCCCAACGGTGACGGCACGCGGATGCTCGTCGTCCCGCGACACGGCTCGCTGGGACCGGGGCATCTCGGCCTCAGCCTGGAGTGGTACGGGGACGCGGGCCCGGAACTGCCTGTCATGACCGTCGGGGGCCGACCGCAGAACGAACGGGTGGCGCTGGTAATGACGACTGATTGAGAAAGGCTGGGAACACGCCGCAAAGGTGCCGGCCCCGCCGCTGCCGCAACACGGCGGGCTTCGGCACCGCCAGGATGTATCTGACCCCCCCTTCAGAAACACCCTGACGGGCTGTCAGGCGCGAGGCGTCCGACAGTCCGTCAGCGTCGCCCCCCGGGTCAGTCAGGCGGTGGGACGAGATCACCGCGCAGCCGCCGAGCGCGAAGCACCAGCTCCAGTTCGAAGCGGCGGTCCGGGTCGTCCAGGTCCTCGCCCCACAACTCACGGAGCTGTCTCATCCGGTAGCGCACGGTCTGCGGGTGGACTCCGAGCCGGGCGGCCACTTCCGGCGCGCCACCCCGCGTTTCCAGCCAGGCCAGCAGGGTCTCGGCGAGACGGTGGGCGTGCGCCGGGCCGCCACACTCGCCCAACTGGGCGAGCCGCCGCCGCGCCAGCTCGTCGATCAACTCCCCTGCGGGCAGCAGCACCAGGGCTTCGACGTGCTCGCCGCAGTGCAGGAGCCGCCCTTGCGGCAGCAGGCCCTGCTCGATCATCCCGACGGCGGTCTCCGCCCAGCGCAGCGACGTGACGGCCTCCGCCAGGGGAACCGACGGGCCGATCGCGCCGGACCAGTTGGCCATCGCCCGGTGCAGCAACTCCGCGCGCCCGGGGGCCTCCGGGTCCGGCACCACCATGCGCGGGTGCTCGCCCTCCATGTCGAGCAGCACCTCGACGCCCACGGCGGGGGCGACAGCCTCTTGGGCGGGGCGGAGCAGCACGGCCACCGCCACCTTTGCCGGCAGTTGCCAGCCGACGCCGGCCGCGCGGTCGGCGAGGAAGGCGGACGGATCCGTGCGGTGCTCGGCGAGCAGGAGCTCGACGAGTTGTCGTTGCAGGCGCAGCCGCTCCCCGGCCTGGCGGGCGACGGCCTCGGCGTAGCCGCGTACCGACTGGGCCACCATGACGTCGAGGTACTCGAATGCGGACTCGGCGAGTTCGTACATGGCTGCGGGCGGGATGTCGACCTGCTGGCCGATCTCCGCCATACGCCGCCAGGAAAGGCGTACGCCCAGCCGGTAGATCCCCTGCAAGGAGTCCAGGCTGCGCCCCTGCGTGACTTCGCCGCGCCCGAAGTCCTGGAACATCTCGGGAAGGGCGCGCGGCCGGTCCGACCCCGTGGTCATCTGCTCCACGAAGAGCTCCAGCGCGTGCCGGATCGCCACCAGGGCCTTCGGCTCTCCGGACTCGTCGGCGATGAACGCCAGACCCGGATATTCCCGTCGGATCGCGGCGAGGATGTCCTGTGCAAGCTCGGGGACCTGCTCCAAGGCTCGGTCGGCGAACCGCTGAATCCGTTCTCGTGGCACGTCGTGCCACGCTGACGACGCTGCCACAGCACCTTCTCCCGGACGTCCGGTCCGCATGCCGCTCGATCAGCGGGCCTGGATCTTCACAACCTAGCCCGCGCTGGAGCTCGGTGTGCTGGACGTCCCGTTGGCGGGAGGGTCGGGGAACGTGACGAGCGGCACATTCTGCTGCTCGGGTGTGACATTGAGGGCGGCGACGATTCCGAAGGCGGCGCCTGTGGCCAGGACGGCGGAGGCGACGCAGGTCAGGAAGGCGGCGAGCAGTCTGGGCATGAGGGTGATTGGCCTCTCTATCGATGAGGTTGTCACCCAGCGCGCCGGCCCGGTCCGGCGCGATCAGTATGCGAGTCGCATTGACAGGTGGTCAAGCTCCGCCTAATTTCGCCGGTCAAAGCGCTGTTACTCCCGGGTACGCCACTCCTCGGCCCGGACAGGCTGAGATCCGTGCGTGTGACCCCTTCCCGCACAGTCCACGAACGCCCCGCATATCCCGCCCGCATTGGAGTACCCGCATGCGCCGTTCAACGTCGCGTTTTTCCCTGATTCTGCTGGGTACTGGCGTTTTTCTGCTGGTACTCACTCAGCTGCTCGTCTGGTACGTGGAGCCGCGTGCCAAGCGCACGCCGACCGACGTGAACTCCACGACGGTCTTCAGTGGTGAGGGTAGATATTTCGACACCGGATCCGTCTCCACGGTGGACGGCCAGACGATAACGATCACCCGCCGGGTGCTGGGCGACGTCGCCGGCAGCGAGCGCAGCGGAAACGCGATCTGGGACGTGTCGACACAGATCGACACCCCGAAGACGCTGCCGCTGGCAGACCCGCGGAAATCCCTGCAGTGGACCACGGAACGCTGGGTCACCGACCGCCGGACGAACCTGCCGGTGCACTGCTGCGAGGAAAAGCCCAGGTTCGAGGGCGAGGCCTACCTGAAGTTCCCGTTCGACGTCGAGAAGCGCGTTTACACCTGGTGGGACAGCACTCTGGGTGCCACCGTGCCGCTGGAGTTCAAGGGCACCACCAAGATCCGCGGCCACCGGGGCTACCTCTTCGTCGGCACCGTCGCAGCCACCGCCACCGGCACCCGTCAGGTGCCCGGCGTGCTGGTGGGCCGCCCGCAGGGCCAGGTGCTCGCCGAGGAGTGGTACTCCAACGCGGGGATTGAGCTGACGGTGGACCAGCGCACGGGCCGGATCATGAACGCGGTGATCGCGCCGACGAAGACGCTGCGGGCCCCGGGTTCGAAGAAGGACGCGGTCACCCTGCTGTCCAGTAAGCGGCTGGAGTTCACCGAGGCGACCCGGCGCGAGCAGGTGACGCTGGCCTCAGACGACGGCAGTCGGCTGAAGCTGCTCGGCGAGACTGCGCCCGTTGTGGGCGGAATCGCGGGCGGTCTGCTCGCCGCCGCCGGCGTGGTGATGCTGATCCGTGGCCGTCGGCAGACGAAACACTCAGGCGAGTGATGAAAGTGGGCCGCCGACCAGCCCAAACTTCTCACCCGCGTGAGTAGTGGAACGAATCACTCGAACGAACACTTGGGTTACCCCGCAGTAAGAACCAGTCATTCCGGTTCATGCCAGGCTCCCACCCTCAGGAGTCCGCCACCGGCCCGATGCTCACACACATCGACCGCACATCCCGGTCGGCGTCCCGGCAGTCCCGGCAGTACCGGCAGTCCCGGCAGTCCCGGCAGTACCCCGCACACCGAGCCAGCCCAGCGCTTCACCCCCGGAAGCCCGGCAATCCCTCACCCGCCTGCCCCCCCCGCAGCTGCCGAGTTGGAGCACCTCTATGCCCCAGCACGCGTCCGCTCTGGCCTCCGGCCAGGAGGACTCCGTCCCCGCTCAAGCCCGCACCGGCAGCGCAGTCACCAACTCGCTCGCCGATGACCCGCACATCGCACCCGTCGCGGAACCTCTGCCGCGCCGGATCACCTTCCTCGCCCGCCGTGACCTGGGCAACCAGGCCGCCGGCGGCTCGGAACTGCTCATCGACCGGATAGCCGGCGGTCTGACCGCCGGCGGCCACGAGGTCACGCTCGTGTGTGGCGGCCCGGCCGCAGAACGCGACTACCGGGTGGTCTCCGCGGGCGGTGACGCAGGACACTTCCTGCGCGCCAGGAAGACCTTCGCCCGCGAGGTCGGCGACTGCGACCTGCTGGTCGAGGTGTGCAACGGCATGCCGTACCTGGCGCCGCTGTGGCACCACGGACCGACGTTGTGCCTGGTCAACCATGTGCACACCGATCTTTGGCAGATGCGTTACCCGGGCCCGGCGGCCCGGCTCGGCCGCAGGCTGGAGCACTGGGCGCTGGCAGGCACCCACCGCGCAAACCTGATGGTGGCCGTCTCCGAGTCGACCGCCTCCGAGCTTCGCGGCATCGGCGTGGCCGCGGACCGCATCCGGATCGTCAACAACGGCGTCGAAGACCCCGGCGCGCTGCTGCCCGAGGCGAAGGAACCGCTGTTCCTGGCCGTCGGCCGACTGGTGGAGTACAAGCGCATCGATCTGCTCCTGCGGCTGTGGGAGCGGGTCCGTCCGGTCACCGGCGGTCGGCTCGTCATCGTCGGTGACGGCCCCGAACGGGAGCGGCTGGAAGCCATGGCCGGCCCCGGTGTGACGTTCGCCGGCCGGGTGTCGGAGGCCGAGAAGCACCGGCTGATGTGCGAGGCGTGGCTGCTGTTGCACCCCTCCCTCGTCGAGGGCTGGGGGCTGGTCGTCACCGAGGCCGCCGCCCGGGCCACTCCCGCAGTCGGTTTCGACATACCGGGCCTGTGCGACTCCATCGAGGACGGGGAGACCGGGGTGCTGGCCCGGGGCGAGAGTTCGTTCGCCGCCGCGTGGTGCACTCTGTCCCTCAGTGCCCACCGGCGCGCAGCCATGGGACGTGCCGCCGCGCGTCGCGCCAAGCGCTTCCGCTGGAGATCGACGGTCCGTCAGTTCCAGGCGGTCGCCGCCGAGGCCGCGGCGCTCGCCTCCGCCCCGGGACGCGGGAGGTGAGCGGCCATTTTTGATGTCACCGAACGCGCGTTCAAGGATCCGTCGCTGCGGCGATCGGCCACCCTCTTCCGGGCGTTCATGCGCGAACAGAGCGCCCCCGAGCGGTGCTACACCCTGCTGGCCCGTGACTCGGTCGCACAAGTGGCACGTCACATCGACCTGCCCGGCAAGATCGTCGTCGACATCGGCGGCGGCAGCGGCCACTTCACCGAGGAGTTCCGCCGCCACGGCGCGCGGAGCTACCTCTTCGAGCCCGACCTGCGGGAGCTGAGCGCCCGCGGCCCGGTGACCGAGGACGCGGTGCTCGCCGACGGCTATCTGCTGCCGCTCGCCGACGGCGCGGCGGACGTGTGCTTCTCGTCCAATGTGCTGGAGCACGTGTCGGACCCGCAGACGTTCATCAGCGAGATGGTGCGGGTCACCCGCCCCGGCGGACTGATCTACCTGTCGTTCACCAACTGGCTCTCCCCCTGGGGAGGTCACGAGACAGCGCCGTGGCACTACCTCGGGGCCGACCGGGCCCGCGAACGCTACGAGCGGCGCACCGGCCGCGAGGCCAAGCACACGGTCGGCGAAAACCTGTTCCCCGTCCATATCGGTCCCACCCTGCGGGACGTCCGCGGCCGCGACGACGTGCAAATCGTCACTGCGCGGTCCCGTTACTGGCCATTCTTCGCGAGCACGATCACCCGGGTGCCGGGACTCCGCGAGATCGCCACCTGGAATCTGCTGCTGATTCTCAGGCGAAGCCCATGAGGAAGCGAAGCGAGGAACGGTCATGACCACTACGGTCCAGGCGCCCACCCGGGCGCCGCAGCCCGGCCCGACGCCGTCCGAGGCGTCCGGGGCGCCGCGCGGACGAGGTCTGCTTTTCGGCTTCTGGGCCGTCGTGCTGGTGTCCTTCCTCGCGGTGTCACCGGGGAAGATGACGTTCGAGACCAAGCTCGGCGTCGCCCTCGACCCCGGGCGCTTCCTCGGCGACCTCGGTTCGCTGTGGAACGGCAACGCGGGCCTCGGCGGCATAGCCAACCAGTACATCGGCTACGCCTTCCCGGCGCTCCCTTACTACGCGTTCATGGACCTGCTGCAGGTGCCGGTGTGGCTGGCCGAGCGGCTCTGGTTGTCGATCATCGTGACCGCCGCCTTCTGGGGTGCGCTCAGGCTCGCCGAACGGCTGCGTGTGGGCACGCCCGCGACACGGCTGCTCGGTGCGGTGGTATACGCGCTGTGGCCCACCTTCACGATCGTCATTGGCTCGACCTCCGCCGCCGCGCTGCCCGGTGCCCTGCTGCCCTGGGTGCTGCTGCCGCTGACCTCCGCGGCGCTGAGCCCCCGTATGGCCGCCGCACGTTCGGCCATGCTCATCCCCTTCATGGGTGGCGTGAACGCCGCGTCGACGCTGGCCTCGCTGCTGCCCGTGGGTCTGTACCTGCTCAGCCGCCCGGCCGGCCGGCGTCGGCGCGCGCTGCTGGGCTGGTGGATACCGGGCGTCGTGCTGGCCACCGTGTGGTGGGTGGTGCCGCTGCTCCTGCTCGCCATCCACGGCGAGAACTTCATGCCGTACGTCGAGCAGGCCGAGACCACCACCGCCACCATGTCCGCGACCGAGCTGCTGCGCGGCGCCGGCAACTGGGTGGCGTATCTCAACTTCGGTGAGGCATGGCTGCCGGCCGGCTGGACCGTCGCGGCCTCCGTCATCACCGTCCTGGGTTCGGCGTTCGCCGCGGCACTGGGGCTGGCGGGCCTGGCCCGCCGGGACCTGCCGGAGCGCCGCTGGCTGCTGCTGACCGTCCTGGCCGTCGTCCTGATGACGCTGGCCGGGTACGGCGGCGCCTTCGGCGGTCCGTTCCACGGTGTCGTGCAGGAGTGGTTGAACGGGTCGCTGAAGCCCTTCCGTAACATCTACAAGTTCCAGCCGGGACTGGCCCTCGCGCTCGCCCTCGGCCTGGCCCACCTGACGGCTGTGTTCTCCGTGAGCAGACGTCCTCGCGCACTTCCCGGTCGCCGCTGGGCACCCGCGGTGGTGGCGGTGCTGGTACTGCCCGGCCTGGCCCTGCCGTACCTCAATGGCTCGATCCTGCAGCCCGGCGCCTTCACCAAGCTGCCCACCCACTGGGAGAAGGCTGCCGACTGGCTCAAGGACAACGCCCCGAACAGCCGGGCCATGGTCGTACCGGCGACGGCGCACGGCATCTACACCTGGGGTTCCCCCATCGACCAGCCGTTCGACGTGCTGGCCGAAACGCCCTGGGCACAGCGTGACTTCGTCCCCTTCGGTACACCCGGTTCACGCCGTGCGACGGACGCCGTCGAGCAGGCGCTGCTGTCCGGCACCGAGGTTCCGGGCCTTCAGGCGTACCTGGCACGGGCCGGCATGCACGAAGTGGTCGTGCGTAATGACCTCGACCCCGACCAGATCGGATATGTCCCGCCGCAGACGGTGAAACGGACCTTGGAATCGTCCGGCTACAGCAAGGTCGCAGGGTTCGGCCCGCTCGTGACCGGCGGGCGCATCGCCGCCGACACCCCGCTGCAGGTGCAGGGGCTGTATCCGCGGCTCCAGTCCGTGGAGATCTATCAGCCGCAGGACCGCGACAGGCGTCCCGACAGGGTCGGTGTGTCGGCCGCGGCCGACACGGCCGTGGTCAGTGGCGGACCCGAGGCGCTGCTCCAGCTGTCGGCCGATCCCTCGATGGCCGACCGGCCGGCCGTACTGGCCGGGGACAGTCTTCCCAAGGGCGTCACCGCACCGGTGAAGGCCGTCGCGGACGGGCTGCGCCGAGCCGACACCCGGTTCGGCCTGGTCAACAACAACACCTCGTACACCTACACCCCGGACGAGCGCAATCACTCCGGCAGCCTGCAGAACCCGGGCGAGAAGCCCAAGCAGATCCTGCCGTCGGAGGGCACCGATCACCAGACGACGGCCGACCTGCGCGGCGCGACGTCCGTGACGGCCTCCAGCAGCGGCAACTGGCTGTTCCACCTGCCGCAGTACGACCCGGTGAACGCCTTCGACGGGAACCCGGACACCGCGTGGGCCGAGGGCAGCCCGGGCAAGCCGGCCGGTCAGTGGCTCAAGGTGGACTTCTCCGGGCCGACCGACATCCCGGCCTCCATCCAGCTGACGCCCCTCCCGGGCGACAGCATGCGCGCTGCGCCCACGCGGGTGCGGATCGAGACCGACCGCGGTTCGGCCCAAAGCCCGCTGCAGACGAACGGCCAGCCGCAGACCGTCAAGGCGCCCGTCGGCGAGGCCTCCTGGATGAAGATCACCGTCCTTGCCGCGCAGCAGGCGCGGCCGGGCCTGTCCGGGGCTGGCTTCTCCGAGGTGTCGATCCCGGATGTGCAGGTGACGCGCATGCTGGCGCTGCCCGCCGACGCGAAGCGCACCGACGCGGCGGCGACCGTGTACTCCCTGCACCGCGGCACCGACGCGGGCGGCTTGTCGCCCGTATCGGCCGAGGTGGGACTGCACCGGCAGTTCAGCACCCAGGAATCGGGCGAGTACAAGGTGTCGGCGCGAGCCGTCGCCGTGCCCGGCGGCCCATTGGACGAACTGCTGGACCTTTCGGCTCCGGGATCGAAGAACCGGGTGACGGCCTCCGCGGACTCCACCAGCCGCAACGGCATGTCACTCAGCGCCCGCAACCTGGTCGACGGTGATCTGACGACCGCCTGGATCGCGGGCGACCGGCCGGTCGTCCACCTGAGCTGGCCCAAGAAGGAGAAGGTTGACGAGATCATCCTGGCGTCGGCGGGCGGGGTGTCCACCCGGCCCGAGCAGGTGCTGATCAGCTCGCCGCACGGCGCCGCGACGGCTGATGTGGACGAGAACGGGCGGGTGCGCTTCCCGGAGATCGAGACGAACCGGCTCGACATCACCGTCAGCAGGGTCGCCCCGCTCACCGTCCACAATCCGGTGGCGGACGCGCAGTTGCAGCTGCCGGTCGGGCTCAGTGAGGTCCACGTTCCCGCGCTGGCCGACCTGCGGGTGCCGCCTCCGAAGCCGTCCGCGCGCTTCTCGCTGCCGTGCGGTGAGGGCCCGGACCTTGCCGTCGGCGGCGTCCTGCACCAAACGAAGGCCTCCGGATCCGTCCGGGACCTCACCGAGCGGCGTCCCGTCACCGTCGCACTCTGCGCGGGAGAGGAAAAGGACGGCACCCTGGACCTTCCGGCCGGAAAGCACGAGGTGGAGGCGGGTGACGCGGGTCCGCTGGCGATCAGCGACGTCACGCTGACCCAGGGCACCCCGCAGGAGATCGCGGGAGCGGCGGGCCGCGAGGCCACCGTCACCAAGTGGACCGACGACAGCCGGACCGTGTCGGTGTCGGCCGGCTCCGGCGAGGCCACGTACCTGCAGACCTACGAGAACGCCAACGACGGCTGGAAGGCCACCCTGGACGGCACGGAGCTGGAGTCGGTGCGGCTCGACGGCTGGCAGCAGGCCTGGGTGGTCCCGGCCGGGGCGTCCGGCACGGTGAACTTGGAGTTCGAGCCCTCCAGGCCGTACCGGGCCGCCCTGATCGGCGGTGTGATCGCGCTCGCCACGCTGGCCGCACTGGCCTTCGTGGGCCGCAGGCGCAACGTCGGCGGACCCACCGGCCTGGACGCGGAGCTGCCCGAACCGCCGGCCCCCGGGATGCTGCTCGGGACGCTGGCGCTGACCGCCGTCGTCGCGGTGGCGGCGGGTCCGCTGGCCCTGGTGGTGCCCGTACTCGCCGTGGCGGCCCGGTTCCGGCCGGCCGTCCCGGTGCCGATCGCCGCGGTGGCGATGGCCGGAGCGGGCATCGCCGCGGCCGTCGGCGCCGGGGAGCCGGCTGCCGCCGGGCAAGGCGCGTTCAGCGCCTTCGCCCAGGTACTGGCACTGGTGGCCCTGTCCGCCGCCTTGGTGACGGCGGTAAGCCCGGCGTCCGCGGTCGCCGGTCGGGAAGACGATGGCGGTGCCGACGCGCCGGAAGCCGGAGAGATGGTCACGGCCCAGCAGGGAAGCACCGGCGCCGGGGACTGGCCCGAGCCGTCTCCTTGGTATCCGGGAGGCGGTGGCCCGTCATGACCTCGTCGCGAACCGCCGCCGGGTGGGGGACCGCAACCCCTCCCGGCGGGGTCCGGCTTCCCTTTCCGATCATCGATGAGGTGTCGCGGCACTGCCTCAGTGACGACGAGCCGGAGACCGTACACGTCGAGGTCCATCTGCCCGGACGGCTGGACCCGGCACGGTTGCGGACCGCGTTCCGGCGGGCGCTGCTGACGCACCCCCGGGTGTTGATGCGGGAAGTGCCCGGCCGCTGGCACCGGCAGTCCTTCGCGTGGGAGCTGACGGGCGAACCGGACAGCGACCCGGTGAGCTTCGCGCGGCCGGGACCCGACGCGTTGGGCCGCGCCCGCGCGCGAGCCCTGACGGAATGCCCGTCACTGGCCCTGTCGCCGCCGATGCGCCTGGAAGTCATCGAGGTGGACGGGGGAACGGCCGCCGGTGAGCCGCCGGAGGCGGGTGTGCCGGGGGCGACCCGGACCGTGCTGCTGCTGACGATGCATCACACGGCCCTCGACGCCGGGTCCGGGCTGCGGGTGCTCGCCACGACCGCGGAACGGTACGGCGGCTCGGCCGCGATCCCCGTCCCCGGGCCGGTTCGGCTGGACCCCTCGGGGCCGGCCGCGACCGACGGCACGGGCCTCGCGGTGTGCGCGCGGCCCGTGCGAGTCGCGCCGGACTCCCGCCCCGAGCCGGTGCGCGCCCGCGCCGCGGGCAACGGCATGCTGCAGGCGGAACTGCCCGTTCCGCCGCGTGTGGGTCGGACCGGCGGTCTCGCGCCGTGGACCGTCAACGACCAACTGCTGGTCGCGGCGTCACTGATGGTGGGCCGCTGGAACGTCTCGCAGGGCAGGCCGGCCGGTCCGGTGCGGATCACCATGCCCGTCGACGACCGTCCGCGCGGCAGAGAGATGCCGATGGGGAACGGAACCCGGCTCGCCGAGGTGGCCATGACCTCCGAGGACCCGCGCGACACGGACCTGCTGCTCGGTGAGCGGCCGGACCTGGCGGCCGTGGCCCGGTTGCTGGGCACCACCGCTCGGCGCACCCGCGCGCTGAAGTCGGCCCAGGGTGCGCCGCTGGGTTCCGGGGCGGGCCTGTTGACCGCGCGGCTGCTGCCGGTCGGAATCCGGGGCGCGCTCACCCGTGGCGCGCGGCGGGCGGCGGCGCCCTGGACGTCGACGGCGCTGGTCACCAATATCGGACGCGTTCCGTACTCGCTGGACTTCGGTGACGCCGGCCGGGCGAAAGCCGTGTGGTTCTCCGCACCGGCGCGGATGCCGCGCGGGCTGAGCGTGGCGGCGGCTTCCACCGACGGGCGACTGCATGTGACGCTGCGCTGGTCGCGGGCGCTGCTCGGTGACGTGGCGGGCGCGCACCTGGCAGGCTTGTTCGAGCAGTCGCTTTCGACGACGTCACAGGTCACCCGGGCCGGGTCGAACGCTTGGGGTTTTGGGCCGGAAGCCGACATTCCGGAGGCGGACGCCACCGCTCCGGACCCCGAGGCGCCCGGAGCTCGGGACAAGGCATGCCGGCCCGGCGGGCCGTACGACCGCGACGCATTGCGTCCGGACCCGACACCGGGTGGAGCCCGCTCCGCCCGGGAGAACCGTGGGAGGCCGTCATGACCCCCTCATCCAACGGCTCCGCCGCCGGGAAATCGCCCGAGGCACCGGTGCATTCGCCGAGCCGGCCCGTCCCCGGGCTGCGGGATTTCTACGAGGACCCCACCGTCCCCGTCGCCTCCGGCGAGGCCCGTAGCCTGCGCCAGGCCCGGATGCTGGCCGATGCGCTCGGGCCCGCCGGGCCCGGCCGCCCGGCCGCCACCGTGCTCGACGTGGGCTGCGGTGACGGCTCGGCGGCCGCGACCGCCGCCCGCGTACTGAACGGGCACCGCATCGTAGGAGTCGACTGGTCGCAGGACGCGCTGCGCCGGGCGGCGCCGCGTCTGAGCCAGGTCGTCCGCGGCGAGCTGACCGGCGGTGGGCTGCCGTTCGCCTCCGGCAGCGCCGATGCCGTGCTGTTCAGCGAGGTCGTCGAGCACCTCGTCGACCCCGACAGCGCCCTCGACGAACTGCACCGGGTGCTGCGACCCGGGGGGCATCTGATGCTCTCCACGCCGAACCTTGCCGCCTGGTACAACCGCGGGCTGCTGCTCGCCGGAGTCCAACCGGTGTTCTCCGAGGTGAGTCTGCGCCGCATCCACGGCAGGCCGGGCAGCCAGGTGGTGGGCCATCTGCGGCTGTACACGGCGCGCGCGCTGCGCGAGTTCGTGGCGGCGTCCGGGTTCGAGGTGGTGACGGTCGCCGGTGCGCCGTTCCACGGAGTGCCGCGCCCGCTCCGCCCGCTGGACCGCTTGGCCTGCCGACTGCCGTCCCTCGCCTCCATCCTCCTGGTTCACGCGAGGAAGGTGTAGCCCGTGGTGTGGGGAGTGGCCGCCGCACTGGCGGCGAACGTCCTGTACAGCACCGGCTTCGTCCTGGAGAAGCGGGCTCTGGCCGGCATGCCGCCGCTGAGCGCCGCACAGCCGGGCCGGGCCCTGCTCCTGCTGGCCGGCAGGCCCTTGTGGATCTGCGGGGCCACGGCGCTCGCCCTGGGGTTCGCCGCCCAACTGGCCGTCTACCGCACACTGCCGATCGCCGCCGCCCAGGGTCTGTTCCTGTCAGGGCTGGCCCTCCTGCTGGTGCTCTCGTCGGTGGTGCTCGGCGAGCGCCCCTCCGGCCGTGAGCAGCGCGCGGTGGCCGTCATCGGGCTGGCGCTGGTCATGGTGGTGTCCTCGCTGTACGAGAGCAGCGAGGAGATCAGCCGCAGCGCGCCAGCAGGTCTCCTGCTGGCACTGTGCGTGCCGACACTCGCGGCCGGACTGCTGCTGTACGCGGCCGCGGAACGGCGAGCCCGCCGGCGTCACCGGCAGCCGACCACCGGCGTGGCCTACGCGGTGGCGGTCGGTCTGCTGTACGGGGTCAGCTCGCTCGCCATCAAGGGCATCTCCGGGCACCTGGGCACCTCGGACCTCCAAGGCTCCGTGCCGGCCCTGCTCGCCTCCCCCTACCCGTACCTTCTGCTGTTCACCGGAATCAGCGGACTGGTCCTGTCCCAGACCGCCCTGCAGCGCTGCCGCGCGTCGCTGATCGTCCCGGTCTGCTCGACGGTGACCTGCGTGTTCACCATCGTCAGTGGCACGATCGCGTTCGGCGAGCCACTGCCCGAGGACCCGCTGCGGCTGCTGCTGCGCCTCGGCGGCATCGCGTTGGCCCTAACGGTCCTGCTCACCATGCCGCGACACGACGCGGACACCTCCACCTCCGAAGGAACCCGGCCATGAAGCCTGACAACCCGCTGCTGAAGATCCTCGCCTGCCCGCTCGACAAGGGTCCGCTGATCCTCGACGAGATCAGGGGCGCTCTTTACAATCCGCGCCTGCGCCGCCGCTATCCGATCGTCGACGGCATCCCGCAACTGCTCCCCTCCTCCGGCGAGCCCGCCGTCGAGCAGGAATACGACGCACTGCCCGCCGAACTGCCCGACTCTGGCAGTTCGTGACCGTTGCTCCGCCTTGACCTGCGTCTTTACGGGGATCCCGCCATCTCCATGCCTTCCCGACGACGAACCATGTGGAGTGCCCAGTTCGGGGTAGTGTGGCGTTGCCCTAACGGAGTTTGGCCGATACCAATAAAGACAATGCCAACCGTCAAGTGCGGTTGACTTTCCTTGGGTAGCGGCCGTACCCGGCATCCGGGCGTACGTGCTGTCGGCAGGCGGGAGGCCCGCCCTCGCAGCGGCCGGTCGCGACCGGGCGACAGGCCGCGTACCGGCGGCCCCAGCGGTGACCGGCCCTCATGTCCTTCGGGTGTGCGAGACGGCCCCCGGCTGGGGGCGGGAGCCAGGATCAGGCCTGCACCAGCAGGCGTGCAGCGGCCCACCGAGCTCAGAGCCCGGTGACTTTGGCGCTCGCCGACAGCTCGTAGACCAGGGTGACCGTGCGGCGGCTGCCGGGCGGGAGGGAGACGTCCCAGCGGGCGATGCCCTCGGCGTCGACCACGTCGGGCGCGGGGGAGCATGAATCCTTGTGCAGGCGTATCTCCACCGCCGAGACCTCGGAGACCGGGATCCGCTCCCGAAGGACGACCACCCGCTCGCCGTGCTCCCCGGGGGCGGAGAACCGGGACAGGTGCAGCCGGACCGTGCGGGTGACCACGGTCCGCTGGGTGATTCCGGCGGAGTCGCGGGACTCCTCGGCATGCCGGACCACCCTGTAGTCGTCGCAGCTGCCGAAGGCCAGCTCAACGGGGGCGCCGGGGGCTGTGAAGTCCAGCGTGCCGCGGCCGCTGAATCCGCTGCCACGGACCAGGTCCACGGGCCCGGCGAGCAGCGCGTGGCCGGACAGGTTGTCGAACCGCACCACCTGGGTGACCAGGGGGGACAACTCCGGTGAGCACGCGTACTCACTGGGCGCGGCCGTGGTGAATGCGGAGAGCAGCACTCGGTGGGCGCGGCCGTCACCGGGCACCGAGACCGGCGCGGGGGATCTCAACACCCGCGCCTCGCCGCCGTCGTCCACCCCCGGCAGGCCGAGCACCGGGGCCGGGCCGAGGGCCCCGATCTCCTCCTCGCGCAGCTCGACGTCGACCGTGCGGCGCTCCGCTGCGGAGCGGTCCTTGAGCGTCAGCCGGTCGTCGCCCAGCCGTGGCGGATCGGTGGCCAGCGCCGAGCGGGCCGTCGACAATGTCAGCCGTACGTCCGACCAGTCCTCACCGGTGCGCTGCCAGACCATCGCGTCGGTCTCCAGTGTCAGGGAGTCCCCGTCGAGCACGGCCCGGTAGGCGGGCCGCCACAGCGCACACGGGGTGAGGTGGCTCAGGCGCAGCCCGACCGGCCCGGCGACCGCGGCTTCCACGGTCAACTCGATATGGCCGACCAGCTCGGCGGGCTCCTCCTCGGAGAGGTGCATGGCCCGCTGGGCTTCCCCGAGTTCGGCAGCGAGGGCGGCCAGCCGGGCCTCCACGGTGCGGAGTTGCTCGCCGTGCGCGTCGCGCTCGTCGTCCACCCGGTCCAGTTCGCGAGCCCAGCGGGGCCGTTCGGTCTCCCCGGAGCCGGCGCCTTCGCCGATCTCCCGCAGCAGATCGGCGGCGAGGCGGCCGAGCAGGTCAAGGCGGGCATGCAGCCGGTCGCGTCGCTGCCCCAGGGTCAGCCGCTCCTCTTCGAGGGTGTGTACGCGGTGGCGCAGGGCGGAGTCGTCGTCGGTGGACGGCAGCGGCCCGCGCGGCGTCCAGCTGCGGACGATCCGCACGTCGAGCACGGTCGCGGGGTGATCGGCGGTCAGCTCGGCATGGAGGGTCCGGTCGACGGCCAGCGCACTGACCGGCCCGAGACGCAGCCGCTGGACCCCGGCCTCCAGGTCGAGCACGACGGCGCGCTCGATGTGGGCGCGATCCTCGAGGCACGTGACGGCGGTGACGGGGAGGGCGATCGGCTTCGGGGCCGTGGACATGGCGTGTGTCAGCTCCTGCGGTTGCCGCCGACCAGGGCCTTGCCGGTCGGGATGCGGATCTCGTAGCCGCCGTCGAAGGCGGCAGTGGCGCCTGCGGGCAGGTCCAGTCGCCAGACGCGGGTGCCCGGCGCATGTCGATCGGGCCCCGTGCCTTCCTCGGGTGCTGTCCAGTCGGCCCGTTCCTCGATCCGGACGTCCGGTTCGGAGGTGACCGGCACCCGCTCGCGGACTTCCACGGTGACAGGCCTCGCGAGCCGGTTGGCCAGCTCCACGTGGACGCGGTGGTCGAGCACGGTGGTGTTGTTGCGCAGGCCCGAGGTCGACTCGTGCAGGTTCGTACGGCGGGTGACCCGGATGCCCTCGGCCGGCCCGAGCCCCACCCGGCGGACACCGCCGGGGGCAAGCGTGGGCAGTGCGGCGGTCAGCAGGAAGTCGTCGTCGACGGTGACCTCCACCGGGCCGGCCAGCAGTGCCTGGTCGGTGGCGTTGGAGAGCACCAACGTCGCGTACACGGTCTGCTCCACGGACGGCACGCAGAGGTACTCGGTACGCAGGCCGACCGGGATCTCGCCGACGGTGACGGTGTGCCAGGTGCCGTCCGACGGAATGTCGGCGCGGGCGGTGGCATCGAAGCGGTGGTCGAAGGAACCCGCCGACTCGCGGGGCCGCACGGCCTGTCCGGGCAACGGCAGCGCGGCCACCGCTTCGGCGCGGCGGCGGTACTCGGCCGCCACCGGGTCGAAGGGAGAGTCGGGAAACAGCCGGCCTCTGCGACCGCCCTGCTCGTCGGGGCCGCACAGGACAAGGGCGGCATAGTCGAGCTCGGCGCCGCTCGGCTGCGGGGGACCGGCTACCGGTGCCGGAGGGGGTGGCGGGGCAGCCCGGCCAGGAGCCGCGGGCGCCATGGCGGCGGGGGCACCCGCGAAGGACCTGCCGCCGGTGCGCGGCCTGTCGCCCGGTCGCGACCCGGCGGGCTGCGCGAGGGCGGGCATCCCGCCGCCGAAGACTTCCGGGGGAGCGCCGTCTGCGCCGCCGGGCACCGGGACTGCGGCCGGCGGACCGCCGTAGCCCTGCGGTGCCGGCGGCGGGGGAGGCGGTGGTGGCGGAACGGGACCGGACGCGGAGCCGCCCGCGGCGCCCACGGGCGCGGAGCCGGCCCCGACAGCCGCGGGTGCGGCGGTCGTGGCTGGGCCAGGGCCTGCCGCGTCGTACCCGGAGAACAGGTCGACGAGCCCGGCCGGGGGCTCGCGCCAGCCAGAAGGCGCGGGGGCGGGCTGACTGCGTCCGATCCGGATCGAGCGGAGCCTCGGCAGGTCGGTGCGGCGCCGAAGATCGGCGGTGGCCAGGGCGATGCGCACGCCGGTCCAGTCCTCGCCGGTCCGCTGGGCGACCGAGGCGCGCAGCACCAGACGGCCGCTGCCGTCGCCCTGACGGTGAGTGAGACGGTAGGCCGGCACCCAGACGGCGCCCGGCACCCCGTATTCCAGCTCCAGCTCCACCTCCGCGTCACCGGTGCCGTCGAGGGTCAGGACCGCGCAGACCGTGGTCTCCACGTGCGCTGACGGCGCGTCGGTGGAGGCGCGGGCGAGCCTGTCGGCGGCGACGGTGAGCTCGTGCTCGACGTAGCGCAGTGCCTCCTCCAGCTCGACGAGGCGGTTGTGCAGTCCCGTCAGCCGCTCGTCGACGAAGTCGGCGAGCTCCAGCCACGCGTCGACCGGGGTGAGGCGGTGCGGGTCCTCGCGCCTGCGGGCAGGTGGGACCGGGTGGAGAGCCCTGACCTCCTCGATCAGGCTCAGCTGCCGGTCCCGGCGTCCCTGCGCCGCCGCGTACTCGTCGCTCAGCCGCTCGACCTCGCGCCGCAACTCGTCGGGCGTGCCCGTGCCGAGCGGCTCGGCCTCGACTTCCACCCGGGCCTCGGTGACGCGCACCCCGGGGGCGCCCAGGACACGGGCCCGCAGCGAGCCCGGGTCCAGCGAGCGGGGCAGTCCCGTCACCCGCACCCGGCCGTCAGGCGACACGCCGCCCCGGGCCAGGCGGTGGCAGACCGCGCCCTGCGCGTACACCACGACCGAATCGAGGGTCGACCCCCACCTCGGTGTTGACTCAGCCGTCATGTACTCCGCCCCCCGCCGCGTCCATGCTGAGCGAAGCCTACGCCCGGGCGGTCTGCGCGTCCGCGTCGAATCAGGAGGATGGCGTCCAGGACCACACGCCCTGTTGGCTGAGCAGCCGTTTCACGGCCTCCTACAGGGGGCGGGTGGCATGCACTGCAGTGCTGCGGACGGCTTCGGTTGCCCGCACGCAAGCGGGCAGCCCGCTGCGAATGCCCAACGCTCCTTCTGAGGCAGACCTTTTTCTTCGGCCGGCCGGACTTTGCCTTGGGGCCTGCCCGGACGAATGAGCCAAGGTGCTTGCCCCCTCTCGGGCCCGCGGTCGCAGCTGTTCGGTATGCCCGTGCCGGGGAATAGGGTCGGGGTTGTCTCAGCGGAGGTTGGTGGACACCAACCACGACAACCCGGACCGGCAGGTGCGGCTCAGCTTCCTCGGGTAGCGCGTGAGCTGGGTATGGAGTGCGCTCTGCGAGGCCATGGCCGCCCAGTTCGAGCAGATCAAGCGCGAAGCGGAGGGGGCGTGAAGCGCGCGCTCAGCCGAGCTTGAGGAGCCCGGCTTCGATGACGGCGCGGCCGAAGGGGCTCGCCAGTTCGGCGAGACGTTCGCAGTCGGCGTCACCCAGGGCGGCGTAGGCGGGCAGGGCCAGGCGGTCGGTGCGGTCCTCGATGTGCTGGCGCAGGCGTACGCCTTCCGGGCTGAGGGAGTCGCCGTCGAGGAGACCTCGTGTGCGCAGGCGCTCCTGGGTGTCGGCCCACTCCTCCTCGGGCCATGCGCGGCTTGCCCTGAGGAAGTCGACGGGAACCTCACCGGTGGCAGCGTGCAGAACCAGGGCCTCCAAGCCCCCCACACCCTCGCTCAGCAAGCACGCGACATGGCCGTCTCCACGGAACTCCCGGAGCAGCGTCTGAGCGTGCCACAGCTGCAGTACCGGCTCCTCCGGCCAGGGCAGGGCGGCGTGCGCGGCGAACAGCGGTCGGCCCTGCGCGTGTTCGCAGGCCGCCTCGGCGGCCGTGCGGGTCAGCGCCAGGACCTCGTCCAAAGCGGGGAGTTCGTGGATCCCGGCCCGTCGCAGAGCCTCGCTCGCGGCGGCGTGCCGCGCGTCCAGCACCTGCTGCGGCGTTGCCGCCTCCCAGACCCCGTCGACCGCCTTCCGTACGAGACCGGGGTTGAAGTTGTAGAAGGTCGAGATGACCAGCTCGGCGGACGCTCGGCCGAAGGCGGCGCTCCGGGAGGCGAAGTACCCGGCGCGACCGCTCAGTCCGAGGTCCGCGTACCGTCGCCTTCCCTCGGGGGCGAAGTAGATCATGCCGTGTACGGGCTCGAGCCGTCGCCAGGCTGCTCGCGCTGTCTTCATGGGTCACCTCTTCTGGGAGTCGGCCGACGGGGTGTTCGCCGTGGTTCCGTACTCGCCGTGCGCTCGCAGATGTTCGAGCAGCAGGCGGCTCAGCGTCTCGGGTGCCTCCTCGGGGATCCAGTGGCTAACGCCCTGGAGGGTCTCGAACCGGTACGGCCCGTTGACCCACTGCCCGGTCTCCCGCGCGGCCGCCGGGCCGAACGCGCTGTCCTGTGTGCTCCAGACGTACAGCGTGGGCACGTCGATGACACCGATCGCGCCGTCGGGGCGGCCGGCCCGGTACCAGTTCAGCGCCGCGGTGAGAGCACCCGGCTGGGACAGGTGCCGCACATAGGCCTCGGCGCTGGCCTGCGGGACCTTTCCGGCGTACGTGGCGCGAAGTGCCTCGGCATCGCCTGCGAGCATGCGCCCCTCGGTCGCGGGCGTCTCACGCCAGGCGATCATGTACTGCGATCGTTCGCGCTGGTCCTGGTCGGTACGCAATGTGGTGGCCAGAGCGCCGGGGTGCGGGGTCGAGACCACTGTCAGGGTACGTACGCGGCCGGGGTGGGCATCGGCGGTCCACCACGCCACCGCGCCTCCCCAGTCATGGCCGACCAGGTCGAACGACGCCCAGCCCAGTTCCTCCGTGATCGCGACCACATCGTCGACCAGGACGCTGATGCGGTAGTCCTCGGGCCGTTCGGGGCGGGCCCCGGGGGAGTAACCACGCTGGTCGGGTGCCACCACCCGGTAGCCGTGCGCGGCCAGCTCCGCGATCTGCCGTTGCCACACCAGCCGCGTCTGCGGGAAGCCGTGGAGCAGCAGCACCGGGCGGCCCTCGGGCGGACCCTCCACGGTCGCGTCGAACACGCCCGCAGGAGTGGAGATGCTCAGCTCGGTCACGATCCGCCCCCTCATACCGACTGGTCGGTCAGCCTTAAACCGCGGAAGGTGATTGTCAAGGTCGAGAGCACGAGCATTTCCGGCAACGGCAGCCGCGAGCCGCCCTCCCCCAGAGATCTATTGAACTTGACGTCGAATTCAACTATAAACGATCGCGAGGCCGGCTCCCGTCACCCTGCGCCCGTGGCGCACGTCATCGGTAACGGAGGGGACGGTCGCTAACTGCTCACAGCGCTCCGGTTGGCGTTCGGCACCGCCTACCGGCATCGAGCCCGGCCAGCCGGCATCGAGCTCCAACCGGTATCGACTCCGGCTGACGGAGCTCGGGATTCCAGCCCTGCAGTGCCCAGATGAACCGGACCGACAGGAAGCAGTGAGGCGACATGAGGGAAGCAGTCATCGTTTCGACGGCACGGACGCCGATCGGGAAGGCGTACCGCGGCGCGTTCAATGACACCCAGGCGCAGGAACTTGCCGCCCATGCCCTCTCGCACGCGGTGCAGCGCGCCGGGCTCGAGGGAGGCGAGGTCGAAGATGTGATCTTCGGCTGCGCCATGCAGCAGGGGTCATCCGGTGGCAACGTCGCCCGCCAGGCCGCTCTCCGTGCCGGACTTCCGGACTCCGTGTCGGGGATGACGATCGACCGGCAGTGCTCGTCGGGCCTGATGGCGATTGCGACGGCCGCCAAGCAGATCGTCGGCGACGGCATGCAGGTCGCTGTCGGCGGCGGTGTCGAGTCGATCTCCCTGGTGCAGAACGAGCACATGAACACCCACCGCATGACGGATCCCTGGCTGGTCGAGCACAAGCCGAGTATCTACATGCCGATGTTGCAGACGGCCGAGATCGTCGCCGAACGCTACGCCGTGAGCCGGGAACGACAGGACGAGTTCGCGCTGGTGTCACAGCAGCGCACTGCGGCGGCGCAAGCGGCCGGGCGGTTCGACCAGGAGATCGTCGCGCTCGACAGCGTCAAGAAGGTCATGGACAAGCAGTCCGGGGAGGTGCGGGACGAGGCTGTGACCCTGACCAGGGACGAGGGCAACCGCGCGTCGACCACACTCGAGGGCCTGGCCGGGTTGGCGCCGGTGCTGCCGGACGGCCAGGTGACCGCGCATTCCAGCGTGACGGCGGGCAACTCCTCGCAATTGTCGGACGGGGCTTCGGCGTCGGTGTTGATGGAGTCGAAGGAAGCCGAGCGCCGCGGACTGGAGCCGCTGGGCGTTTACCGGGGTATGGCCGTTGCCGGTTGCGGGCCGGACGAGATGGGGATCGGTCCGGTGTTCGCCATTCCGAAACTGCTGAAGCAGCACGACCTCACCATCGACGACATCGGTCTGTGGGAAGTCAACGAGGCGTTCGCTTCCCAGGCGCTGTACTGCCGTGACGAACTGAACATCGACCCGAAGCGGTTCAACGTCAATGGCGGCGGAGTCTCGGTCGGCCATCCGTACGGAATGACCGGTGCCCGCCTGGTGGGGCACGCCCTGATCGAGGGCAAGCGCCGTGGTGTCCGGTATGTAGTGATCTCGATGTGTGTCGGCGGCGGAATGGGCGCAGCCGGGCTGTTCGAGGTCGCTTAGTCCTCATGAGAATCGGCGGACCATGGCTGCCGTCGCCACGGCCGGTGCAAGGCCGGCCGTGGTCGCATCGGCCGGTGGGAAGCCGGCCGCGAGAGAGGGTGTGGATGCTGTGTCGAGCGTGGTGGAAAAGGCCCGAACCGCGGTCCTCGTGGACTTCGGCGGGGTCATCACCTCCAGTGTGTTGCGAGCTTTCACCGACTTCGGCGCCTCACTCGGCGGCGACCCGCGCCTGCCGCTGGACCTCCTCAGCCGGGACCAGCCGTCACGCGCCCTCCTGGCCGACCATGAGTGCGGCCGTATCGACGCGGAAGCCTTCGAGCGAGGATTCGCCGAACGTCTCCGTGCCCACGGCGCCGACGTATCCGCCGAGGGCCTCACGGCCCGGATGCAAGCGGGAATGTCGATCGACCAGGACATGCTCGCCCTGCTCGGTGATCTTCGCGCCGCCGGCTACCCCGTGGCGCTGGTATCCAATTCGTTCGGGAACGGAACCTACGATGGCGTCGACCTCGCTGCTGTGGCCGACGCGGTCGTCATCTCCGCCGAGGTCGGGATCCGCAAGCCTTCCCGGCGGATTTACGCGATCGCATGTGAACGACTCGGCGCCACCCCCGAGGAGGCAGTCATGATCGACGATCTGCGGCAGAACCTCGACGGAGCGGCGCGAATCGGAATCGGGGGTGTGCTGCACACCGGTGCCGCCGACACCCGCCGCCAACTCGCCGAACGCTTCGGGATCACCGCCTGACCGATCGACCGACCTGACCGACCGGCCGACCTGACCGACCGGCCGACCTGACCGACCGGCCGACCGGCCGACCGATCGATGGGAGGCCGGGCGCGGGAGAACGGTCATGCCCGGGACCGATGCCGCCCGCGGGCGGAGCGACAGTGCTCGCGCCCGCCCAGCGCGGGCTCATGCACTTCGGTACCACCTCTGCCCGCCCAAGCGGGCAGGACGCCTGCGCCCTCCTTCAAGTCCCGCCGTCGGCCGAATCCTTTCCGGATGAACTTCCGTACGCGGTTCGTGGACGGCCTCGCCGCGACCACGGCCGGACGCCTGGGCGATGCACGCCCCTGCCATTCCCGCCGTCACATGACTTGAAGTTGAGGTCGGATTCAATTATACTGGTGGGCGAGGGGGACCCGTACCGCATCAGCTGCTCACATCCCCGGAAGGCACCGCCCATGGCCGGCTGCAACTCCCGACAACCTGGCGCTGCGCGGCGGCGCGGATCAGTGGACCTACCGGCAACTGCGCGACGCGAGCGTTCGGTACGCGGGCGCCCTGGCCACCGCCGGCCTGTCCCCGGGGGACCGGGTGCTGCTGGCTGCGCCGTCGGTGCCCGAGTTCGTGGTGGCCTACCTCGGGATCCAGGCCGCGGGCTGCGTTGTGGTGCCGGTCAACACGATGTCCACCCGGGCCGAGGCCGAGTACGTCCTCGGCGACGCCGGGTGCTCGTTGGCGATCGCATGGCACGCCCTCGGCCCCGCCGTCGCCGAGGCGGCCGCGACGCTCAAGGTGCCCTCCTGGACGCTGTCCCCGGGCGCGATGGTCACCGATGCCGACCCCGTCTCCATGGTCGACCGGGACGGCGACGAGACCGCGGCCATCCTGTACACCTCGGGTACGACAGGGCGCCCGAAGGGCGCCCAGCTCACGGTCGGGAACCTGTTGTCCGCCGGGGAGATCGGCGCCCAGTGCAGCCGCGGATCGAGCGCCGACCGCACCGGCACCGGACTCCCACTTTTCCATGTGTTCGGCCAGGCGTCGGTCATGATGGCGACCTTGACCGCGGGCGGTTCGATGTCGTTGCTGGCCCGATTCGACCCGGCGTCGATGCTGGAGATGCTGCGCCGCGACCGGCTCACCATCATGGCCGGCGTACCGACCATGTGGAACGCAATGCTGCACGCGGCGGGCGATGCGAACCCGGCGGACTTCGCCCAGCTCCGTATCGCCGTCTCCGGCGGCGCCTCGCTGCCCGGGGAGATCGCCCGGGCGTTCGAGGCCCGGTTCGGCTGCACCATCCTCGAAGGCTATGGGCTCACCGAGACCACCGCGTTCGGCACCTTCAACGACATCGACCGCGGCGGCAAGACCGGGTACACCGGACGGGCGGTCCCGCGGCTGCAGATCCAGGTGCGTGACTTCGAAGGCAACGAGTGTCCACCGGGTACCGTCGGCGAGGTCCACATCAAGGGACCCACGGTGATGCGCGGCTACTTCAACCGCCCTGCGGACACCGCCGCGGCGATCTCGCCCGACGGCTGGTTCCGGACCGGCGACCTGGGCGAAACGGACACGGACGGCGACCTGCGCATCGTCGACCGGATCAAGGACCTGATCATCCGCGGTGGCTACAACGTCTACCCCGGTGAGGTCGAGGAAGTTCTCTACGAGCACCCGGACATCATCGAGGCAGCCGTGATCGGCGTTCCCGACGACCACTACGGCGAGGAGGTGGCCGCGCTCATCACTGCCCGGCCGGGTTCGGAGCTCGGTGCCGCCGAGGTGTCGAGCTGGACACGGGAGCGACTGTCCGCCTACAAGATCCCGCGCATCATCCGGTTCGTTGACGAGCTGCCCAAGGGCCCTAGCGGGAAGATCCTCAAGCGTTCCATCGACCGTACGGAGCTGACCCGCGCCCCCGCGCTCGGCGACGCACCCGCCCGCCGGTAACTGAACATCCGTCGGCGGACGAGATGTGTCCGGCAACGTGGGCAAGGTCGGCGCCGGCGGCCTGCGCCGCGAGGATCGAGCGGCCGTGGGTTCGGCGTTCACCGCCACCGACGAGGCGAACGCGGAGGACCCGTACAAGCAGATGATCGTGGACTCCACCGCTGCGGACATCGTGTACTCCAACCCGTTCACCGGCGTGCACGGCGACTGCGTCCGCGGCAGCATCGAGGCCACGGGGCTCGAGCAGGCCGCACTGCCGGATCCGGTCCGTCCGCCATGGACTTCGGAAACCAGGACATCAAGCAGGCGAAGGCGTGGCGGGACATCTGGGGCGCCGGTCAGGGCGTCGGCGACCCTGCGCGCACTTGGCGAATTTGTGACTCCGGTGTCGGATTCAAGTACCCTTCCGGCGATGGATACCACCGCGCCCGAGGAGCATTACAGCGAGAAGGCACCGCCGATGGCGCCCCTCTCGTCACTTCGCGAGCCGCCGACGACGAAGCGCGGAGCTCGGACACGGGCCGCTTTGGTGAAGGCCGCGCGAAAGGTGTTCGAGAGGGACGGCTACCTCGACACCCGCCTGATCGACATCGCCAAAGAGGCCCAATGCGCGGCGGGATCCTTCTACACCTACTTCGCGAACAAGGAAGAGGTGCTTGCCGCCGTCCTGCTGGAGGCGCAGGAGGACATGATGCACCCCGGCATGGGCCGGGTGCAGGGTACCGACGATCCATACGCCGTACTCGAGGCGAGCAATCGCGCGTATCTCGAGGCGTATAAGCGGAACGCGAAGCTGATGGCACTGCTTGAGCAGGTCGCACAAGTGGAGCCGGAGTTCCGTGAGTTCCGGACCCGGCGCACGGATGCGTTCATCAGCCGCAACGCCCGCGGCATCGCCGACCTGCAGTCGCGGGGTGTCGCAGACCGTGAGGTCGATCCGATGTTGGCCTCCCGTGCGCTGTCGGGCATGGTCAGCGTCATGGCCTACAACGCCTTCGCGCTCGGCGAAGGGCAAGAAGAAGGTACGCCGGTGGACTTCGAGGAACTCGTCTCCACGGTCACCCGGCTCTGGGCGAACGCCCTGCGGTTCCCCGGCCACCGCTGATCCTGATCCGGCAGTAGCGCCGGCCGGGGCGGAGACCGCCGCCGCGGGTCTTCTCCTCTCCTCCACGGGTGTGACGTCGCGCGCAGGCGGATGGGTGAGCCGACCGGTCAGGGGCCGGGGAACGGTACCTGGCCGTAGCCGTCGTCGATGGCTCAGGGCGCAGCCGTCGGACGTCGGCAGTTGAGACGACGCGGCGCCGGGCCGTGCCTTGTTCGGTGGGCCGCTCCTGCCCCTGGGGCGGACGAAGTTGCGGCGACGTCCACCGTGAATTCTCTGTCCGCAGTCCAGTGGGGCGAGGCGACCTGCTCCGCGTGGTGATGCGTCCAGACAGTTGAACTTGACGTCGGATTCAATTATACATTGGGCGGAGGCCACGGTCGCACCATCTCGGGGACCGTGCCCGGCACCGCACGCCCCGCCATGGAGAGGGTTCGCTGTGAACGTTGCACAAAGAGTCGCCATCGTCACCGGTGGCGGAGGCGGCATCGGCGGCGCGCTGGTCGCACGGCTCGCTCGCGAAGGTGCCCGGATCGTCGTCGCGGACCTTGATGCGGACACCGCGCGGTCGGTATCGGAGTCAGTCAACGCCGACCATCCGGGAAGCACCGTGAGCGCCGGCGCGGACGCGTCGGACACCGCGCAGATCCAGCAGTTGATCGACCTGGCGGAGAGCGCGTTCGGTCCGGTCGACCTCTACTTCGCGAACGCGGGTATCGCCGGGGCACCCGGCCTCGACGCGAGCGAGCGGGACTGGGACCTCTCGATCGACGTGAACCTGCGAGCCCACATCCGAGCGGCAACGCTGCTGGTGCCGCGGTGGCTCGAGCGCGGCGAGGGCTACTTCGTCAGCACCGCCTCGGCGGCCGGGCTGCTCACCCAGATCGGCTCCGCCACGTACGCCGTCACCAAGCACGCGGCCGTCGGCTTCGCCGAATGGCTGAGCGTCACCTATGGCGATCGCGGAGTCCATGTCAGCTGTCTGTGTCCGATGGGGGTGAACACCAAAATGCTGTCCTTGGGGAAGGACTCCGGGGACGCCCTGGGGCAAGCGGCCACGCGGGCCGTCACGTCCGCGGGTGACGTCCTTGAGCCGGCCGAGGTCGCCGACGCCGTCCTCGCCGCGATCGAGGACGAGCGCTTCCTGATCCTGCCGCACGAAGAGGTTCTGGACATGTACCGGCACAAGGGCTCGGACTACGACCGGTGGCTGCGCGGGATGCGCCGCTACCAGAGCTCCCTGCTGGCGCAGGCATGACCGGCGCGCCGGGTGAGCTCGTCCTCGCCGAACATCGCGGGCCCGTACTGGTGCTCACGTTCAACCGGCCCGCCAAGCTGAACGCCTGGACCGACGAACTCGAAAACCGCTACTTCACGCTGCTCGACGCCGCCGAGGACGACCCGGACGTACGCGCCGTCGTGGTCACCGGCGCGGGACGCGGATTCTGCGCCGGCGCCGACCTTCAGCGGCTGCAGGCGGTCGGCGAGGTCTCCGAGGCGGACGGGGCGCGGCGCCGGCCGCGCGACGTGCCGCTGACCCTGCGCAAACCGCTGATCGGCGCGGTCAACGGGGTGGCCGCGGGCCTGGGCATGGTGGAGGCGCTCTACTGCGACATTCGCTTCGGCTCGCCCTCGGCCCGGTTCACCACGGCATTCGCGCAGCGCGGGCTGATCGCCGAGTACGGGATCTCCTGGCTGTTGCCCCGGCTGGTGGGCCACAGCCGGGGAACTGACCTGCTGCTGTCGAGTCGCATGGTGGACGCCGATGAGGCACTCCGTATCGGACTCCTCGACCACCTGGTCCACACCGGCAGTGTCGTCGATGCCGCTGTCGCGTACGCCGCCGATCTGGCGACGCGCTGCTCCCCGGCGTCCATGGCCACCATCAAGAACCAACTGCGCGACGACGCGGACGGAACCTACGGCGATTCCGTGACCCGGGCGGAAGGCGTCATGCTCCAGGCCTTCCGCGGGGCCGATTTCGTCGAAGGCGTGGCCAGTCACCTCGACAGGCGCCCACCGAATTTTCCCTCCCTACCCATCAGGAGTTCAGATGTCGCTGTTTGAGACCTCGGACCGCGCCAAGAAGTACCAGGCGGATCTGCTCGAGTTCATGGATTCGCACATCTACCCCGCTGAGGCGGTGTACGACGAGCAGATGCGCGCGTCGGGTGACCCGCACTTCCAGCCCCCGATCATCGAGGAGCTCAAGGTCGAGGCCCGTCGGCGGGGACTGTGGAACCTCTTCCACCCGCATCCCGAGTGGGGGCCCGGACTCACCAACCTCGAGTACGCGCCACTGGCGGAGATCATGGGGCGCAGCCACATCGCTTCGGAAGCGTGCAACTGCAATGCCCCGGACACCGGGAACATGGAGGTGCTCACCCTCTTCGGCACCGACGAGCACAAGGAGAAGTACCTGGGGCCGCTGCTCGAGGGCACCATGGCCTCGGCCTTCGCGATGACCGAGCCGGCAGTGGCCAGTTCCGACGCCACCAACATCGAGTTGCGCATGGAGCGCGACGGCGACGAGTACATCCTCAACGGCCGCAAGTGGTTCGCCTCGAACGCGATGCACAAGAACTGCAAGGTGCTCATCGTGATGGGCAAGACCGACCTCACGGCGGCCCCACATCGCCAGCAGTCGATGATGGTCGTCGCCATCGACGCCCCCGGGGTCACCGTGATCCGGAACCTCCCGGTCTTCGGGTACGCCGATCGCGAGGGCCACGCGGAGATCACCTTCGAGAATGTGCGCGTGTCGGCCAAGGACATCCTCAAAGGTGAGGGCGAGGGCTTCGCGATCAGCCAGGCCCGCCTCGGGCCCGGTCGTATCCACCACTGCATGCGGGCGATCGGCGCGGCCGAGCGGGCGCTGGAGCTGATGTGCCGGCGCGCGCAGTCACGGGTGACGTTCGGTCGTCCGGTTGCCGAACGGTCCAATGTCCAGGACTGGATCGCGGAAGCGCGTATCGACATCGAGATGATCCGCCTGCTCACGCTCAAGGCCGCGCATCTGATGGACACGGTCGGGAACAAGGAAGCGCGCACCGAGATCGCGGCCATCAAGGTGGCCGCCCCGAACATCGCGTTGAAGATCATCGACCGCGCGATCCAGGTGCACGGGGGAGCCGGAGTGACCGACGACTTCCCGTTGGCCATGATGTACGCGCATCTGCGGACGTTGCGGCTGGCGGACGGTCCCGACGAGGTCCACAAGAGGGCCATCGCCAAACAGGAACTGCGGCAGTACCGCGACGCGGCCACGGCAGCGGTGAGCTGACATGGCAGGACTCGATCTCACCGGTCGCACCGCGGTCGTCACCGGCGCCTCACGCGGTATCGGGCTGGCGATCGCCCAGGCCATCGCCGCGGCAGGGGCAAACGTCGTCCTCACCTCCCGGTCCCAGGAGGCGGCAGACGCCGCCGCGGCCCAGGTCAAGGGAACGGCGGTCGGCGTCGGTGCGCATGCGGTCGACGAAGAGGCGGCCCGGCGCTGTGTGGATCTGACGCTCGAGCGCTTCGGAAGCCTGGACATCCTCGTCAACAACGCGGGGACCAACCCGGCCTTCGGGCCGGTCATCGACCAGGACCACGGCCGGTTCGCCAAGACCTTCGACGTGAATCTGTGGGCTCCCGTCCTGTGGACGGGGCTGGCCACGCGGGCCTGGATGGGCGAGCACGGCGGGGCGGTCGTCAACACCGCGTCGGTCGGCGGCATGGCCTTCGAGGCGAACATCGGGCTGTACAACGCCTCGAAGGCCGCACTGATCCATCTCACGAAGCAACTGGCCCTGGAACTCTCGCCGAAGGTTCGCGTCAACGCGGTGGCACCGGGTGTGGTTCGTACGAAGCTGGCCGAGGCTCTGTGGAAGGAGCACGAGCAGGCTCTGTCCGCCTCGACGGCACTTGGGCGCATAGGGGAGCCTGCCGACATCGCCGCGGCGGTCGCCTTTCTCGTCTCGGACGCCGCGAGTTGGATCACCGGTGAGACCCTGGTGATCGACGGCGGGCAGCTGCTCGGTGACGTGCTCCCGTTCAGGCAAGGGGCCGGCATCGGTGTCTAGCGCGGACCTCGTCGGAATCGACGCCGAGGCGGTGAGCCGCTGGTTCGAGACCCTCGGCGTCGACTCCGCCCGGCCGCTGACCTTCGACCGGATCGGGCTCGGCCAGTCGAATCTGACCTACCTGGTACGGGACCAGGACGGCCGCAGGTGGGTGCTGCGGCGCCCACCGCTGGGTCACCTGTTGGCGTCGGCGCACGACGTGGCCCGCGAGGCGCGGATTCTGACGGCGCTGGAGGGCACCGCCGCCCCGACCCCACGGGTGCTCGGGCTGACCGGTGATCCTGCCGTGACCGATGTCCCGCTGCTTCTCATGGAGTTCGTGGACGGCCAGGTCGTCGACAGGATGTCGATCGCGCAGTCGTTGACGCCCGAGCGCCGGCGGGCGATCGGGATGTCGTTGCCGCGGACGCTGGCGAAGATCCACGCGGTCGATCTCGAGGCGACCGGGCTGACCGGTCTGGCCAGCCACAAGCCGTATGCGCAGCGTCAGCTGAAGCGGTGGTCGGGCCAGTGGGAGAAGTCCAGGACCCGCGAGCTGCCCGCCCTCGAGGACGTCACCCGGCGCCTTGTCGCGGCCGTCCCGGAGCAGCGCGAACTGACGCTCGTACACGGCGACTTCCATTTGCGCAACGTCATCACCTCCTACCACAGCGGGGAGGTGACCGCGGCGCTCGACTGGGAGCTGTCGACGCTGGGGGATCCGTTGGCCGACATGGGCAGCCTGCTGGCGTACTGGCCGGAACCGGGAGAGGAGGAGACCGGGGGCGATTTCGCCGCCTCCGTCCTCGAAGGCTTTCCGGGCCGTGCCGAGCTCGCTCAGACGTATCTGACCGAAACAGGCCGGGACCCGGCGGCACTGAAATTCTGGCACGTGCTGGGCCTGTGGAAGGTGGCTGTGATTGCCGAGGGCGTGATGAGGCGAGCCATCGATGAACCGAGAAACAAGAGCGCGACAGGCACGCCCACCGTGGAACGCATCGATGCGCTCGTGGACAAGGCATGCCGAATCGCTGACGAAGCCGGGATCTGAGAAGGAGCAGTGATGTCCGCCCAGGGCTCGGCGGTGCTGTTCGAGCGCAGCGAACACATCGGCATCGTGACGTTGAACCGGCCCGAGGCGATGAATGCGGTGAACGCCGCGCTCGCCACCGCGCTCGGGAACCTGCTCGATGAGTGCAGTGCCGATCCCGAGATCTGGGCGGTGGTGATCACCGGTGCCGAGGCTTCCGCGCAGGCGCCGATCTCTATCGGCGCGAGCTCGGCTGGGGCAAGGGAAGGGCGCTCGGTGCCCGCACCGCGGTCGGGCCCCGGTTCCCGGACTGAGCTTGTCCTGCCGGTCCGGCATTGCACGTAGCGCCCGGGTGCGGTGGTCTGCCGGCCTGCTGCGGGAGGATCGCGGCATGAGGCAACGACAGTCGGTCACGGTCGGGGTCGACCTTGCTGCGAGTGCACGGCGTACGGCTGTGTGCCGGGTGCTCTGGGGTGGCGGAGACGGCTTGGCGGTGGAGTTCGTCGTGCCCGAGGGGGATGAGGGTCTGCTGGCGGTTGTCCGGGCTGCCGACAAGACAGGCATCGACTGCCCTCTTGGCTGGCCGTCGAGCTTTGTGGCAACGGTCCTGGCCCACCACCGGGGTGAGCGGCTGCCGCCTGCCGTCAGGTTCGAGGAGCGTGCGGACGGGAGGCCCGGTCTGGATGCGCTGCGATTCAGGGTCACCGACGACCTCACGTGGAAGGCGACCTCGATGCGGCCTCCGCTGTCGGTGTCCACCGATCTTCTGGGCGTCGTGGCGCTGCGAGCGGCTCATCTGCTGGATGGACTCGCGGCGACCGGTGCCCCCGTGCCCCGGGACGGGTCGGGACCGGTTGCCGAGGTCTACCCCGCTGCCGCACTGCGGCGGTGGGGGATCCACCTTCCTGGTAGCTACAAGAGCGCCACGCCCGGAGCGCGTGCCGTCCGGGAGCACATCGTCCGCACGGTCGAGGCGGGCTTGGGGGTGGCGCTCCCCGAGCCGGTGCGCGGGCAGTGTTTCGACAGCCACGACCATCTGGACGCGTTGGTCTGCGCCCTGGTCGCTCGCGCCGTCCTGATCGGGGACACTCTGTGGCCGCGTTCTCCGGACGAGCGCGCGGCCGCCCGGCAGGAGGGCTGGATCCACCTGCCCGGTACGGATCTGGTGGCCCTCCGCCGCTGACGGCTGACTGAGGATTGCCCTGACGGAGTTTGGCGGACACCAACCACGACAACCCCGACCGTCAGGTGCGGCTGAGCTTCCTCGGCTGACGGGTGACCATACGGGTCGGCACTCAGCGCAGAGGCAGCACCAGTTCGGACGGGTCGTCCTCCGGCGAGCCGAACGACACCTTGCTGCCCAGCGGTGTGCGACCGCCGTACAGCGGGTCCTTGGTATCCAGGACCAGAGCCAGCCGGTGTCCTGCGGGCAGATCGTAGGCGGTGGCGAAGAGCTGGATTTCGAGGGGGAAGGCCCGCCCCGGTGTCCTGCCGGACCAGCTCTGCGGGGCGTGGGAGATCAGCTTCCCCACGCCGAGGGCGTTCACGTCGTAGAGGTAGCCGATCACCGTGCCCTGCGGCGCGGAGGCGGTAACGGTCGTGTGCAGCCTGACGGTTCCGCGTATGTGCTGCGTGGCCGCGTACGGCGCCGACTGCCATACGGCTCCGGCCCAGCGGGGCAGCAACGGGACCACGACGACGGGAGGCAGCTTGACGACCTGGTCGAGCAGCCCGGACAGTTCGGTGATGCCGCCGTCGGCGCCCGAGTTCGTACCGCCGACGACTGGCGTCTGCCATCCCGTCCCAGCCCTGCCGCTGCTCCCGGGCGTGCCGCCGTCGAGCGCACCGGTGCCGAAGGCGTTCGCTCTGCCGAGCTGCAGCCGCTCGGTCCGGGAACTGACGGCCTGCCAGGACGGATAGGTCTCGAGTGCACCGCCCGGCCGCACTTCCAGTTCCACGGGCGGCCGAGGTGTGCCGCCGCTGCCCTTGAGGTGCTCGTCGAACCAGCTGAGCGCGCTCGCCCAGGTGGCGTTGTCCAGCCCGAGCAGGCCGGTGACCTCCTGCGTGGCATGGTCGCCGGGACGCAGCTCGATCCGTTTGGGGCCGGTCAGCTTCTGATAGAAGGCAGTGATCTGGCTGGGGTTGAAGATGCTGTCCCCCCAAGCACTGGCGAGGAAGACAGCCGTGCCGTTGGCATTGATGCGGTCCACGTACGCGCCCGGGGACCTGGTCCGCGCCCATCTGATGACGTCGGGGGTGTCACGGTCGGCGAAGAGGTTGGCCAGCATCCGCCGGAACTCGGCGCTCTCGCGACCGACAGGCGCCCCTACGGCGGTGAGTGCCGCGGCGGCCTGCAGGTGCCGGGTCTCGCCGCTGTACAGTGAGTCGACCAGGTCCCCCCAACCGCTCATCGCAGCCACCGCTTTGATCCGCGGGTCGGCGGCAGCTCCCATCAGGGTCAGGCCGCCGCCCAGGGAGAGACCGGTCATCCCAATCCGCTGCGGATCGGCCGGAGTCCGGGCGACGGCCCAGTCGATGACCGACGAGATGTCCGCCACGTCCTTGGGTCCCGCAACGTCGACCTCGCCTCCGGAGAGCCAGAAGCCGCGGACGGTGTAGGTGACCACGACATAGCCGCGTGCGGCGAGCTTCCTGCCCTGGAGGACGTACTCGAGGTCGTTCTGCCCCCAGCTGGCCGGCTGCACGATCACCGGGTAGCGGCCGTGCGCGTCAGCGCCGGGTGTGCCGGGGGCGGGTGTGAACACGTTCGCCTTGAGGACTACACCGTCCTTCATCGGGATGTCGGCGAGGCGGAAGACGGGGCCTGCCGTGGCATGGGCTGCCGCGTGCTCCGGCCCCGGGGTCGCTGACGCGGGTGCCGCGGCGACCGTTCCGACGAGGGCGAGCGCCGCGGCGACGGCGGCACTGGTCGTCCGGACCCTGGCGCGGTGTCCGCCGTGGCGTTGCGCTCGTCTCACTGGGGCTCCATCTGGCTCGGACCGTCGTGCCACGGAGGCACCGCCCACCGGCGCGGTGACTCGGAGCGTAGAGGTGCAGAACCGGCCGCGGTGAGACGATGATCAGCCAAATTACCCGCGGGTAGGGGGAGGATCCGAGGCTTGCACGCATCCACGTCGCCGATCGCGCGATCCCATGCCTCGGACGCCCTTGGGCAGCGAATATGCTGGTGCTGGTTCAGAATTTGCGCGCCGTGCTACTCTTGATCCAAGTTGCAGTTGTGGTTCCCAAAGACTTCAAGTGCCTTTGATGGCTTTATGCCGTCGGGCACTTTTGTATTTCCGGTACTGTTTTCCGGACGGGGCAATCATTGCGGCGACGCGGAGCTCGCACAGTGCGGGCACCGGGCACTGCCCCGAAGGAGATTTGATATGGCTACTGGCACCGTGAAGTGGTTCAACGCAGAAAAGGGTTTCGGCTTCATCGAGCAGGACGGCGGCGGCCCCGACGTCTTCGCCCACTACTCGAACATCGCCACCTCGGGCTTCCGTGAGCTCCAGGAGGGCCAGAAGGTTTCCTTCGACGTCACGCAGGGCCAGAAGGGCCCGCAGGCCGAGAACATCGTTCCCGCCTGACGCTGACGCGTACGACGCAGCTGGGGCCCGCACCGTGGGTGCGGGCCCCAGCTCGTTGCTGTGTGCAGGGTCCGCCCGCACCCCGATTCCGGCCCCAGCCGCCCGTTCCGGTGGATTCCTGGAATTCTGACGCCAGGCGCCGCTGTTTTCTGCGCCGGTGCGGCCGGCTTCGTCCCAGTCTTTTATCCGGCTCGTTCTTGCAATTCATTCGGCCATTCCGCCGAGAATTCCTCGATACGTGCCATATCGAGGAAGGTTCTGCATGAACCGTTCAGTTCGCACGAACGACCGCTACTCTAACCCCCGCAAGGGCGGCTCCGCCGGTTCCGACCGCGGCGCCCGGTTCCGCCCGCAGGGGCAGGGCCAGGGCCAGGGCCGCCCCGGCAACCGTTCCGGTGGATACGGGCGCCGTCCCTCCGCGCCGCAGGGCGAGTTCGCCCTGCCCGTCACCATCACCCCGGCCCTCCCCGCCGCTGCGACCTTCGGCGAACTGGACATGCCGGCCGAACTGCTGAAGATGCTCACCAGCCTCGGCATGAACGAGCCGTTTCCGATCCAGGCGGCGACGCTGCCGAATTCGTTGGCAGGCCGGGACGTTCTGGGTCGTGGGCGTACGGGGTCGGGCAAGACACTTGCTTTCGGTCTGGCCCTGCTGGCGCGCACCGCGGGCCGGCGTGCGGAGCCGCGCCAGCCGCTGGCTCTGGTGCTTGTCCCGACCCGGGAGCTGGCGCAGCAGGTGACCGACGCGCTGACCCCGTATGCCCGGTCGTTGAAGCTGCGGCTGGCGACGGTGGTCGGTGGGATGTCGATCGGCCGGCAGGCCGGTGCGCTGCGCTCTGGGGCCGAGGTCGTCGTTGCGACTCCGGGCCGGTTGAAGGACCTCATCGAGCGCAAGGACTGCCGTCTGGACCGGGTGGACATCACCGTGTTGGACGAGGCGGACCAGATGGCGGACATGGGCTTCATGCCGCAGGTCACCGAGCTGCTGGACCAGGTCCGTCCCGGCGGTCAGCGGATGCTGTTCTCGGCCACGTTGGACCGCAATGTCGACCTCCTGGTCCGCCGCTACCTGCACGATCCGGTGGTCCACTCGGTGGACCCCGCCGCGGGCGCGGTCACCACGATGGAGCATCACGTACTGCACGTCCAGGGTGCCGACAAGTACGCCACCACCACCGAGATCGCCGCCCGCGACGGGCGGGTGATCATGTTCCTGGACACCAAGCACGCGGTCGACGGGCTGACCAAACATCTGCTGAACAGCGGCGTACGGGCCGCGGCGCTGCATGGCGGCAAGTCCCAGCCCCAACGCACCCGCACCCTGGCCCAGTTCAAGACCGGTCATGTCACGGTGCTGGTCGCCACCAATGTCGCGGCCCGCGGCATCCACGTCGACAACCTCGACCTCGTCGTCAACGTCGACCCGCCCAGCGACCACAAGGACTACCTGCACCGAGGCGGGCGCACCGCCCGCGCCGGAGAGTCCGGCAGCGTCGTCACCCTGGTCCTGCCCAACCAGCGCCGCGACATGACGCGCCTGATGGCCGCCGCCGGCATCACCCCGCAGATCGCCCAGGTGCGCTCCGGCGAGGCCGAACTGAGCCGCATCACCGGCGCCCAGGCCCCCTCCGGCGTCCCAATCAGCGTCAGCGCGCCGGTCACGGAGCGCCCCAAGCGCGGCGGCGCCCCGTTCCGCGGCCGGGGCACCCGCCCGGGTCAGCCCGGCCGCTCTGGTGGTGAGTCCCGTCGGTCCGCCGAGGCCCGCCAGACCGCCGAGGCCCGCAGGGCCGCCCGGGTCCGTCGGTCCGCATAGCCCTCGCGACTTCACTTCCGGTGAGCGGAGAGTGAGGCGCCGTCAGTGGATGAGCGTGGCTGCGACGGATGAAACCTCTACTCGGCGTGGCGTGCCGTCCAATGGGTGACTATTGGCTGGTTGTCACACGAAGGGCCCCATGGTGTAGCTCGAATGCGGAGCTCTCCGGTGGTGCGGAGGCGAAATCCGGCTAACGGTGAATCACGTCGCCCCTGCGATTCCATGAGCCGATGAAGTGTCGGCCGTCGCAGTCGCGGCGAAAGGAATGTGCCTCATGCGCTCTGCCCGCACCCTGTTCGCGTCGGCGGCCGTCTCCGCGGTCCTGGCGATCACCTCTCCCGCCGCATATGCGCTGGCCCTGGGCGAGGACCACGACAGTGGCTCCTCCTCCAGCGAGTACGGCCAAGAGTCCGAGAAGGGCGACAAGTCCGAGAAGGACGAGAAGTCCGAGAAGGGCGACTACGAGAAGTCCGAGAAGGGCGACAAGTCTGAGAAGGACGAGAAGTCCGACAAGGACGAGAAGTCCGACAAGGACGAGAAGTCCGACAAGGACGAGAAGTCCGACAAGGACGAGAAGTCCGACAAGGGCGACTACGACAAGTCCGACAAGGGCGACTACGACAAGTCCGAGAAGGGCGACTACGACAAGGGCGACCACGACAAGGGTGACCACGACAAGCCGAACGGTGGCGTTCACACCGGTGGCGGTGCCCTGGCCATGACTCCTGCCGAGGGCGACGAGGACAGCTACGGCGACAAGTCCGAGAAGGGCGACAAGTCCGAGAAGGACGAGAAGTCTGACAAGGACGAGAAGTCTGAGAAGGGCGACAAGTCTGACAAGGGCGACTACGACAAGTCCGACAAGGGCGACTACGACAAGTCCTGGAAGGGCGACCACGACAAGGGTGACCACGACAAGCCGAACGGCGGCGTTCACACCGGTGGCGGTGCCCTGGCCATGTCCGGCGGGAGCCTGGGCGCCGGTGCGGTGCTGATGCTCGGTGGTCTCGGCGTAGGGGCGTACAAGCTGCGCCGCCGCAACTCGTCGGGTACTTCGGTGGCCTGATGGGGCCGAACCTGTAGCAGTTGGCTTGCCGTCGCGGCCGCCGCCCCTCCCGGGCGGTGGCCGCGGCGATTGCCCTTCCCGCACCGCAGCCTGTTCCATCGCCTGTCCGCGCCCCATTGACGCCTCGTACGTGAAAGGCACGCTCGCATGACCGCCCAGCAGCCTCCCGGTATCGCCCTTGCCTCCCGTCCCATCGGCCGTGCCCTGCTGTGGCCCGCTCTGGCGGTTGTGCTGGGTTTCCTCCTTATTTACAACTCCTTCGGCGCCTCGGTGGGACTCAAGCCGCCAACCCGCGCTGCGGCCTCCGCCCCCGCCGCACCCGGGGCTGTAGCCCCTGCCGACGATCTGGTGCTGCCCCGGTCCGCCCCGAAGCGGATCTCGATCATGGAGATCGCCGTCGACGCGCCCTTCACGGCGTTGTCCATCGGCGCATCCGGACAGCTGGACGCGCCACCCGCAGACGACAACAACCTGGTCGGCTGGTTCGAGGGGGGTGTCACACCCGGCGAGCCCGGCACCTCAGTCGTCGCGGGCCACGTCGACACCAAGACCGGCCCGGCCGTATTCCTGCAGCTCAGCCTGCTCAAGCCTGGGAGCAAGGTCGACATCACCCGCGAAGACGGCACCGTCGCCACGTTCAAGGTCGACTCCGTCGAAACCTTCAGCAAGGCGCGCTTCCCCAATGAGCGGGTCTACGCCGACACCCCGTCCCCGCAGCTGCGTCTGATCACCTGCGGAGGCGACTACGACAAGAAGGCGAAGGACTACACGGACAACGTGGTGGTGTTCGCCCACCTCGACTCCACCAAACGCGCCTGAACCGCTGCCCCCGGAACATCACTTCAGAGCAGCTGGGCGTACTCGCGGAACTCCCAGTCGGTGACATGCCGCCCGAAGCGGGCCAGCTCGTCGCGCTTGAAGATCAGGAAGGCGTCGACAAAGGGCTTGCCGAGCACTTCGGTGAGTTCGTGGTCGCCTTCGAGAGCGTCGAGCGCTTCGCCGAGACTTGTCGGCAGCTTGGGGGCGCCGGCCGGATCGTAGCCGTAGCCGCCGGTCGGGGTGGTTGGCTCGGCCCCGGACCGGATGCCCAGCTGGACGGCGGCGACCAGGCCGGCGATGGCGAGGTAGGGGTTGGCGGTGGCGTCGCCGAGGCGCATTTCCAGGCGGGCGGCGCTGCCGCGCTCGGGCGGGATCCGCACCATGGCGCCGCGATGGTCCAGGCCCCAGTCGACCAGCCAGGGCGCGGTGGTGCCGGGGCCGAAGCGCTTGTAGGAGTTGATCGTGGGGTTGAACAGTGCTGCGAGTGCGGGGGCGTGGGCGAGCAGACCGGCGATGGCATGGCGGGCTGTGTCGGACAGTCCGAAGGGCTGTCCGGGCGCGTCGAAGACGTTGCGCCTGTCCGGGTCGACCACGGAGATGTGCAGGTGGAAGCCGGAACCGCCGCCGTCATTGAGGGGTTTCGCCATGAAGGTCGCCAACCGGCCCTCGGCGCGGGCGAGTTCCTTGACCGCGGCCTTGAAGCGGAAGGCACGGTCGGCGGCGTCCAGCGCCTCGGAGTGGTCCAGGTTGATCTCGAACTGCCCGCCGTCGTACTCCCTGTTGCCGCCGCTGACGCCGATGCCGAGGTCGTGCAGGTGGCGCAGCGTCCGCAACAGGTGTCCGTCCGGGTCGCCCTTGCGCCCGACGGTGTAGACATTGCCGGGGGTGGCGGCGTAGCGGCGCCAGCCGGTGGGGGAGCCCGGGGCGGGGTCGAGCAGGACGTACTCCAGTTCGGGGCCGATGACAGCCGTGAACCCGCTCTCGGCCAGCTGTCCGGTGACCCGGCGCAGCAGGTCGCGGGGTGATTCCGGGGCGGGCAGGCCGGTCTCGGGGTCGCGGGCGTCGCCGATGCACCAGGCCACCCCGGGTTCCCAGGGCAGCGGGACAAGGGTGCTCAGGTCGGGGCGTACGGCAATGTCGGGCATTCCGGCGTCCAGCCCGCCAGGGACGTCGGAGTGGTCGCCCAGAGCGCCGGTGTGGTAGATCGCGCGGCAGAAGGCCAGGCCGTGGCCGGTCGCGTTGGGCAGGTGGTGGAGCAGGATGTCCCGGCCGCGGTCGGAGCCCATGAGGTCGGGGTAGGTGATGCGCACGACGTCGATGCCCTGGGCGGCGAGCGCCTCGATCTTCTGCTGGATCTGTCCGGACTGATCAGTGCTCACCGTCGGTCTCCTGGGGGTACGGGCAAGGCATGGCGGTACGTGTGGAAACCCGTATCACCATGGTGCACATACGATCTGTGCCTTGGGCGCACCGCGGAAGCCGCAGATATTTGTTTGAAGCCAAACAACATGAGCGGGATGACTTCGTCACAAGAGCCGGCCTGCAATTCGCCTATGCATCGAGGGGGATCGGCTCCTGCGGAGCCCGTGTGAATGCGGGGTGGGAGCGTAATATTTGGGGGCAAACGAACGAAGTGGGGCGGCGCGTGCCACCCGCGACGGAGGGGAGCCTGTGTCCGGCCATCGATCCATCATGGAGACCGAGAAGGCCGTCCAGGCGAAGCTCGGCGACTTCCGGCTGCAGCGGGAACAGATGGCGGCCGTCGCCAGCATTCACCGTGCGGCAGCCGCCGTCCGGCAGCACCTGGAGAACTCGGTGCTGCGTCCCGCCGAGCTGACCTGGACCGGGTTCGTGGTGCTCTGGTTGCTGTGGATCTGGGGCGAGACGGAGACCCGCCATGTGGCCGAGGAGGCGGGGATCACCAAAGGCACCCTCACTGGCGTCGCCCGGACCCTGGAGTCGCGTGGCTTGGTTTCTCGAGCGCCCTGTCCCGAGGACGGCCGACGGGTACTGCTCTCGCTGACCCAGGAGGGGGAGGCGCTCATGGAGCGGCTCTTCCCGGCGTTCAATGAGGAGGAGGCCTTCGTGGCCTCGCGGCTCAGTGCCGAGGAGTGCCTGCGACTCGCGGACGGGCTGCGGGCCATCGTCGCCCAGCTCGAGGAGCGCGGGGAGGAGCGGCGCCAGGAGTTGCTGGGCGGGGCGGAGCCCGCGCCGAGGCGCTCTGGCCGGCGGCCTCGGACCTGAACCTCCATCGGCTTCTCGGCGCCTTTGGGTACATCTGGGTGGACGAGGACTTCGCCATCGCGCGCGGCTTCCACCAGGGCTACCCGAAGAAGCTCGGCTCGATCGACATGGCGCGTCCCCATCCGTACGGGCCCGCGCCGCGGATCCGAGGCCGGTTCGTCCTTCGGGGCCACTCTCGCCGCCGCCGACCGGCGGCCGGCCGAGGCGGTTGTGACACTTCGGGAGCCGACCGTGGGCAACGGCTTCGTGAACGGCCATCCGATGGCCACCGCTACCTCCGGCGCCGGGTAGCGGCAGCCGGGTCCGCCGACGGACGCGGAATCGCGGTCCTGCCGGGCTCCGGCAGGACCGCCGACGCGTCGTACGGCGGGCGGGTGCGGGTGGCCGCTCACACGGGTGAGCCCCGCAGGTCCGTGGTGAAGGCACCGTCGCCGTCGGGGAAGGGCTGCTCGGCCCAGATGGTCTTGCCACGGTCGTGGTGACGGGTGCCCCAGAGCTGGGCAACCTGCGCGACCATGAACAGCCCGCGTCCTCCTTCGTCGGTGTCCAGTGCGCGCCGGACGTGGGGGGAGGTGCTGCTGCCGTCGGAGACCTCGCAGATCAGGTTGCGGTCGCGGATCAGCCGCAACTGGATCGGCGGAGCGCCGTAGTGGATGGCGTTGGTGACCAGTTCGCTGACCACCAGCTCTGTGGTGAACTCCAGCTCCTCCAGGCCCCAGTCGGCCAGCTTGCGGGCCGCGAGCGTGCGGGCCCGGCCCACCACCTCGGGTTCGGGCGGCAGTTCCCAGGTGACGTGATGGTCCGGATCCAGCTCACGTACACGTACCGCCAGGAGTGCCACGTCGTCGTGCGGGCGGTACGGCATCAGCCGGCCGATCACCACGTCGCAGACATCATCGAGTCCGTGTCCGGGACGGGACAGACCGGCAAGCGGGGCGAGTTGGGCGTCGGACAATGCCTCGCGCAGTCGTCCGACACCCACATCGATGCTCTGGTCCCGCGACTTCACCAGACCGTCGGAGTACAGGACGAGCAGATCCCCGTCGGTCAGAGTTACCTCGCCGCTCTCGAACGGAGCTCCGCCGAGCCCGAGGGGAGGTCCGCCGGGCAGATCGAGAACCTCGACCTTGCCGTCAGCCGTCGCCAGAACGGGCGGCGGATGACCCGCCCGTGCCACCACGCACAGCCGTGAGATCGGATCGAAGACCGCGAACACACACGTCGTGCCGGCGGCTTTGCCCGTCAGCCCATCAACGTACTCGTCCTGGAACCGGCTGACCTGGTCGTCGAGATGCGTGAGCAACTCCTCGGGTGACAGATCGAGGTCCGCGAGTGTCCGTACGGCGGTACGCAACCGCCCCATGGTCACCGCCGAGTGCAGGCCGTGCCCCTTCACATCCCCTACCACCAGCGCTACCCGCGCGCCCGACAGCGGGATAATGTCGAACCAGGCACCCCCCGGCACCGTATGGCCACTCGCCGGAAGGTAGCGGGACACCGCCTCCACGGCCCCGAGCACCGGCATTCGCTGGGGCAGCAGACTGCGTTGGAGCGCCAAAGCCGTCGTCCGCTCCCGGGTGTACCGGCGTGCGTTGTCGATGCAGACGGCAGCACGCGCCACGATTTCCTCGGCCAGCAGCACATCGTCGGTCTCGAACCCGTGGGCGCGCCTGCAGCGGATGAAGACCACCGCGCCGAGTACGGCACCGCGTGCGGACATCGGCACCAGCAGCCAGGAGTGGACTCCGTGTTCATGGATCAGCGCGGCACGCCGGGGATCGACCGGGGTGAGCTCGGTGGCCAGTTGCTCCCCTGTCAGCAGGAGGGGCTCGCCGCTCGTCATGGCTCCGGCGAACAGGGATCCCACTCCCGAAGCGAAAGGGTCGACATCGCCGGTCGCGACCACCGGGTCCGCCGACGCCCCGGCGGGTGGGGAGCTCGCCGCACGGCGCAGCGGCACGGCCTCGCCGACGGGTTCGGCTACCGGGTCTTCGCCGCCGAAGACCGGGTCCAGCAGGTTGACGTAGGCGTGGTCGGCGAACTGCGGGACGGCCACATCAACGAGTTCCTGCGCGGTCCGCAGCACGTCCAGGGTGCTGCCGATGCGCGTACTCGCATCGTTCACCAGCGCCAACCGCTCCCTTGCCCTGGCCCGTTCCGTCGTATCGGCCACCGCGTGCGCCAGCGCGATCACCTCCCCGGACCGGCTCCGGAGCGGAAGGATGGACTCGGACCAGACGTGCTCACGGTCGGGGTCGTCGGGTGTGCGGCCACGCACCTCCGTCTGGATCTGAGCCTCACCGCTCTCCAGAACCTGCCGCTGCCGTGCCTCGAGAGCCGCCATGTCCAACAGCCCGGGAGGCGCCACCTCGGACATCGTGTGTCCGGTGAACTCCGTGGCCACGAATCCCCCGGCGCGACGCTGCGCATCGTTCTGCGCCACGAAGCGCAACTGCCTGTCGAAGACATCGATGAGGAAGGGCGATTCGGTGAACAGTCCCCTCAGGAGCGCGTCGCCGAGTTCGTGCCGTCTCGTTGCCTCGGCATCCGTCACCCTGATCAGCCACTGCCGGTCACCGGGTGTGGACTCCAGGGGACGTGCCTGCAACGCGACCTCGACTCCGTGCCCGCTCCGGTGCCGCAGGACCGCCTGCCCCAGCTGAATGACTTCATCCATCCCACACCGCGTTACGAGTCCGGCAGCGTCCGAGCGGTTGTGCAGCAGATCAGTCCCACGCCACCCCTGGACCTCCTGGGCCGTGTAGCCGAGCAGGCGCTCCGCCCCCGGGCTCCAGCTCATCAGCACACCATGCACATCCAGGACGGCATAGGCCTCGTCGTCTGGTTCCGACAGCACGCCGGAAGCGTCGTGGAATACGGGGTCGTGCATTGCTCCGCCCCACTTCTTGATCTGTGGCAGGCGCTCACTGCTCCGGGTCCTCACGTAATTATCTCTTTGGTCAACTTCTGGTGCAGCCTGCTCGAAACGGGCGGGCCCGTAGCTAGCGGCGGCGTGCTTCCCCGATGAGGGCCTCGAAGCGCGCTCAGCTCGTCGCGTCGG
This sequence comes from Streptomyces sp. NPDC002868, assembly GCF_055563295.1. Taxonomy (NCBI): domain Bacteria; kingdom Bacillati; phylum Actinomycetota; class Actinomycetes; order Kitasatosporales; family Streptomycetaceae; genus Streptomyces; species Streptomyces sp. NPDC002868. The sequence continues at coordinate 283,689 of NZ_JBVHDR010000005.1, read as the reverse complement.
TGGCGGCGGTGTCGTCGGGATGCCACTGGACGGCGACGAGCCAGCCGGGCCGCTCCACCGCCTCGACGGTGCCACCCGGCAGCAGAAGCGCGTCGCAGCGCTCCAGGCCTCCGGCGATCTCGGCGGGGTCGGCCCGGCCGCCAGGGGCGTGGGGGTCCATGGTGAAGGGCTCGCCGCCGGCCTGGTAAACGGCCTCGACCAGGGCGCGGGCGTTGACCTCGGCGGCGTAGCGCAGGCGCCGGCGGACGACGAGAAACGGGCCGGGAGGGCGATCAGCGGGCGGCGCGTCACACGTCTACATCGCCGAAGGCCGACGAACCCGCCACGCGGGAGGCTTGACCCGCCATATTCCGGTTGTCCTGCTGGTAAGGGTGTGACCAGGTCACTCCCTCTGTCATCGCAGTTCCGTCACCGCCCGGCCGCGGGGCCACTCCCCATGGAGCGATTGATGTCGCGCCGCATCGCACGATCATCACCCGGTACCGAAGCCCAGCCCGGCAGACCGCCCGGCTCGCTGTCGCTCGTCGACGTGGTCGCTCAGTCCATCGGCTTCATGGGCCCCGCCTTCGCGGTGTCCTTTCTGCTGCCGATGCTCGTCGGCATCACCACCGCCACCGGCAAGGGCGCCGGCGGTGCGGCGCCGCTCGCCGTACTCCTGGGCACCGTCGGGATGCTCGGCGTCGGCTGGATCGTCTCCGCCTACGCGCGCCGGACCCGGACAGCCGGCTCGCTGTACGACTACGTCACCTCAGGCCTCGACACCCGCATCGGCGCCGCCGCGGGCTATGTCTACTACCTGGGCGTCCTCGTCCTGGGGGCGGCCATCGCCGTCCTCATCGGCGGCACGCTGCACGATGTCCTCAAGGCCGAGTTCGGCGTCGCCGCCCTGCCCGTCTGGGCATGGCAGCTGCTCCTGCTCGCCGTTCTCCTCACCATCGTGCACGTCGGCATCCAGGTCTCGGTCAGGGCCCAGCTGGTGCTCGCACTCGTCTCCATCGGCGTGCTCGCCATCTTCTTCATCTACGTGATCGTCAAGGTCGGTGGCGACAACAGCCTGTCCGCGTTCAAACCCTCCAGCTCGGCGCAGGGCTGGGGCGGCATCGCCTTCTCCGTCATCTACGGTGTGCTGCTCTTCACCGGCTTCGAGGCCGCGGCCAACCTCGCAGAGGAGACCGCCGAGCCCGAGCGGTTCATCCCCAAAGCCGTGCTGATCTCCCTGCTCGCCGCCGCGGTCTTCTTCCTGCTCGGCTGCTACGCGCAGATCGCCGGCTTCCACTTCAGCGTCGACGCCGTGGCCGACAACGCCGGTGCCCCGATCGTCGCCCTGGCCTCGCCCGGAGCGTTCGGCGCCCCATGGGTCGCACGGCTTGTCGAACTCGTCATCGTGCTCGACATGCTCGCCGTGTACATCGGCGTCTCGGTCTCGGTCACCCGCGGTGTGCTGACGATGTCCCGCGACGGCTGGCTGCCGCAGCGGCTCGGCAAGCTGAGTGCACGCCGGGGCACCCCGGCCGGCGGCACGGTCGTGGTCGGCGTCGCCTATCTCGCCACCATCCTGGTCAGCCAGGTCTTCGGGGGTGCGGTCGCCGTACCGGGACTCCCGGACCATGTCAGCTGGTTCGCCTGGCTGTCCGCCTTCGGCGTCTTCAGCCTGGCCGCCATCTACTTCGCCATGTGCCTCGGCGCACCGCGCGGGCTGCGCGACCATGTGAACAGGCCTCTGGTGTGGGTGAGTTCCCTCGTCGGCATGGCGATCACCGGCGGTGCGCTGTTCGGCGCCGTCTACGAGGTTCCAGCGCCCACCATCTGGGCCGCGTGGACCGCGATCTGCGCCATCGTGGTGGCGTTGTCGGCAGGCTTCCTGAGGGCACCGCGGGCGCCGGCGAGCCCCGAGCCGTAGCCCGCTCCCGCCAAGGTCCGCAGGTGTGGGCACCGGCCGCCCGCTACGCGACGAGCCAGTCGTACGCGGCCCGCGCCGTGAACGCGCCCTGCCCGCCCGCGAAGAGCAGCCCCGCCGCCCGGAACGCCGGGTCGTCGGCCGTCGCGGGCACGTAGGGAATGGCGATGCAGCGCATGCCGGCCGCGTGTGCGGCCGCCGCGCCCGGAGGCGCGTCCTCCAGCACCACGCAGTCGCCGGGAGAGGCCCCCAGCCGGCGCGCGGCCTCAAGGAAGATGTCGGGCTCCGGCTTGCCCTGCGCGACCTCCTCGGCGGAGACGACCTTCGGAATGAACGCGTCAAGGCCGGTGCCCGCCAGCACCGCCTCGATGGCGGCGCGGGACGAGCCGGATGCCACCGCCATCGGCACTCCTTCCGTGTGCAGCAGTTCCACGAACTTCCGCATCTCGGGGAAGACCTCCGTCGAGGCGCGGGCCAGCTCCAGGTAGTTCCGGTTCTTCCCGGCCAGCAACTCGTCGATCGGCGTCTCGATCCCGTACTCCCCGCGCAGAATCTCCAGCGTCTCCCGCGTGCTGATGCCGATGAAGCGCGTGTGGTGCTCCCAGGTGAAGTCCGGCACGCCGTGCTGGGCCAGGAGCCTGCGCCCCGCCTCGTAGTAGTTCGGCTCGCTGTCCACGAGTGTGCCGTCGAGATCGAAGATGACCGAAGGGGTGCGCGAATTGCTCATGCGGTCCAGCATGCCAAGGCGCGGCTCAGCGTGCGGTGCCGGCCGTCCGGCCCACCGATTCGACCAGCGGCAGCAGCCGGTGCGGCACCCGCTCGCGGAGCGCCATCTCGGTGCGCGTGCGCACCACGCCCGGCAGTTGGATAAGCCGCTGGATGACGTCTTCGAGATGTCCGTTGTCGCGCGCGGCGACCCGGGTCAGCAGATCCCCGCCGCCGGTGATCGAGAACGCCTCGATGATTTCCGGTACGGCCGCGAGCGCGTCGCCGACCTCGTCCAGATGCCCCTGGGTGACCTCGATATGGACGAAGGCGAGGACCGGGTGTCCGAGGGCCGCGGGGGAGAGGTGCGGTCCCATGCCCGTGATCACGCCGTCCCGCTCAAGCCGGTCGATCCTGGCCTGCAGGGTGCCGCGGGCGATGCCCAGGATCCGGGCGTACTCGCGCACGCTGGTGCGCGGCTGCTCGATCATCAGCCGCAGGATGCGGGTGTCGAGCGCGTCCACCGCCATGATCCGTTGGCCTCCGTCTGGTCCGGTACTCCAGTGCATGACTGTACCAATGGCAAGCCTGCGTCGATCGAGTTGAGCCATTGTGCAGAAGGATGCGCGAAGAGGACGTCCGTCGCCCGTCGGAGCTGCCCGCTCCTATCCTGGTGAGGGGTGGTCCGGCTCGCGGAGAGCGGGAAGGGAGCCGCGGTGGCTGAGCAGATCACCGGCACCGAACGGGCGATCGAGCAGGCGAGGGACGCTGTCGCCCGCGAGGCATGGGCCGATGCCTACGCCGCCCTGCACGACCTCGACCTCGACCGGATGACCTCCGACGACCTTGCCGCACTCGCCGATGCCGCCTGGTGGACCAGCCGCGTCGAGGAATCGATCGCAGCGCGGACAAAGGCCTACTCCGGCTACGTGGCGGCGGGCGCCGCCCGGCAGGCCGGATTCAGCGCCTGGATGCTCTTCTACGAATATCAGCTGGCGGGACGTACGGCCGCGGCCGCCGGCTGGCTGCGCCGGTCCCGGCAGCACCTCAGCAGCGAGCCCGAGTGTGTCGAGCAGTGCTATCTCGCCTGGGTCGAAGCAGAAGAGGCACAGCAGCGTGGCGCGTTCGACGAGGCCATGAGCTGCGCCCACCGCATGGCCGGCATCGCGCGGCGCTGCGGCAGCCCGGATCTCCTCGCCATGAGCACCCAGGCGCAGGCGAGCGTGCTGCTGGCCCAGGGGCGGGTCGCCGGCGGGCTCGCACTGCTCGACGACGCCATGTGCTCGGCCATGGCGGGCGAGCTCAGCTCGTTCTTCACCGGGTGGATCTATTGCCTGGGACTCCAGCAGTGCATGGCCTCCGCCGACCTGGAACGAGCCGTCGAGTGGACCGACGCCGCCATGACCTGGTGCGCGTCGATGCCCGAGGAGAACAACTTCCGGGGTCTGTGCCGGGTACACCGGGTGGAGGTGCTGGAACTGTGCGGTGACTGGCCCCGGGCCGAGACGGAAGCCGCCCTCACCTGCAGGGAGCTGCTGCCGTACGAGGCGAGGATCGCCGCGGAGGCGTTCTATCTGACCGGGGGTATCCAGCGGCGGCGCGGCGAGTTGGCCGAGGCCGAGGCATCGTACGGCCGCGCGCACGAACTCGGCCGCGACCCGCAGCCGGGCCTCGCGCTGCTGTGCCTGGCTCAGGGCAAGGCCGACTCATCCGCTGCCGCCCTGCGGGTCGCACTGGCGGCCGAGGGCAGTGGGGACGGTGGCGGTGGTCCTGGCCGCCTCGGGCGCTGCCGGCTGCTGGCGGCCCAGGTCGAGGTCTCGCTCGCCCTCCGACAGCTCGACCAGGCACGTACGGCAGTGGACGAACTGGAGTCGACCGCTCGCGAGTGGCAGCAGCGGCGCGAGTCCGAGAGCACGGTGCTGCATGCGACCGCCGCGGCGGCGGGCGGCGCCGTGGCATTCGCCGACCGTGACCTCGAACGTGCGCTGCCCCTGCTGCACCGTGCGCTGTCGCTGTGGCTGGAACTGGGAGTCCCGTACGAGGCGGCGCAGGTCCGTATGACCCTTGCCGCTGCCGACCGCGCCGCGGGGGACGACGAAGGCGCACGGCTGGAACTCCAGGCCGCGCAGGCGGTCTTCGAGCGGCTGGGCGCAGTGCCCGACGCGCGGCGGGCGGCGGCCCTGCTCAGCGCCGTGCACCATCGGCTCCCCGGCGAACTCACCGAGCGCGAGGTCCAAGTGCTCCGTCTCGTGGCCGCAGGCAGGACCAACCGGTCCATCGCCTCCGAGCTGGTGATCAGCGAGCACACCGTCGCCCGGCACCTCAACAACATCTTCGCGAAGCTCGATGTGTCATCGAGGGCTGCTGCCACGGCGTACGCGTACACGCACGGCCTTGCGTGATCCCGCACGCGATGCGGAGCATGGGCTGTTCTGCCCATGCCCGCTTCGGCGATATGGGCGGTTCCGGCGATGAGCGTCGGCCGGCCCCGCGCCTACAACAGTGCTGTGCCCATGTCCGAAGACGCGGAAAGCCGGTGGCGGCCATGACCACCTACACACCAGCCCTCGACGACACGCTGCTGGAGCGGCTGCAGGGGTCCGTACGCGGCGACATCATCCAGCCCGGCGACCCCGACTACGACGAGGCCCGCAAGGTCTACAACGCGATGCACGACAAGCGGCCGGCGATCATCGTCCGGGCCGTCGACGTGGGCGACATCGTCGCCACCGTGGACTTCGCCCGGGAGCAGAATCTGCTGCTGGCGGTGCGCGGCGGCAGCCACAGCGTCCCCGGTCACGGCACCTGCGACGGCGGCGTCGTGCTCGACCTCGGGCGCATGCGCGGGATTCGGGTCGACCCCGAGGCGCGTACGGCCAGGGCCGAGGGCGGCTGCACCTGGGCCGATGTCAACCACGCCACGCACGCCTTCGGCCTGGCCACCACGGGCGGGGTCGTGTCCAGTACCGGTATCGGCGGGCTCACCACGGGAGGCGGCATGGGCTATCTGGCCCGTCGCTGCGGGCTGGCCTGCGACAACCTGATCTCGGCCGACCTGGTCACGGCCGACGGGTCCTTCCTGACCTGTACCCAGGAGCACAACGCCGACCTGCTGTGGGCACTGCGCGGCGGGGGCGGGAACTTCGGGGTCGTCGCGTCCTTCGAGTACCGGCTGCACCCCGTGGCCGACATTCTCGGCGGGCCGACGTTCTACCCGCTCGACGGGGACGTGATGCGGAGATACCGGGAGCTGATCGCCGACTCGGACGAGAAGTTCAGCGCCCTGCTCGTCGTCGCGCTCGGCCCGCCTCTCCCGTTCCTGCCCGAGCGGTGGCACGGACGGCCGCTCTGCGGAGTGGTCACCTGCTGGACCGGTCCCGAGGCCCAGGACGACCAGGTCCGTGCCCGTCTCGACGAGCTCGGCCCGGTCGTGGGGCAGCACGTCGGGCGCATGCCGTATCCGGTGATCAACACCCTCTTCGACGAACTGCTGCCCGCGGGCCTCTTCCACTACTGGAAGGGCACCTTCAGCCAGGGCCTGCCGGATGGGGTCATCGACGCGTACGTCGAGTACGGCGCCACGACGCCCAGCATCCAGAGCGCGACGGTGGTGTTCCCCATCGACGGCGCCTGCCACAGGGTGGGGCCCGAGGAGACCGCATTCACCTACCGGGAGGCCGACTTCGCGACCGCACTCAGCCCGACACTCCCTACCCGCGCCGACTGTGAGGCCAACGTCGGCTGGGTGCGCGCCTTCGCCGCGGCACTCGAGCCCTCCTCCCTGGAGGGCGGCTACGTGAACTTCATGGACCACGACGACCAGGACCGGGTCCGGGCCAACTACCGTCAGAACTACGAACGACTGACGGCGATCAAGCGACGCCACGACCCCGGCAACTTGTTCCGCCTGAACCACAACATCGCGCCCTGAGGAACATCCCGGGCCTGGTCCGGCCGTACAAGCGGCTCCGGGGCCGGACAAGGACTCCGGATGACCGGGGCCGGACGGAGCTGCCGGGACACGTGCCGGTGCCGCCACGGCCTACCGCGGCGTTCAGGCTCCCCCGGGTGGCCTCCGGCGCTGGACCTTGCCCTCCTGGTCCGTTGGCCCCCTCGTGGCTGAAGTTCTTGCTTTGTGGTGCGCCAATGGCACAGCCCATCGAGCATGTGTTGAGCCGCTGCCCCTACAGATGCTTATCTGTGTCGCATCCATGCACAATCGGCGCCGCGCAGCGCCGGACGGCAACGAGGCCGGATCCGGACCGCGGCGCCTTCGCCGTGCCTGCGGACGCCCCACTCCCGGCGGCCCGCGGCCGGCGGTGAGGCAAGACAAAGAGGGGCGGCCGACCGCCGTGAAGAGGATGTTCGTGGCTCCCGATCCGGGGCGTCTACGTCTGAGGAACTCGCTGCGCGCCGTCATCGGCGTGAGCCTCGCCGTCGCGGCGGCCGAACTGGCCGGGCTCTCGCTGACCGCCTCCATCACCGGGGGCCTGGCGGCTCTGCTGGCCCTCTTCACCGTCACTGACGTGTCCGTGCGTGCCCAGGCGCTGACCACCGCCCTGCTCCCGGCTGCCGGATTCCCGGTCCTGGCCCTGGCAACCACCCTGCACAGCGAACCGCTGCCGCGCGCCGCCGCCTGGCTCGTCGTGGTCTTCAGCGGCGTCTACGCCCGGCGCTGGGGCCCGCGCGGACACGCGCTGGGGATCTTCGCCTTCATGATGTTCTTCGTCACCCAGTTCCTGCACGCGGTCCCGGCCCAGCTGCCGGAGCTGTACGCGTCGGTGGCGCTGGCCCTCGCCGCCTGTTCGGCGGTCCGCTTCGGTCTGTGGTGCATCGAACGGCGCACGCCGACGCCCGCGGCTCCCACGCCGCTCCCCGGACGCGGACTCGCCCGCCCCACCACGCGGCAGGCCTTCCAGGCGACCTTCGCCTGCGGCCTCGCGCTCGCGGCCGGGCAGCTGATCTCGCCGGACCGCTGGTACTGGGCCGTCGGCACCGCCTGGTGGATCTTCGTCAATACTGCATCGCGCGGCGAGGCCCTCGTGCGCGGCTTCCGCCGCGTCGTCGGCACCGTCACCGGCATCGCCGCCGGTCTGCTGATCGCCATCCCGATCGCGGGCGCGCCCGTGCCTACCGCAGCCCTGGTCGCCGTCTGCGTCTTCGGCATCTTCTACACGGCCGCCCCCTCGTACAGCTGGATGATGTTCTTCGTCACCGTCATGGCCGGCCTGCTGTACGGGCTGCTTGGCGTGCTGCACCCCGGGCTGCTGCTGCTCCGGTTCGAGGAGACGGCGGTCGGCGCGCTCGGTGCGGCGCTCGGCGTGGCCCTGATCCTGCCCGTCACCACGCATGCGGCGACCGACGCCTGGATCCGGCGCGCCCTGCACTGCGTTCACGGCTGCACCACCGCTGCGGCGCGCAGGCTTGCCGGGGACGAGCAGGCCGACCCGGCGCCGCTCGCCGCCGAACTGGAGCTGCTGCTCGGCCGGGTGCGGCTCTCCCTCGCCCCGCTCGTCCACCCGCTCAGCCCGCTGCGGGCCCGCAAGGCGCGCGCCCGCCAGGTGATCGTGCTGCTGGACGAATGCGCACGCGAGGTCCGTGGCCTCGCCGCCGTCGCCGCCGACCCGGATGCTTCGCACGACGCGCGGCTCGCCGCCGCCTGCCACCGTGTCGAAGCCGCGGTGCACGCCCTGGTGCCGCCCGCCACCCGGCAGGCGAAGGCTCACAGCGACTCCGTACCGGTGCCTCAGCACCACCCCGGTGCCGAGGTGGCCCTCACGCATCTCCAGGCACTGGAGCGGGCGCTAGCGGAGCTGGACGCGCCCCTGCGTACCTCTCCGCGCGCTCCTCTCGTGCCTGCCTGACCTGGGGAATGACCGCAAAGCCCTTGAATGAGGCAAATTCCCCCGGCACACACAGGGTGGATCAGGGTGTTCAAGGGGTAACCACAGCGGCATCCATGCACGTCCCTCCACGAGCCCGGGGGTTGCGCACCATGCCCAAGTCTCTGTTCAGACCGTTGTGCCTGACCGGCGCACAGGTGGACCGCCAGGAGGCCGAGGACTTCATACGCCTCCACCACCTGGAGGAGCGAGCGGCGGGCGACCCGGCAGCCCGGATCGCCGCCGTCCTCGCGGAGATCGACGAGACCGGCACATACCGCCACACCCGCGCGGAACTCGTCTACGGCGCACGCGTCGCCTGGCGCAACAGCAACCGCTGCATCGGCCGCCTCTACTGGCGCTCCCTGCGGATACGCGACCGAAGACACATCGACGACGCCGACTCCGTGGCACGCGAGTCGGCGGAACACCTGCGCCAGGCCACCAACGGCGGCCGCATCCGCCCGATGATCACCGTCTTCGCCCCGGACGCGCCCGGCCGCCCCGGCCCGCGCATCTGGAACGAGCAGCTCGTACGGTACGCGGGCTACGGCTCCGCCCACGGGCCCACCGTGGGCGACCCCCGCAACGCCGCACTCACCGACGTCGCCTTGGGGCTCGGCTGGCAGGGCGGCCCCGGCACACCCTTCGACCTGCTGCCGCTCGTCATCGAGGACGGCGACGGCAAGCCTCGATGGTTCGAGCTGCCGCGCGAAGCCGTGCTCGAAGTGGAGCTGCACCATCCGGAGGAGAGCTGGTACGCGGAGCTGGGCCTGCGCTGGCACGCCGTACCCGCCGTCGCGAACATGTGCCTGGAGATCGGCGGTATCTGCTACCCCGCAGCACCCTTCAACGGCTGGTACATGGGCACCGAGATCGGCGCCCGCAACCTCGCCGACACCGACCGCTACGCCCTGCTGCCGCGCATCGCCGAACGGCTGGGCCTCGACACGACGAACGACCGCTCGCTGTGGAAGGACCGCGCGCTGGTCGAGCTGAACCGCGCCGTGCTGCACTCCTTCGACCGCGCGGGCGTCACCGTCACCGACCACCACACCGAATCCCGCCGCTTCCTCACGCATCTGGACCGGGAGGCGAGCCGGGGCCGCTGCGTCGGCGCCGACTGGTCGTGGATCGTGCCGCCGATCTCGGGCTCCGCGACGCCGGTCTTCCACCGTACGTACGACCCCACCCAGCGGCGGCCCGCCTATGTCCACCACCCCGAGGCGCAGGCGCGCGCTCTCGGTGAACGGGGCGGGGAGTAGATGGACTTGGTCTAGACCGCGCCTGGTACCGTCGGCCGGGCAACAAGCGATCAGTCGGCGGAGAGGGGAAACGCTGTGGGTGACAAGGGCGCCGGGCGAGCATTCATCGGGTCGTTCACCTCGGCCGGAGGCCGCGGGATCATCGCCGCCGCCGTGGACGGGGAGACCGGTGCGCTCGCCGAGACGGGGGCGAGTGACGCAATCGCCGACCCGTCGTATCTCGCCATCGCGATCGGATCCGGCGGCCCGGTCCTCTACGCCGTCTCGGAGACCGCCGAGGGTGCGGTGGCGGCCTTCGACGTCAATGGGCCATCGCCGAAGCCGATCGGCGCCCGGATCCCGGTGTGCGGCGAAGGCCCCACCCATCTCGCGCTCGCGGCAGGCCATCTGGTGACCGCCAACTACGGCTCGGGCAGCGTCACCGTGCTCCCCGTCGGGGCCGGTGGAGAGCCGGGCGCCGCCAGTGGCGTACTGCAGCACGAGGGCGCGGGACCGGACCCGGAACGGCAGCGCGGTCCGCACGCTCACCAGGTGCTGCCCGATCCGACCGGGCGCTGGGTGCTCGGCGTCGACCTCGGCACCGACTCCATACGGATCTGCGAACTGGACCCCGATGCGGGTGAGCTGGCCCTGCACGGCGAGACCGCGCTGCGCCCCGGAACAGGCCCGCGCCATCTCGCCTTCCACCCCGCGGGCAGTCATGCCTATGTGCTGAACGAGCTCAAGCCGACCCTCACCGTCTGCCGCTGGGACGCGGACGCGGGTGTGCTCGAACCGGTCGGTGAGACACCGGTGCTGCCAGACGGCGTCGATGGGCCCGTCTACCCGTCCGAGGTGGTCGTCTCGCACGACGGCAGGCATCTGTGGACCGCCAACCGCGGCCACGACAGCATCGCCGTACTCGCGCTCGACGAGACGCGCGAGAAGGCGGAGCTGGTCACCACAGTGCCGTGCGGCGGGCACTGGCCGCGCGACCTCGCTCTGGACCCGACAGGACGCAGGCTGTACGCCGCCAACGAGCGCTCCGGGGACGTCACCTGGTTCGACATCGACGCGGAGACCGGCGTGCCGCGCAGGGCGGGCTCCCTTGACGCCCCCGCGGCCTCCTGCGTGATCTTCGTCTGATCACCGGGCCGTAGCGTTAGGGCCCGCACCGTTCAAGTGGTGCGGGCCCTTCTGCGTATCTGCTCTGCGTACCTACGACCGTGCCGTCAGTGCGAGGGCGAGCCCTGCGGCTGCGGGGCGATGCCCAGCGCGGTCGTGTACTGCGACAGCACCAGCTTGCCGATCGCCGGGTAGGCGCCGAGCGCCTCGGCGGCGGCACAGCCCGCCTCCTTGACGGCGGCCTCCAGCAGGCCCTCGGGCAGCTCCGGGCCGACCAGATACGGGGCCAGGGCGAGCTGCGCCGAGCCGGAGCCGCGCAGCTGCTCGGCGATCGCGGCCACCGCGCCCTCCTGGTCGAGCGCCGCGGCCATCACCGGCACCGCGAGGCGCGCGGCCAGCAGCATGCCGGTGATCCCGGCGGCCTGGACGGCCTCCTCGCCGCCGACCGTGGCCAGGATGATGCCGTCGGCCGCTGTGGCCACGGTGAACAGCCGGGCGCGGTCGGCGCGCGCCAGGCCGGCCTCCGAGAGCCGGACGTGGAGGGCTTCGGCGAGCAGCGGGTGCGGGCCGAGGACATCGGTCAGCTCGGCCCTCGCGCGGCTGTCCATGACGGCCTGGCGGATACGCCGCATCAGGGCGTTGTCCGGGCCCGCGAGGAGCGGCACCACGACGGCGGCGGGCCCCTCGGGAGCGGCCACTTCACGGCCGGCGGCCTTCGCGATCTCGTACCGCTCGGTGCGCCGGGCGGCGGTGTGCGCGAGGACGCTCTCGAGCGTGGGGTACTCGGCGTCGTCGCCGTCGAGATACCCGATGGCCACGTCGAGGCCGGGCAGCTCGGAACGGGCGATGCTTATGACCTCTTCGGCCAGGCTGCGCGTGGCGTGCGCGGGAGCGCCGGGAACGGCGAGCACGAGCGCGGGCGCGCCCTCAGGAGCCGCCACGGGTTCCGGGCGGCGGTGCCGCCCGGACTGGCGGGGTCGCGGCATTCGTACAGGCAGGCCGGATGCGGGCCCAGTGGGGGAGCTCATGGCGCCGCATGCTACTGGTTTTGGGGGTGCGGCTGTTCGGGGAGGGGGCACTCAAGTGTTATCTGTCCGTATTTATCCGGTGAATGTCGTACGCCTCAACTGCCCTGCTCTGTCGGTACGTGCAGCAGCGTCGGATGGCGTGGCAGTCGCAGTGAATCGGTGGCGAGCGCCGCCGCGAGAAGCACCGCGCCGGTGAGCGGATCGCCGGTCGCGGACACCGGCCGGGCGTGCGGCAGTTGTCCGGCCAGCTCACTCCTCAGCGGTACGAGCAGTGGGTCGCCCATCTTGAACAGCCCGCCGGTCAGGGCGACTTCACAACCACCGGGTGCACTGGCGGCCGGTGGACACACGGCCGCGGCCGCTTCCGCGATATGCCGGGCGGCCCCGGCAAGGATGGTCGCGGACACCGCGTCGCCCTCCGCCGCGCACCGCCCGACCTCGGGCGCGAAGGAGGCGAGCACCGCGGGCCGGTCCGGGCGCGGATACAGCATTCCCGGCAGCTCCTGCGCCGGACCGAACACCGACTCCATCCTGGCCAGCAGCGCGGCGGAACCGCCGCGCCGCCCGTCGTGGGCGCGCAGCGCGGCCTCCAGACCGGCCCGGCCGATCCAGGCGCCCCCGCCGCAGTCGCCCAGCAGATGGCCCCAGCCGTCGGCCCGGTGCCAGGCGGACAGATCCGTACCCATCGCGATCATGCCGGTGCCTGCCGCGACCACGGCCCCGGGACGCTGGCCGAGCGCCCCGGCGTATGCGGTGACCGCGTCCGCGGCGAGCGCGAGACGGTGTACGCCCAGTGCCTCGGCCAGTGCGGCGGGGAGTTCGGCGCGCAGCCGGCCGCCGAGCGTCGCCATCCCGGCAGCTCCGATCACGACTGCGGACACGGTGCCGCCACCGGCCCGGTCCAGCAGCGTGCGCGCCATCGGCAGCAGCAGGTCCAGCAGATGCTCCGCGTCGATGCCCCCGTCGCCGGTGCGCACCGGCTCGCGCGACTCGACACTGTCGACGCGTGCCGGGTCGGAGGCGTCGGCGAGCGCCGTACGCAGACCGGAGCCGCCGGAGTCCACTGCGAGGACCCGGCTCACGGTCACGGAAGCCGCCAGTCGACCGGCTGCGCCCCCTGGCGTTCGAGGAGTTCGTTGGTCCGGCTGAACGGGCGGGAGCCGAAGAAGCCGCGGTCCGCGGACATGGGGGAGGGGTGCGAGGACTCGATCGCCGGGAGGTCGCCGAGCAGCGGACGCAGATTGCGGGCATCACGCCCCCACAGCACGGACACCAGGGGCTTGCCGCGCGCGGCGAGGGCCCGGATGGCCTGCTCGGTCACCTCCTCCCAGCCCTTGCCGCGGTGCGCGGCGGGCTTGCGGGGCGCGGTGGTCAGCGCCCTGTTGAGCAGCAGCACGCCCTGCCGGGTCCATGGCGTGAGATCGCCGTTGGCCGGTCGGGGGTGCCCCAGGTCGGCGTGCATCTCCCGGAAGATGTTGTCCAGGCTGCCGGGCACCGGCCGCACTTCGGGCGCCACCGAGAAGCTCAGCCCCACGGCGTGCCCGGGCGTGGGGTACGGATCCTGACCGACGATCAGGACGCGCACGTCCTCGAAGGGCTGCTGAAAGGCGCGCAGCACATTCGATCCGGCCGGCAGATAGGTGCGTCCCGCGGCGATCTCCGCCCGCAGGAAGTCCCCCATCGCGGCGATGCGTTCGGCCACTGGAGCGAGGGCGTCCGCCCACCCAGGCTCGATGATTTCTTTCAAGGGTCGTGCTGCCACGGGGCGTCACTCTACTGGTGCGGCGGCCATGCCTCTCAACCCATGGCCGCTGCCCGTACGCAGAGCACATCCGGCAGATGGGACGCGAGCAGCTGCCAGCTGTCTCCGTCGTCCGCGCTCGCATACACCTCGCCGTTGCGATTGCCGAAGTACACACCGGCCGGATCCGCGTCGTCCGTGCGCAGCGCGTCCCGCAGCACGGTGCCGAAGTGGTCGCCCTCGGGCAGCCCGGCCGACAGCGCCTCCCAGCTGCCGCCCGCGTCGCTCGTACGGTAGACGCGACAGCGACGTCCGGCAGGCACTCGGTCCGCGTCCGCCGTGATCGGGAAGACATAGGCCGTGTCGGGGCGGTGCGGATGTGCGGCGACCGCGAAACCGAAGTCGGACGGCAGCCCCTCGCCGATGTCGGTCCACTTGGCGCCCGCGTCGTCGCTGCGGTACACACCCCAGTGGTTCTGCAGATACAGCCGGTCCAGATCGCCCGCGTCCTGCGCGATCTTGTGGACGCACTGCCCGAACTCCGGGTTGGGGTCGGGCAGGAAGACCGCCGACACCCCCTGGTTGGAGGGTGCCCAGCTTGCGCCGCCGTCCTTGGAGCGGAACACCCCGGCCGCCGACACCGCGACCGTCACGGCCTGAGGGTCCCGGCGGTCGGTCACCACGGTGTGCACCGCCTCACCGCCGCCGCCCGGTTCCCACTTCGAGCGGGTGGGATGCTCCCACAGGGGCCGTACGAGCTCGAAGGTCTCGCCGCGGTCGTCCGAGCGGAACAGCGCGGCAGGCTCCGTCCCCGCGTACACCACGTCCGGCGCGGCGGGACCGGCCGGATGCAGCTGCCAGACGCGCTCCAGTGACGCCCCGGTGTCCTTGGGGAACTTCACGGCCGGTTGCTCCGGCTCGATCCAGGTCCTGCCGAGGTCGTCGGAGTGGAACACCGAAGGGCCCCAGTGCGCGCTGTCGCCGCCCACCAGCAGGCGGGGCACGGACCGGCGCGTGTCGATCCCGATCGAGTACACGGCCTGCGCATTGAAATGCGGGCCGTCGAACTCCCATGTGCCGCCATGCCTGCGGCCGATGAAGAGCCCTTTTCGAGTGCCTACGGTCAGAAGAACATCGGTCATGGCCTTTTACCTCCAGGACGCCGCTGTCTCGGATACGGGCCAGTCTGCACCCGCCCACTGACAGCGGCCCGTGGGGCGGGTCTTTTCGCAGCTCAGCCCGGGTGTGAACGGTCTTGGGGGACGGTCTTCGGGGGCGATCTGTGCGGACGGTTGGGCGGACGGTTCAGTCGACGACCGACCCGCCGGTGATATTGAGAGCTGTCGCGGTCATCGAACGAGCCAGGTCCGAGGCGGCGAAGACCGCCACATTGCCGACGTCGGCGAGCGAGGCCGCCCGGCCCAGCATGGTGTTCCCCGCGATCTCCTCGGTGATGGCCTTGCCCCACTCGAATCCCTCGGGGATCGTCTCGGGCACGCCGCCGGTCTGGAGTGTGAGGACGCGGATACCGTGCGGGCCCAGCTCGCAGGCCAGATTCCGGCGGAGGGACTCCACGGCGCCGAACGCCACCTGGAATCCGCCCATGTAGTGGTTGCGCGGCGGGTCGCCGTAGCCGCCGAAGGCGAGGATCACGCCGGACTTCTGCCTCATCATGTGCCTCGCGGCGGCCCTGGAGGTCAGGAACATCGTGCGTACGGCGTTGTGGACCGGCCGCTCGAAGTCCGCAAGCGCCATCTCGGCGAGCGGCGTCCCCTGGACTTCGGCGTACGAGATGAGATTGAACGAGATGTCGAGGCTGCCGGCCCGCTCGGCCACGGCGTCGGCGTGCCGGTCGACCGCCTCCTCGTCGAGCGCGTCGACCTGATCGGTCTCGGCCGTGCCACCCGCGGCGCGGATGGCATCGGCGACCTCTTCAAGGCTCTTGCGGGTGCGTCCGGCGAGATGGACCCGCGCACCTTCGCGGGCGAAGGCGCGGGCGACCGCCCCGCCGATGGCGCCTCCACCTCCGTAGATGACGGCGTTCTTGTTTTCGAGCAGCACGAGGTGCCTCCTGAGTACGTACGTACTCAGTGCAGACCGGCCCGGGCCCCGGAACTCATCGGTCGCCAGGGTGCGGGGATCTCACGGGGACCCCACGGGGATCTCAGACGGAGCGGTGGTACTGCTCCGGGATGTGGATCTCGCCGCCCAGCTCACCGGCCGCGTGCCGGGCCCACGACGGGTTACGCAGCAGCTCACGGCCGAGCAGCACCGCGTCGGCCTCGCCGTTGCCCAGGATCTTCTCCGCCTGCCCGGCCTCGGTGATCATGCCGACCGCGGCGACCGGGAGCCCGGTCTCCGCCTTCACCCGCGCGGCGAACGGCACCTGGTAGCCGGGTCCGGCGGGGATGCGCACCCGCGGTGCGTTGCCGCCGGTGGAGACGTCGAGGAGGTCGATGCCGTGCTCCTTGAGCAGGGCGGCGAAGCGGACCGTGTCGTCGGCCGTCCAGCCGGCCTCGTCCAGCCAGTCGGTGGCGGAGATACGGAAGAAGAGCGGCAGCTCGTCGGGCCACACCGCGCGCACAGCGTCGACAACCTCGAGTGCGAAGCGGGTGCGGTTCTCGAAGGACCCGCCGTACTCGTCGTCCCGCTGGTTGCTGTGCGGCGACAGGAACTCGCCGATCAGATAGCCGTGTGCACCGTGGATCTCGGCGACCTCGAATCCGGCGTCCAGCGCGCGGCGGGCAGCGGCCGCGAACTGGCCGGTGATCTCCTGTATCTGAGCGACCGTCACCTCGGTGGGGACGGGGTGCCCCTCGTCGAAGGGGAGCGGGCTGGTCGTTCCAGATCCCGAGGTCGGCGGGGCTGATCCGGCCCTCCGGGCTGACCGCGGTCGCCTCGGTGAGGATCAGGCCCGTGCCGCCGGTGGCGCGGGCGGCGTAGTGGGCGAAGTGCCAGTCGTTCGCGACGCCGGCGTTCGGGCCGAACACCTCCGCGCTGTACTGGCACATGGGTGCCATCCAGACGCGGTTGGGAACGGTAAGCGACCGCAGGGTGCAGGGCTGGAACAGCGCGCTCACGGCGGACTCCAATCGAGGCGGGGCCGGTGTACGGCTCGTACGATACCTATCGTAGTACGGGGAATGTCAAACTACGAGAGTTCTCGTACATTGCACCGGCGACGCCCTACTCGCGGAGCTCCTGCGTGCAGCACTTCGCTCCGCCGCCCGCCTTGCGGAACTCCGAGAGGTCCACGGGGACGGGGACGTAGCCGAGCGCTGCCACGTCCTCCATGAGGCCCGTCGCGTCCTGCGCCATCACCACATTGCGTCCGTCGGAGACGGAGTTGAGCCCGAAGGCCAGCGCATCCTCCCTGGTGGCAACGGCGGCGTGCGGGAAAAGAGTCCGCAGGACCTGCTGACTGCCTTTGGAGAAGGCGCCCGGGTAGTAGGCGATATTGCTGTCGTCGAGAGCGAAGAGCGCTGTGTCCAGGTGATAGAAATGCGGGTCGATCAAGTGAAGGCTCACTGTCGGCGTGCCGAAGAATTCCTGGACTTCGTGATGGGCTGCCGGAAGCGTGCGGAACCCGGTGCCGGCGAGGATGTATCCGCCGACCGGTGTGAAGTCGCCTTCTCCTTCGCAGGTATGGGACGGGATCCGAGTCTCGAATCCGGCGCTCTGGAACCAGGCCCGGTAATGGGCGGCTTCCGGTTGCCGCTCCGGTGCATGGAATTGCGCGCCGAACGCCTTGCCGTCGAGCACCAGTGCCGAATTGGCCGCGAACACCATGTCAGGGAGATCCTCGACCGGATCCACAACCTCCACGGTGTGACCCAGCTCGCGATACAGGGATACGAGCCCGTCCCACTGCTTCCGAGCCAGGCCGATGTCGACCGGCTCCCCCGAGGTCATCCAGGGGTTGATGGCGTACCGGACGTCGAAGTGCTCCGGTGGGCAGACGAGATACCGGCGGTGCCTCGCGGTTCGGATGGACGGCATCCGCGTTTTCCTCTCGTCGGACCGGGGGTACCCACCACGCTAGAGATGGTGACGGAAAGCGACAAGACGAATGAATTGCGTCTACTCGCAACAATGTTGCGTGTAAGGGATGTGGAGCCACTACTTGTTAGGTCAGCTCCGGCGTGATGCTTCCCGATCCGGCCTCGGGGCTGCTCGGCAGGAGGTGCGAGAGCACGATGAAGCTGTTGGTGGCCTTCACGAAAGACTCGGACCGGATCCGTTCGAGGACGTCCTCGAAGTGCGCGACGTCCAGCGCCCTGATGTGCAGGATCGCGTCGGCCCGTCCGGTGACCGTCACGGCCGACTGGACCTCGGGGTGATTTCGGACCACCTCCGCCAGCCTCCTCGGCGGAGCGGCTCCGTCGCAGAACACCTCCACATACGCTTCGGTGTGCCAGCCGAGCGCCGCGGGCTTCACCACCGTGGTGAAACCGGTGATCACCTCCTGCTCCCTGAGCCGGTCCACCCGGCGCTTGACGGCGGGCGCCGACAGGCCGATCGACAGGCCGATCTCCCGCAGGCTCGCCCGCGCGTCGGCCATCAGGGCCGAGATGATCTTGCGGTCGAGTTCGTCGAGGTCAGCTCCGCGCCGGGACATGGAGTCAGCTCCTTTCGCGCACTGCACCGCGCCTCACGGCTGTACGAGGAGCACGGTTCGCGGCGATCATGCCATCCGTCGTCCCGCATTGCCTGTGCGGCTCGGCTCTTCGGCTCGTACGGCATTCACCGTATTACGGCGAGTGTCAAACTACGAGAGTCCTCGTACAATGGAGACCCCGATGAAGTGGAGCCGCCGTGACCACCGCGACAAGCCCCCGCGTGCTTGCCCACCCCACGCGCGAAGAGATCCGTCTGGAGAATGTGCTCCACGCGCTCTCCGACCCGATGCGGCTACGTGTGGTGCGTGAGCTCGCGACGGCCGAGGACAACCTGTCCTGTTCGCACTTCGACCTGCCCGTCACCAAGTCGACGACCACCCACCACTTCCGTGTCCTGCGTGAGAACGGCGTGATCCAGCAGATCTACCAGGGCACCGCCAAGATGAACGGACTGCGGCGGGACGACCTGGACGCGCTTTTCCCCGGGCTGCTCGACAGCATCCTCGCCGCCGCCGCGGGCCAGGCGGAACGCCTCGGCGAGGGCTGAGGTGCAGGCTCCCGAAGTGCAGGCGCGCGAGGCGCAGGCGCGCCCGCGCCCGTCGCTCAGTCGCCCGCCGCGCTCAACAGCCCTGGCCAGTCAGGGATTTTGACGGTACGCCGGCCGAGCGTGCGGCCCAGCACCGACTCCGCCGTCTCGATCGACAGCCAGCCCGGCCACTGCACGGGGCGGTGTCCCGACTTACGCAGTTCGGCCAGCGGATCCTCGGCGACGGGCCGAAGTGCGAGCGTCGCGGCATCGTCGAGAAGCGAGGCCACCGTTTCCTTGGCGCACGGCCGGTTGGTGCCGATCACCCCGGTCGGGCCGCGCTTGATCCACCCCGCCACGTACTCCCCGGGCGACGGTACGCCGTCCCGCAGTATCCGCCCGGCCGCGTGTGGCACCGTGCCGCGACCCTCGTCGAACGGCAGCCCGGGCAGCGGGACACCGCGGTAGCCCACCGCCCGCAGCACCAGCTGAGCCTCGATCTCCTCGTACGCTCCGGTGCCCCGAACGCCTCCGTCGCCGTCCGGAACGGTGCGCTCGAACCGTACGCCGGCCACCTGCCCACCCTGCTCCAGCAGCTCCACCGGGCGCAGGAAGAACCGCAGATGGATCTGGCGGTCCCGGCTCTGCGCAGGCTGCGCCGCCCAGCCGCGTACGACATCGAGGTTGCGCCGGTTGACCGCGGGCAGCGCGGACACGGCGGAAGCAGATGGATCCGCGTACGCGGGGTCGAGCGCGAGGTCCGCGGGGTCGACCAGCACCTGGGCCGCAGGCAGCGAGCCGAGCTCCCGCAGCTCCTTGGTGGTGAACTTCGCCTGCGAGGGGCCGCGTCTGCCCACCATGTGCACCTCGCGCACCTGGCTGAGCGACAGCGCCCCGAGTGCCGTCTGCGGCACATCGGTGGGCCGCAACTCGTCCGCGCCCCGCGCGAGGATGCGGGCCACGTCGACGGCCACATTGCCGACGCCGATGACCACGGCCGAACGGGCCGCGAGAGCGAAGCCGTTGCCCGCCGAGTCGGGGTGCGCGCTGTACCAGGAGACGAAATCGGTGGCCGAGCGGCTGCCGGGCAGATCCTCGCCGGGAATGCCGAGCCTGCGGTCCTTGGCGGCCCCGACGCAGTAGACGACGGCGTGGTAGAGCTCCAGGAGCCGCTCGGGACCGAGCCCGTGCCTGCCCACCTCCACATTGCCGATGAAGTCGATCCGCTCGTGCTCCAGCACCGTGCGCAGATTGTTCTGCAGGGACTTGATCTTCTCGTGGTCGGGCGCGACCCCGTAGCGCACGAGTCCGTAGGGGCAGGGGAGCCGGTCCAGTACGTGCACCCGCACATCCGGAACCCGGCTCTGCTGGACGAGGTCCTGCGCGGCGTAGACCCCGCTGGGTCCCGATCCGACGACAGCGACGCGAAGCACAGCTGCGCTCCTTCCCGCAGGGGATTCCAGCATCGCACCGGTATGCGCAGATCGGGGAGATGCTCTAACGGGGTGTCTTGTGTCGTCACGATGTGCGTGCCGCCGCGGAAGGTCCGGATTTGGCTGGTTACGTGCTAATTGTGCAAGAAACTACGTTTCTTAACGCTAATGATCAGTATGACCTGGGTGGGGCGCTGCCCTACCCACCCGTCTGGGAGCTACAAGGTGCCGGCACGGTCACCTCGGAGCCCAGCGGACCCGAGATCACCGGACCCGAGATCCCCGTACCCGACGTCCCCCCGCCCTGGTTCAACGTCCGGCTGACCTTCGCCGACGGTGCCCGCATCGACGTCCTCGCCGTAGTCGACGACGGCGAGATCGCCATTGAGGATCTGCACGCCGACCCGCCGCTGCCGCTCGGGGGCTTCGCGGTGCTCGCAGAGCGGATCGAGGACCCGCTCGAGGACGCCTGCCGGGTGGCCACGCCGCCACCTGCCCCCGATGAACCGGAGCCCGCCCCACCCTGCGTCGGCGGGCACGCGGACGCGCCGGGTCCAGGCCGCCGCCGGGCCCGCCCAGCAGTGCCGCGCGGCAGCGCCGGGCGGCGGATGGCGGCCGACGCCTACCGGGCCGCGCAGCAGGACGGGCGCGACCCGGTGCTCGCCGTAATGGCCGCGACCGGGCGGAGTCGCCGCAAGTCGCTCCGGCTCATTGCGGGCGCCCGCGACGAGGGCTATCTCGCGCCACGCCACAACCGCCGCCGGCCCGAGCCCGGCGCCGTCCAGCGGAAGGTCACAACGCGCGCATCCGGTTGATCTCACTCGTCTGCTGAGCGATCACATCGCTCGCCATCTCCTCGATCAGGATGTTGTTGCCCTTCGACAGGGCGTCGGTGGCCATGGTGATGGCCCCCTGGTGGTGAGTGATCATCAGCTTCAGGAAGAGTTCGTCGAACGCCTTGCCCTTCGCCCCGCGCAGCTGGGCGAGTTGGGCCGTGGTGGCCATTCCGGGCATCGCGGCCTGCCCGTGGTCGTGACCGCCCTTCCCCTTCGCCCCGCTGTTCGTTTTCAGCCACCCCTGCATCGCGCCGATCTCCGGCTTCTGCGAGGCGGCTACCCGCTCCGCCAGCCGCTTGACCTGCGTGGATCCCGCGCGGTCCGGTGCCAGGGCGGTCATCTGCAGCGCCTGGCCGTGGTGCGCGATCATCATCTGCGCGTAGGAGAAGTCCGCCACGTTGGGGGAGTCGTCGGGGGCGGCCTTCGCGGCTTCCTCGGGGGAGAGGGTCCTGGCCGTCTCACCCGGTTTGCCCGGTGCCACCACGGAGGGTCCGGCATCGCCCTTGGCCTTGGCGGGAGTGCTGGAGTCCGACTCGCAGGCACCCATGGCGAGTACGGCGGCCGAGACCGCGGCCAGGGCGACCGACCTGCGGACACACGCGGCCCTGCGGCGGTTCAACACGGTGACCTCCTGTGGCACTTGGGGTGTTTGGGGACGTTCCTAGCACGCTTCCGCACGCCGTTGATCAAAAACTTTCATTACGTCTGTGTTGCCATCTGTTGAGATGTACATGGAAGGGAAGATACTGCCGAGGTCCGTGAACCGTTCAACTGCGAACGGATACAAGGGAGGACGCAGTGACCCTGTTGCACCCCACCCGAGTGCGGCGCAGACGTCTGGGCGTGGCGGCAGCCGCGGCCGGGCTCCTCGCCACACTGCTGACGGCCGGACCAGCGGTCGCCACACCCGACCCCGGGGACACCCCCGCCCAGGGAAAGGTCTCATCGGGGCAGGCCGCCGACACCAAGGCGGCTATCAAGAGCGGCGAGATACCTCCGGTGGACGCGGTCGTCCACAGCGACAACGTCGAACACCTCGTCAACATCCCCAAGGAAGCCCTCAAGGGCACCAATTCGGACCTGGCCTTCCAGGGCAAGTACGCCTACGCGGGCAACTACGACGGTTTCCGGATCTTCGACATCAGCAATCCGCGAGCCCCGAAGACCGTCGCACAGGTCCTGTGTCCCGGCTCGCAGAACGACATCTCCGTCTCCGGTGACCTGCTCTTCCTGTCCACCGACTCCTCGCGCAGCGACAACTCCTGCAACAGCACCACGCAGCCCGCGACGGAGAAGTCGTCCTGGGAGGGCATGAAGATCTTCGACATCAGCGACAAGCGCAACCCGAAGTACGTCGCCGCCGTCGAGACCTTCTGCGGCTCCCACACGCACACGCTGGTGCCGGAGCGCCGCAACGTCTACATCTACGTCTCCTCGTACTCGCCGAGCGCGACCTTCCCGGACTGCCAGCCGCCGCACGACGGAATCTCTGTCATCAAGGTGCCGCGCAAGGCCCCCGAGAAGGCGGCGGTCGTGAACTTCCCGGTGCTCTTCCCGGGCGAGGGCCCGGACGGCGGCGGCAACCCGGGCTCGCCCACCAACCCGGGCGTCTCCAAGACCACCGGCTGCCACGACATCACCGTGCTCCCGTCCAAGGACCTGGCCGCCGGCGCCTGCATGGGTGACGGCATCCTGTTCGACATCAAGGACCCCGAGCGCCCGAAGGTCATCGACCAGGTCCAGGACAATGTGAACTTCGCGTTCTGGCACTCGGCGACCTTCAACCAGAAGGCGAACAAGGTCGTCTTCACCGACGAGCTCGGCGGCGGCGG
This sequence comes from Streptomyces sp. NPDC002868, assembly GCF_055563295.1. Lineage (NCBI taxonomy): Bacteria > Bacillati > Actinomycetota > Actinomycetes > Kitasatosporales > Streptomycetaceae > Streptomyces > Streptomyces sp. NPDC002868. The sequence goes on along the minus strand of NZ_JBVHDR010000005.1, from coordinate 260,821 downwards.
CGCGGCCACCTGCAATGCCGCGATCGGCCCGGACCGCGGCGCTGACGGCATCTACGACATCGTTGGCAGGGGCGACCATCGCAAGCTGGTCTTCCGCAGCTACTACAAGATCCCCCGCCATCAGGCGGACACCGAGAACTGCGTGGCCCACAACGGCTCGATCATCCCGGTCAAGGGCCGCGACCTGATGGTCCAGGCCTGGTACCAGGGCGGCGTCTCGGTCTGGGACTTCACCAACTCCTCGAAGCCCAAGGAGATCGCCTACTTCGAGCGCGGCCCGCTGAGCGCGGACACGCTGATCGGAGGCGGTGCCTGGTCGGCGTACTACTACAACGGCTACATCTACGCGAACGACATCGCCAAGGGCTTCGACGTGCTGAAGATCAAGGACAGGCGCACGGATCCGGCGAAGCGGGTGCGGCTGCACGAGCTCAATGTGCAGACCCAGCCCGACTACTTCGACCGCGACTGATCCCCTGCCTCAACACGCGTTCCGCCGGGCGGTCTCTCGCCCGGCGGGACGCCGAGCTCCCAGTCGAGCTCGTACCGCTGGAACAGTTCCGCGCGCAGCCGAGCCAGCGGCATCGGCACCCCCGGCAGCAGGATCGCGAAAACCGCGCCCATCAGCAGGGCGCGCAGCAGTGGATAGTCGGCGTCGACATCCTGTGATCCGTAGCGCTCCACCGTGTCGCGCAGCAGGGCCGCAAGACGCTGCTGTTCCGGGCACTGCCAGAACCCCTCGGCCTGCAGGACCCCCGACATGTGCGTCCGCATCAGCATGGGCCGGTCGACCGCGAGCCCGAGGATGGCGTCGATCGCCCGCGCGAGCCGCTCGCGCCCGTCATCGGTTCTGGGCTCGCGCTCCAGCGCCGCTTCCAGTGTGCGATGCATCAAACGGTGCACGGCCGACTGCAGCAGCTGCCGTTTGCCCGGGTAGTAGTACGAGACAAGCCCGCGTGCCGAGCCGGCTCTGTCGGCGATGTCGGCAAGTGTCGTCGCCTCGTACCCGCGCTCCCCGACCAGCTCTACGGTGGCCTGCAAAAGCCGCTCCCGGGAACGCCGACGAAGCTCTTCATTGACCGATGCGCTCCGCGGGGACATGCTTGACTCCTGCGTTGACTGGCTCCGAGCCAATATACTCAGGGTGCCCCGGTGTGAGGCTTTCAGGGCCTGGTCAGCGGGGGTGCTGCCCGAACCGGGCGACGCGGGGGATCGTCCGGTTTGGGTAGCTTTGCCCTGCCTTAAGTGTGCCTCTGTGAGCCTCCGGTCAGTTTCAGTCGATGAGTCCGAGCACCGGGCGCAGCCCCGCCGGACGCTCCTCCACCGGCAGATGGTCCACGAAATGGACCACACATCCCAGATTCGCGGCCCCGCCGTCCGCATGTTTGTCGTCCCCGACCATCAGGACCTCGCCCGGGTCCTTGCCCAGCGCCTCACAGGCCGAGCGGAAAAGGCGTACGTCGGGCTTCTGCACGCCGTGCTCGAACGACAGGGCATACGCGTCCACCCAGGCATCCAGGCCGTGGGCGCGGAAGACCGGCCGCAGGTCCCAGCCGATGTTGCTGACCACGGCGATACCAACTCCCCACTCCCGCAGCGTGCGCAGCACGTCGGCGGCGTCGGGGTACGGGCGCCAGGCGGCGGGCGTCATATGGCGTTCGTAGAGCGCGTCGTACAGCCCCGGGTCCGGAAGCTCCACCTGGCGGGCGAGACCGGTGTACGCGGCACGGTGCCGTTCCGCGCTCTCGTCGCGGGTCTCCCACAGCTCGGCGAGACCTGGTGGCATCCGCTGTGGCGACGAGCCGCCAGGGAGCGCCCCTGCCGCCGCCAACTGTTCGGCGTACCGGGCCAGTTCGGCCTCGGGGAGACTGCTGCCCCGTGCGTCGAGGACCGCGCGAAGCCAGTCCCGCGCGGGCTCGATGCGAAACAACGTTCCGGAGAAGTCGAAGAGCACACCCTTGATCGCCATGACCGCGATCCTTCCGGGGTCAGCGCTGCCGGGACAAGACCACACGCTCGTACGCGGCGATCGAAAGCGCCACCCAGCAGGCGCCGAGCAGCCAGCCGCCCACCACGTCCGAGGGCCAGTGCACGCCAAGGTAGAGCCGGGTGAGGCCGACCCCGACGACGGAGACTACGGCGGCCGCGATGCTCCAGTGCCACAGCCGCCCCTCTCCTCCGTGCCGCCTGAGCAGCCACAGCAGCAGAGTGCAGCTGACCATGGCCGTCATCGCATGGCCGGAGGGGAAGGCCGCGTAGTGCGCGGAGTCGACGGGATCCGGCCATTGCGGCCGGTCCCGGCCCACGGCGGACTTCAGCCCCTGCTGTACGAGGGTGCCCACCGCGCTCGTCACCACGACCCACACCGCCAGCAGCCACTCCCGCAGCCACCACAGCCAAAGGACGGCCGCCGCGACCAGTGCGCGCATCGTCCACGGGTCCCACACCCAGTCGGTGAGCACCCGGATCACCCGGGTGAGCCCCGGCTCGGTCACCGCCCAGCCGTGCAGGCCGTCCGCGACCGTGCGGTCGAAGGAGACGAGGGGGGTCCAGGAGACCGCGACCAGGGCCAGCAGCACCGCCGAGAGGGCGGCGAGCAGCGCGCTCGTACGGGCGGCTGCGCCGACCCGGGTGTGCGCCGGCGGAGTGGGAGGCGCTGAGCGCTGGAAGTGCATGGGGAGATCTTCGCCGCTCACCGGCTCATACAGCTATCCCAGCGCGCGCAGCGCGGGCACGAATGCCACCAGCAGGGGGATCACAGGCACCAGGGCGGCGGCCGCGGTCAGCCGCAGCCGGCGGCCCGCGGTGAGCCGCGGCACGGGTGTCAGCAGCCGGTTCACTCGCTGCGGCAGTTGGGCGTCCGGCGTGGGGCAGGGCCCGAACACGCCACGGTCCTCGTTGAGTTCGACCAGTGCCAGGGCGATCGTCAGCCGGCCGAAGCGCCTGGACGCGACATCGTCGGCCGCCAGCTCGACCAGCCGGTGCATCTCGTCGCGGAACGCCGCGAACACCGGGATCTGCGGAAAGCCGTTGGCGAGCGCGGCGGAACAGTGCAGCAGCCAGTCGTGCCGTGCCTGCGCGTGCCCCTGCTCGTGCGCCAGTACGGCATCGAGCTGACGGTCTTTCAGGCGGCGCAACGCGGCCGTGGTGACGACCAGTTGGGGTGCCGCGCCCGGCAGCCACCAGACGTCGGGCCGCACGCCCTCCAGGACGACCAAAGGTTCGCTGCCCGGCTCCTCGCCCGGCATCAGAGGGGCACGCACCAGAAGCTCTGTGCGCCGCCGCGTGCGCCGGACATGGGCCCCATGGATCTCGCGGGTGAGCATCGCGCCGGTCCACAGGCCCCCGCAGGCCAGGACGACGGCGAGGACGGCGGACCACGGTTCGCTCGCGCCGAGGGCGTACGCCTCCACCACCCCGTGCGGCGCGGGCGCGAAGACATGACCCCGGACAAGCTGCCAGGCCGCCGCCGCGCTGAACGTCATGGAGAGCGCGAAGCACAGCAGTACGGCCGCGACCACGCACTGCCAGACCCACAGTGCCACCACGGGCTCGCGCTCCGGCCAGTCGGCACGCGACACAAGTCGCGGGGCCACGACGGCGGCCAGTGCGCCGAGAAGCAGCAGCACGAGGGAGACCAACATGGTGTCAGCCTATGAGCGCCGGGCTACTTGCGGGTATGGCCTCGCGCTCCAAGTGACGTACGACACGGTTTCGGTGCGCCCCGCCCGCAGACGGCTCAGAGAGCGAGCAGCATCGCCAGCATGGCGAGGCCCATGGCGAGACGGCAGGCCGGCGCCAGCTCGGGCCGCGCGCTCCAGGAGACCGTCGCCGCACCGCCCGCGGGGGAGGGCGCAGGCATCAAGCGGACGCCGGAGCGCAGCACGTACACGGCGTAGTACACCAGCAGCCCGCCGGTGAGCAGGGGGATTCCGGCGGCCGCATGCCCGGGGTGGCCGCCGCCGGACGTCATCGCCACCGCCATGTAGACCATCGCGAGGGAACCCACGAGGTGATGCAGATGGTGAGCGCCGCGGCGGGTCGGCCACAGGGCGCGCAGCGCCGCCGCCCCGAAGACCACCGCGTACACCACCCACCCCCAACTGGGCGGCGCGAACACGGCGGCGGGCACCGCCATCGCCGCCATCCCCCACCCCATCAGGGCTTCGCCGCCGGCCGCCTCGCGTGCCTCGCCGGAGCAACTGCGCATCCGCACCAGGCAGTACGCGCCGGTCCCGCCGCACAGCGCGACGAGCAGCCAGCCGGACATGGCCGGTCCGTGCACGGCGCACCTCCCCCTTCGACGGTGTCGAAGAGTCGATGCCCGGCGGCTCGGGGGCCTACGCGAGCGCACGGAGGTGCACGGAGGTGCATGGGAAGCACGCGCGGCAATCCGGCCCGCCCCCGACGCCCTGTGGCGGCTCAGGGGCGGTACCGCAGCGGATGATCGGCCGGCACTTCGACGATCGCGATCCGATGGCCGTCCGGGTCGGCGATCCACATCTCGATCAGGCCCCACGGCTCACGCCTGGGCGGCCGCAGCACCTCGACGTCCCGCGCCGACAGCTCGGCGTGGACCGCGGCCGCGTCCTCGACCTGGAGCCACAACTCGGGACCGGTCGCGGCCGGGGCCGTTGAGCGCCCTGACACTTCCAGAAACCCGCCGCCCAGGAAGTAGACCGTGCCCCGCTCGGGACCAGTGCCGAATTCGCGGTAGACGGGGAGTCCGAGTGTCTGCCCGTAGAACCGCCGCGACCGCTCGGGGTCGGTCGGGCGCAGCAGGATCCGGCTGCTCAGCACATGCACCATGGGCAAACCCTAGGGCGGAGAGGTCCGGGTTAGTCTCGGGACACCTGTACACCGTCGAGATGGGAGTGCCCTCAATGGACACCGCACCGGCCCGGGAATCCGGCGAGCTCACCTACCGTGACGCGGTCGAGGCCGATGTGCCCGCGCTCGTTCCGCTGATCGAGTCCGCGTACCGAGGCGATACGAGCCGCACCGGCTGGACCACCGAGGCGGACATTCTCGACGGACAGCGCACCGACCCGGAAGGCGTCCTGGAGGTCATCACTGCCGCCGGCAGCACCCTCCTCATAGTGGAGCGCGGCGGTGAGCCGATCGCCTGCTGCCAGCTCGAGCACCGCGGTGAGGCCGTGTACTTCGGCATGTTCGCCGTCCGCCCCGAGCTGCAGGGCGAGGGCCTCGGCCGCCGGATCATCACGGAGGCGGAGCGCACCGCGCGCGAGCGCTGGGGTGCGCGCGAGATGCACATGACCGTGATCTCGGTACGGGACGAGCTGATCGCCTGGTACGAGCGCCGCGGCTACCGCCGTACGGGAAAGCTGAGCCCCTTCCCGTACGGCGACGAGCGCTTCGGCATCCCGCAGCGCGACGATCTCGCCTTCGAGCTGCTGGTGAAGGAACTGTCCTAGGAGGGCGGACCCGAGAACTCCGAGAACACGGTCCCGAGAACACGGTCCCGAGAACAGGGTCCTCAGGCCGTGAACCGGCCGGTGCGCCGGATCTCGGGGAAGTCGGTGGTCGCGCCGTCGAGTTCGAGGGCGCGCACCAGCCGCAGATGCTCCTGGGTGTTCACCACCCAGCCGATCACCTGAAGGCCTTCGCCGTGCGCGTGCTCGACGGTCTCCAGGGTCAGCCTGCGGATGTTCAGCGCGAGGGAGGCAGCGCCCACCGCCTTGGCACGGTCCACCACGTCGGCGCCCCATCGGCTGGCGATGAGCACCGTCCGTACACCGGGCACCAGACCCGCGATCTCGGCGACCGCGTCGTCGTGGAATGACGACACCTCGACGCGGTGCACGAGATCGCGGCTGAGCATCACCTCGGCCAGTGCCCGGGCCGCGGCCACGTCCTTGATCTCCGCCTGGAGCGGTGCCCGCACGGCGTCGAGCACCTCCTCGAAGACCGGCACCCGCTCGCCACTGCCCGCGTCGAGCTCCCGCAGCTCGGCGAGGGTCTTGTCGGCGATCGGGCCCTTTCCGTCGGTCGTACGGTCCACGTCGGCGTCGTGCATGACGGCGAGCGCGCCGTCCTTGGTGAGATGCAGATCCAGTTCGATGGCGTCCATTCCGGCCTGTTCGGCGCGGACGAAGGAGCGCAGGGTGTTCTCCGGCTCGACGCCCATGACCCCGCGATGACCGATGGTGAGGAAAGTCAAGATTCTCTCGCTTCCGTCGACGGCGGCTCCCGCGAGGCGCATCCCGGCAGCCGCGCGGCAATCACGCAGCCTAACGGCCCGCCTCCGCGATGGGACCGGTCTCGCGAGGGGGAGTGGAGTGGTCCGCTCTGGCCCCCGCGATCCCCAGGACGAAACCGGTGATGAGGGCTGCGACAAGGACGGCACGGGTGCTCACGCGATAAGGCTCCGGGAGAGGCGGGCGAGGGGCGGACTCTTCTGTCCTACCCATGGCGGGCCCCCCGCAGCCGGCCGCGTCACCCGCTCGTGGGCGCGTCCTGCGCGGCTTGACGCGAGGTCGCGCTCAGCTGACGGCTTAGTCGAAGCAATCGCCTGAACGACCCCCGACCGCAAAAACTTCGGTGATCATGGGGGTTGGGCAGGATAATTTCCCAAGGTCCTACTTGTACGGAAGAACCACACACAGATACGGTGTCTTGACGCGAGGTTCTCCTGTGAAGGAAGTGACATGACGGAAATTCTTGTGCAGACCGCTGCCCCAGAGGGCATATCCCAAACCGCCCGGGTGATCGACCACCCGGCATGGCCGACGCTCAAGAATGCCGTCGAGGAGATCCGCCCCTGGCAGTCCAAGGACGGCTCCATCGACTTCGACGCCGAGGGCGCCCCCGCCCGCGTCACCGCCGAAGCCGCGCTCGACCGCGTGATCGACGCCGTGGAGGAGCTCGCCGCGCTGCTCCCGCACGACGCCGCGTACCACCGCGCGCTCGTTGCCGATCTGCACAAGTGGGCCGACAACGCCTTCGACGTCCCCGACTTCCTGGACTCGCTGCTTGCCTTCCAGCCCGCCGCCACCCGCGCCGACGGACTGCAGCACCTGGTCCTCTTCCCCATGTACACGCAGAACGGCAACCCGGACCGCAACCTTGAGGCGGTCGTGCTGCGCATGGTCTGGCCCGAGTGGCTCGCCGAGCTGGAGCGCACCCGCTACGACAACCCCCTCTTCTGCGGCATCACCTTCGAGGACTTCACCGCGGGCTACGACACCAACTCCGCGGTCCTTTTCCCGGAGACCATCGCCGTGCGCGAAGCCCCCGAGCGATTCACCTGGGGCGGCATCTTCTGCGACCGCGAGGCTGCCCGTTTTCGCGCCGTCACCACGGAGGCCGTACGCATCCTCGGCCTCGAAGTCCCTGACGACATCCTGGAGATGATCGGTGACCAGTCGCGCTGCGAGCAGGCCTTCGTGCTCTGGGACATGGTCCACGACCGCACCCACAGCCACGGCGACCTGCCCTTCGACCCGTTCATGATCAAGCAGCGCCAGCCGTTCTGGATGTACGGCCTGGAGGAGCTGCGCTGCGACCTCACCGCCTTCAAGGAGGCCGTGAAGCTGGAGGCCGAGGGCAACCAGCACGGCCGTGATGTGCAGTACGCGGTGCTGTTCGACCGGATGTTCCGCTTCCCGGTCACGGGTGACCGGGTGCGCAACTACGACGGGCTCGGCGGCCAGCTGCTCTTCGCGTACCTCCACAAGCACGATGTGGTGCGCTGGACCGACAACACCCTGAAGATCGACTGGGAGCGCGCGCCGCAGGTCACCAACGAGCTCTGCGCCGAGATCGAGAAGCTCTACCGCGACGGTATCGACCGCCCCAAGCTGGTCCACTGGTTCGCCGCGTACGACCTGGTCTCGACGTACCTTGCACCGCACCCCGGCTCGCGCTGGGCCAAGGGCCCGGACGCCCTCGATCTGTCACAGCCTCCGCGCAAGCTCGTCGACGACGTGCTTCCTGACGAGTTTCCGCTCAGCATGTTCTATGAGGCGCTCTCCAAGAAGCTGAAGTCCGTGATCGCCTCCACCAAGGGGATCACCGCGGAGACTGCTGAGCAGGTGGCTGCGTGAGCTCTCGTACGGAGGAGACTGGGACCATGAACGGAAACGGGAACAGTCGGCTGGAGGGCGCCGTGGTCGCGGTCGCCGGAGCTGCGGGCCCGGCGGGCCGGGCCGCCTTGCTGCGGCTGGCCGAGGCCGGTGCGACAGTCGTGGCCTCCGACGCGGATCCCGGGCGGCTGGCCGAGGCCGTCGACGCCGCTCGGTACGCGCACGGCGGCGCGACCGTCACCGGGGACACTGTCGACCTGCTCGATCCGAACGCCACCCGGGAGTGGGCGGACAAGACCGAGAAGGAGTTCGGCAGGATCGACGGTCTGGTCCATCTCGTCGGCGGCTGGCGCGGCAGCGCCACCTTCGCCGAGACCGCCCTCGCCGACTGGCAGCTCCTCGAGAAGCTGCTGATCCGCACGGTGCAGCACACATCGCTCGCCTTCCACGACGGGCTGCTGCGCAGCGACCGTGGCCGCTTTGTGCTGATCAGCGCGGCCGGCGCCAGCAAGCCGACCGCGGGCAACGCGGCGTATTCCGCGTCCAAGGCGGCGGCCGAGGCGTGGACGCTCGCGCTTGCCGACTCCTTCCGCAAGGCGGGGGGCGAGGAGGGGCCGAAGGCCGCGGCTGCGATCCTGGTCGTCAAGGCACTGGTGCACGACGCCATGCGCGCCGAGCGCCCGAATGCGAAGTTCGCGGGCTTCACGGACGTGACGGAACTGGCCGAGGCCATCGCCGGAGTCTGGGACCGGCCCGCCCGGGAAGTGAATGGACAGCGCCTGTGGCTGACCCCCAAACCGTGAAGACCGACGCCCGACGCCATCACGACCCCGAGGTACGCGGCTTCGCCAGCGACAACTACGCGGGCGCGCACCCCGAGATCCTCGCGGCGCTCGCCGTCGCCAACGGCGGTCACCAGATCGCCTATGGCGAGGACGTGTACACCGAGCACCTCCAGCGGGTCATGCACAGCCACTTCGGGCCGACGGCCGAGGCCTTCCCGGTCTTCAACGGCACCGGCTCCAACGTCACGGCGCTCCAGGCGCTCACCGACCGCTGGGGCGCGGTGATCTGCGCCGAGACCGCGCACATCAACGTCGACGAGGGCGGCGCGCCGGAGCGGATGGGCGGGCTGAAGCTGCTGACCGTACCGACCCCGGACGGCAAGCTCACGCCAGAGCTCATCGACCGGCAGGCGTACGGCTGGGACGACGAGCACCGGGCGATGCCGCAGGTCGTGTCGATCACCCAGAACACCGAGCTGGGCACGGTTTACACCCCCGCCGAGATCCGGGCGATCTGCGAGCACGCCCACGAGCGGGGCATGAAGGTCCATCTGGACGGGGCTCGGATAGCGAACGCCGCGGCGTCGCTGAACGTCCCCATGCGGACCTTCACCAATGCCGTCGGCGTCGACGTGCTCTCCTTCGGGGGCACGAAGAACGGCATGGTGTTCGGCGAGGCCGTCGTCGTCCTCAACCCGGACGCGGTGAGTCATATGAAGCATCTGCGGAAGATGTCGATGCAGCTCGCCTCCAAGATGCGCTTCGTATCGGTCCAGTTGGAGGCCCTGCTGGCGCGCGATCTGTGGCTGCGCAACGCCCGGCACGCCAACACCATGGCCCAGCGGCTGGCCGCGGGCGTCCGCGGCGTCGACGGTGTGGAGATCCTCCACCCCGTCCAGGCCAACGCCGTCTTCGCGCGCCTCCCGCACGATGTGAGCGAGCGGCTGCAGAAGCGTTTCCGCTTCTACTTCTGGAACGAGGCGGCCGGCGACGTCCGCTGGATGTGCTCCTTCGACACCACCGAGGACGATGTGGACGCCTTCGTGCAGGCGCTGAAGGAAGAGATGGCCAAGTAGCCTCGGGTATTGCATAGATATGTGGCCGATCGGAAAATGATTGACTTCCGGTCGGCCACTTCTTTAGGGTCGGCGGCCATGGAGCTGATCCAGCAGAACCCTGAACTGGCCGCTTATCTCGCCGTCGACGAGGCGATCGACCATGAACACCCGCTGGTACGCGAGACGGCCGGCCGCCTGCGTACCGATGGTGCTGATGCATACGCATACGCCAAGGCGGCCTTCGAGTTCGTACGCGACACCATCCCGCACTCGCACGATGCGGGGGACATGCGCGTCACCTGGCGCGCCTCGGACGTGCTGGAGCAGCGGACCGGCATCTGCTACGCCAAAGCCCATGCGCTGACCGCACTGCTGCGCGCGCAAGGCATCCCTACCGCCCTCTGCTACCAGCGACTGGGTGTTGTCCACGGGCTCGTGGCTGTGCAACTGCCGGGGCGGGCGCGGTGGTCGCGGCAGGATCCGCGCGGGAACAAGCCCGGAGTCGACGCGCAGTTCTCCCCCGATGTGGAGCGGCTGGCCTTTTCGGTGCAACCGGGGTCCAATGATGTGGACTATCCGGTACTCTATGCTGCACCGCACCCGGCTGTGCTCCAAGCGCTCCAGACCGCGTCGGACCGTGAGTCGCTATGGCTCCAACTCCCCACCGAACTGTGAGGCATCCCCGACCATGACGCTCACACTCACCGTCTCCGACGAGGTCAGGGACCTCGCGCCCGGCTTCATCCATCTCGCGGTCGAGGCGCGCGGCCTGGTCAACGGGCCCAGCAACGCCGACAGTTCGGCCCTGCTCGACGACGCCGCACGCCGACTCGCCGCGCGTCTGGACGGTCGCGCCCCGCACGAGGACCCCCACATGGCCGCCTGGCGCGCCGCGTACTCCGCCTTCGGCGCCAAGCCGTCCCGTACCCGCAACTCCGCCGAGGCGCTGGCCAAGCGGGCGCTCGCCGACGGCGGGCTGCCGCGCATCAATGTGCTGGTCGACCTCTACAACGCGATCAGCGTGGCCCATCTCGTTCCGGTCGGCGGCGAGGACACCGACCACATCAAGGGCGGGATGCGGCTCGTACGCGCCACCGGCCAGGAGCCGTTCGTCACCGTCGCGGGCGGCGAGGAGACCGTGGAGCACCCGGACGCCGGCGAGGTCGTCTGGTGCGACGACGAAGGCGTCACCTGCCGGCGCTGGAACTGGCGTCAGGGAGTACGCACCCGGCTCACCGAGGAGTCGGTGAACGCGCTCTTCCTGCTGGAGGGTATGGCCCCCATGACGACCGGCGAGCTCGAGGCCGCAGCCGCCGAACTCGCCGAGTCGCTCGAGAAGTTGAGCCCCGGAGCGCGGATCACCGTCCGGCCGCCGCAGGCAGGGGTGTGACGCTTCAGCCGGCCTCGCGGACCTCGGCCGGAGTCGGCGCCGTACCCCCGAGGTGCGCGGGCACCCACCAGGTGTCGCTCGCGTCCTTGGGGCGTACGGGATAGGCACGCTGCGCGGCTTCGAGAAGCTCCTGCACCCGCTCGCGCAGCCGTCGCGTGATCGCGCCCGCGTACTGGTCGGCAGGTGCCTCCACGGGCTCGCCCACCCGGATCGTCACCGGGATGTGGCTGCGCCTGAAGTTGCGCGGGCGGCCCTTCGTCCAGATCCGCTGGGTACCCCACAGCGCCATCGGGATCAGCGGAACGCCGGCCTCCTGGGCCAGCCGGGCCGCACCCGACTTGAAGGACTTGAGGGTGAACGACTGGGAGATCGTCGCCTCGGGGAAGACACCGATGATCTCGCCCGAGCGCAGCGAGTCCAGCGCGTGCGAGTAGGCCGCCTCACCCTGCTTGCGGTCCACCGGAATGTGCTTCATGCCGCGCATCAGCGGGCCGGAGATCCTGTGCCGGAAGACGGAGTCCTTCGCCATGAAGCGCACCAGGCGCCTCTGGGGCAGCGCCGCGAGGCCGGTGAAGATGAAGTCCAGATAGCTGATGTGATTGCTGACCAGCACAGCACCGCCAGAGCGCGGGATGTTCTCCGATCCCTGAGTGTCGATCTTCAGGTCCAGCGCCTTGAACAGCGTGAGAGCGGCGCCGACGACCGGCCGATAGACGAGCTCTGCCATCTGGAGAGGGCCCTTCTGTTGTGCCCGGGGAGGGTTCTCCCGGCGGAAGTTACGCAGCCGTAGGTTTTCGGCATTGGGCAGATCGTGCCGCATACGCGGCGTGCTGACCAGTCCTGGCGCCTTGGGCGGGCGAGATTCTTCTCACGCCGTTCTTGTCACATCATGACCGGACAGCAGTCGCCCGGCGCAGCACCAGATACATCTCGCACCCCAGGCAGTACCCGAATACGGCGTTGAGGAACGCGGCGGCAAGCGCGCATCCGGTCGCGACGAGAGCGAGCCACGACGGTCCCCAGAAATACCCGACCAGCCCGATCAGGGCGAAGGCCAGCCCCACACCCTGCGCGAACCGCGGCGGCGCGGGCGACTCCAGCTCCGCCGGCGGCCCGAGCCTCGGCCGTACCGCGGTGCGGAAGAGCCATCCGTACGGAGAACGCTGCACGCCGAATGCCGCACCCGCGGCGAAGCAGAGCGCCTGCCAGCCGAGCAGGGCGCCGCTGCCCGTGACGAGAACGGCGGCGAGTACGACCGTGGTGACGGCGGCCCCGAAACGCGGCCCCCTGACGTCGATGTCCATGCCCTCAGCATCGCGCAGCGGATCCGTGGTGCGGGCGCGGGAATCTTTACGGTCCTGTGAACGCTGCACCCGGGGATGACTGGACTTGTGGTGTGTGCGGTGGTGCTCGCGGCGGCGAGCGCCTTCGGGCTGTGGCAGCGGCGAAACGGCGGGAGGCTGAAGGTGCGGGGTCGGGACGCTCACAGACGGCTCGGCGTGGCCGAACTCGGCGCGGACCTGGGGCAGCGGGCGACGCTCGTCCAGTTCTCCAGCGCGTTCTGCCAGCCGTGCCGGGCGACGAGGCGCACCCTCGCCGAAATCGCGGACATGGTCGACGGAGTCACCCATGTCGAGATCGACGCGGAGGAGCGGCTCGCCCTGGTGCGGGAGCTGGGCATCCTCAAGACGCCCACCGTGCTGGTGCTCGACGCGGGCGGCAACATCGTCACCCGGGCCTCCGGCCAGCCGCGCAAGGCGGATGTGATCGCCGCGCTCGGTCAGGCGGTGTGACACCTCGTGACCCGTGTCGCACATGCTGGAACGCACTTGACTGCACGCGCCATGCATCGTCACGCTGACGCTGTGCTTCCAGAACTCCTTCTCTACGGGCGGGCTCACATCGACCTCGCGCGGAACGCGAGTGCGCGCTGTCCGGCTGTCTGAGCAGCCACGGCCGCCCCGTTCGCATCCCTTGCAGAAGGACAACTCCATGACGGCTTCGCCCGAACTAGGCACACCTCAGCTGGCCTCGCCCGACCTGCTCCGCTCCGTCTTCCGGCAGCACGCCGCGGGCGTCGCGGTGATCACCGCCCAGGGTGACCACCCCGTCGGATTCACCGCCACCTCTCTCAACTCGGTAGCCGCCGAGCCGCCGTTGATCTCCTTCGGCGTGGGTACGTCGTCCTCCAGCTGGCCGGTGATCGCCCGGGCCGAGCACATCGGCGTACACATACTCGGCGACCACCAGCAGGATCTGGCCGCCACCTTCGCCCGCAGCGGCGCCGACCGCTTCGCGCCGCCCACCGGCTGGCGCAGCGGCCCCGAGGGCGTTCCGGTGCTCGACGGCGTACTGGCGTGGCTGGTGTGCCGGATCATCAACCGCGTCCCGGCCGGGGATCATCGCATCGTGATCGCCGAGGCCGTCGTCGGCGACCCCGCCGGAGGCGGCCGGCCGCTGCTCTACCACCAGGGACGCTTCAACGGGCTGAAGGACTGAGAGTTTCTGGGAGCCGCCGGTTACGGAGCGTTGGCAAGGTCACAGTACAAAGCGCTTGCTTACTGACGATGAACTGGATGTACTGAGAGTACTGGCGAGTAATATTTCGTTCGGAGCGCGGCCCGCCCCGACCGGGATCCGCCCCGTCAGACGCCTATGCTGCGTGCAAGGCAGCCCAGTAGAGACGATGCAGTAGGAGAGCCGGCGTGAGCTTGAGGATCGTTGTCTGTGTGAAGTACGTGCCCGACGCCACCGGCGACCGGCACTTCGCCGATGACCTGACCGTCGACCGCGACGACGTCGACGGCCTGCTGTCGGAGCTGGATGAGTACGCGGTCGAGCAGGCGCTGCAGATCGCCGACGAGGCGGACGACGCGGAGATCACCGTGCTCACCGTCGGTCCCGAGGACGCCAAGGACGCGCTGCGCAAGGCTCTGTCCATGGGTGCCGACAAGGCCGTCCACGTCGAGGACGACGACCTGCACGGCAGCGACGTCATGGGCACCTCGCTGGTGCTCGCCAAGGCGATCGAGAAGACCGGTTACGACCTGGTCATCGCCGGTATGGCCTCGACGGACGGCACCATGGGCGTGCTGCCGGCGATTCTCGCCGAGCGCCTGGGCGTTCCGCAGGTCACGCTGCTCTCCGAGGTCTCCGTCGCGGACGGCGTCGTGAAGGGCCGCCGTGACGGCGACACCGCGAGCGAGCAGCTCGAGGCGTCCCTGCCGGCCGTCGTGTCCGTGACGGACCAGTCGGGCGAGGCTCGCTACCCGTCCTTCAAGGGCATCATGGCCGCCAAGAAGAAGCCGGTGGAGTCCCTGGACCTGGAGGACCTCGAGATCGACGCCGACGAGGTCGGCCTCGAGGGCGCCTGGACCGCTGTGGACTCGGCCGCCGAGCGTCCGGCCCGCACCGCCGGCACGATCGTCAAGGACGAGGGCGAGGGCGGCAAGCAGCTCGCGGAGTTCCTCGCGAGCCAGAAGTTCATCTGAGCTTCGGTCATATCCCAACCGCCCCCAGATACTTCGCATTCGCAGGAGAGCAATCCCATGGCTGAAGTTCTCGTCTTTGTCGACCACGTGGACGGCGCCGTCCGCAAGCCCACCCTCGAGCTGCTGACCCTCGCCCGCCGCATCGGCGAGCCGGTCGCCGTCGCCCTCGGCTCCGGCGCCGAGGCCACCGCCCCCGCGCTTGCCGAGCACGGCGCGGTCAAGGTCCTGACCGCCGACGCCCCCGAGTTCGCCGACTACCTCGTCGTACCGAAGGTGGACGCGCTGCAGGCCGCGTACGAGGCCGTCTCGCCGGCCGCCGTGCTCGTCCCGTCCTCCGCAGAGGGCAAGGAGATCGCGGCCCGCCTCGCGGTCCGCATCGGCTCCGGCATCATCACCGACGCCGTCGACCTCGAGGCCGGCGACGAGGGCCCGGTGGCCACGCAGTCCGCGTTCGCCGCCTCCTTCACCACCAAGTCCCGTGTCTCCAAGGGCACCCCGGTCATCACGGTCAAGCCGAACTCGGCCGCCGTGGAGGCCGCTCCGGCCGCGGGCGCCGTCGAGGCGCTCGCCGTCTCCTTCTCCGAGAAGGCCACCGGCACCAAGGTCGTCTCCCGCACCCCGCGCGAGTCCACCGGCCGCCCCGAGCTGACCGAGGCCGCGATCGTGGTCTCCGGCGGCCGCGGTGTCAACGGCGCCGAGAACTTCCACATCATCGAGGCGCTGGCCGACTCGCTCGGCGCGGCTGTCGGCGCCTCGCGCGCCGCGGTGGACGCCGGCTGGTACCCGCACTCCAACCAGGTCGGCCAGACCGGCAAGTCGGTCTCCCCGCAGCTGTACATCGCCTCGGGCATCTCCGGCGCGATCCAGCACCGGGCAGGCATGCAGACCTCGAAGACCATCGTGGCCATCAACAAGGACGCCGAGGCCCCGATCTTCGACCTGGTCGACTACGGCGTGGTCGGCGACCTCTTCGAGGTCGTCCCGCAGCTGACCGAAGAGGTCCAGACGCGCAAGGGCTGACCTCCGCTTTCTGTACGGCCTGGGGCCGCGCGGTGATCTTCACCGCGCGGCCCCAGTCTGTTACGGGGGACCATTGACGCAGGTCGTAACCGCCGACTAACTTCGCCATACGGATTGTTGATTCCGTGGTGCGGAAAATAGGAGGGTGCAGGATGGGTCAGCAGGAGAAGGTGGCAACGAGCCTCGCCGGAGCGGTCAGCGAGGAAATCAGCGCCTCCCTCGCGCCGGTGGACGCGGAGCTCGCCCGCCGCTACCCGGGAGACCCCGGCACTCGCCAGCCCGTTCACACGGTCTACGTACCCGGTGATGTCTTCGCCTCCGACACCATCCGTTCCTGGGGCGACCAGGCGCTCGCCGCGCTCGACGAGCACGCCCCGGACGCCGCGTCCCTCGCCGCCGTCCTCGGCCTCTCCGACGAACTCGCGGTCCCGGTGTACGACCGCGTACGGGCCAAGCTGGAGCGCGAGCCCGTCGAGGACCTGCGCATCGACTTCGAGGACGGCTACGGCGGCCGCGGCGACGCCGAGGAGGACGCGCACGCCGCCCGCGCCGCCCGCCTGATCACCGAGGCGTATGCGCAGGGCACCGCCGCCCCGTACATGGGCATCCGTATGAAGTGCATGGAGGCCGCCGTACGCGACCGGGGCATCCGCACCCTCGACATCTTCCTCACCGGCCTCATCGAGGCCGACGGGCTGCCCGACGGCCTCGTCCTGACCCTCCCCAAGGTCACCTACACCGAGCAGGTCACCGCGATGGTGCGGCTGCTGGAGGAGTTCGAGAAGGCGCGCGGTCTGGACGCGGGCCGGATCGGCTTCGAGATCCAGATCGAGACCAGCCAGTCCATCCTCGCCGCCGACGGCACCGCCGCCGTGGCGCGGATGATCGACGCCGCCGAGGGCCGGGTCACCGGACTGCACTACGGCACCTTCGACTACAGCGCCTGCCTCGGCGTCAGCGCCGCCTACCAGGCCGGCGACCACCCGGCCGCCGACCACGCCAAGGCCGTCATGCAGGTCGCGGCCGCGGGCACCGGCGTTCGCGTCTCGGACGGCTCCACAAACGTCCTTCCGGTCGGCACCACCGAGAAGGTCCACGACGCCTGGCGGCTGCACTACGGCCTGACCCGCCGAGCCCTGGCCCGCGCCTACTACCAGGGCTGGGACATGCACCCCGGCCATCTGCCGACCCGCTACGCCGCCGTGTTCGCCTTCTACCGCGAGGGCTTCGAGCAGGCCGCCGCGCGGCTGTCCGCGTACGCCAACCACGCGGGCGGCGACGTCATGGACGAGCCCGCCACCGCCAAGGCGCTGAGCAGCTATCTGCTGCGCGGCATCGACTGCGGCGCCCTCGACACCGCCGAAGTCGCCCGGCTCACCGGACTCACGCGCGCTGATCTCGACGGCTTCGCCGCACCGCGCCGCGGGGACCTCACGGCCACAGCCAAGTAACAGTCGGCGCTGCTGTCACCGCTGCCCCCTAGTCTGTACGCGACCACAGTCGCAACAAGGATCGGGGCAGCGGTGTCTTCGGGGGAGAACGAGCGGCTCGCCGGCCGTTACCGGGTGATCGAACAGCTGGGCCGCGGCGGCATGGGCGTCGTCTGGCGCGCCGTCGACGAGGTACTCGGCCGCGAAGTCGCCGTCAAGGAACTACGCACCTACAGCGACTCGTCGGGCCCCGAACTGGCCGACCTCAGAGTGCGGATGCAGCGCGAGGCCCGCGCGGCGGCCCGCGTACGCCACCCCGCGGTCATCGCCGTCCACGACGTCACCGAACACGAGGGTCGTCCGGTCATCGTGATGGAGCTCATCGACGGCCCCTCGCTGGACGATGTGCTCAGCGAGCGCGGCGTCATGGACGCGCGCGAGGTGGCCGCCATCGGAGCCAAGGTGATGGAGGCGCTGGGCGCCGCCCACCGCGCCGGGGTGCTGCATCGCGACGTGAAGCCCGGCAATGTGCTGCTGGACCGCGGGGGCCGGGTGGTGCTCACGGACTTCGGCATCGCGGCGATGGACGACCCGGGCGACGGCGCGACCACCCATCTGACGCGCAGCGGCGAACTGGTCGGCTCGCTCGACTACTTGGCGCCCGAGCGCGCCCAGGGCCAGGACCCCGGTCCCGCGTCCGACATCTGGGCGCTCGGCGCCACGCTGTACGCAGCAGTGGAGGGCGCGGCCCCGTTCCGCCGCACCTCCACCTGGTCGACGCTGAACGCGATCGTCGTGGAGCCGCTGCCCGAGCCGCTGCGGGCCGGCGCGCTCGGACCCGTACTGCGGGAGCTGATGCACAAGGACCCGGCGCGGCGCCCCGACGCGGACACCGCGGCGCGGCTGCTCTCTGCCGTGGCGGCGGGCCAGGACACCGGCACCTCGACCGTGTCGCTGGGGACAGCGCCGCCGGCCGCACCGGATCCGGCGACCCGGGTGCCGACCGTGCTCAACGCGGCGCCGCACCGGCCCGACGGCTTCGGCCCCGCGGCGCCGCAGGCCCCGGCCCCGCATGCTCCTCCCGCGCCGATACCCGCACCCGCACCGGCCGCGCCCCCCGCGTCCGGCGGTCGCGGTCGCGGTCGGGCGAGGGTCCTGGTGACGGCCGGAGTCGTGGCCGTCCTGCTGGCCGGGGGAGGCGTGACGTACGCCCTCGTCGACCGTGACGGATCGGGCGGCCAGGTCGCGGGCGGCCGGGCCGAGAGTCCGGCGGCGAGTTCGAGCGCACCCGGGGGCCCGCTCGCGAGCGCCTCCGGCGGCAAGCAGAGCCCGAGCACCAAGCCCACCGAGCAGGGCGCCACCAAGTCGCCCAGCCAGTCCGCCAAGCCGCCCGCGCCCGGCAAGGCAACCGGAGGATCGGACTCCGGCGGCTCTACCGGCGGCTCGACCAGCGGCGGGTCCTCGGGCACGACCGGCGGCTCGACCACCACGGGCGGCGGCACCTCCACCAACGGCGGCTCGACAACCGGAGGTTCGGACCCGGCCCCGGCGCCCGTCTGCCACTCGATCGGCGGCGGCAAGTACAACTGCCAGGTCTGGAAGCAGGCGAAGTCGTACACCGCGTCCGGCACGGAGAAGGGGGTGCTCAATGCGGGCACCAACTACTTCTACTGCCAGCAGAATCTGGGCCGCCGCGAGACCTCCGGCCAGTGGACGAACGTCTGGTGGGCCAAGA
This sequence comes from Streptomyces sp. NPDC002868, assembly GCF_055563295.1. Classification (NCBI taxonomy): domain Bacteria; kingdom Bacillati; phylum Actinomycetota; class Actinomycetes; order Kitasatosporales; family Streptomycetaceae; genus Streptomyces; species Streptomyces sp. NPDC002868. The sequence continues at coordinate 241,867 of NZ_JBVHDR010000005.1, read as the reverse complement.
CCGACGACGACAGCGGCAACACCAATGTCTTCGTCAGCGACGTCTACATCGAGGGCGGCGACAACGACCAGCCGGTGCCGGGCCTACCCGTCTGCTGACGGCGGGATCTCGCCCGAGCCGCGCGGGATGAGTACCGTCTCCAGCGCCACCTGCGAAGGCGCGTCGTCCACGCCGTCGAGGCGGCGGAACAGCCGTTCCGCGGCGGTACGCCCCAGGGCTGCCGCGTCCTGGGCTATGACCGTGATGCCCAGCAGGTCGGCGAGTTCGATGTCGTCGAAGCCGACCAGGGCGACCGGCCGGTGGTGCTCGGCCAGGACCCGTACCGCTGTGACCGTCACCCGGTTGTTGCCCGCGAAGACCGCGGTGACCGGGTCGGGCCCCGCCAGCATCGCGGTGACGGCGGCCCGCACCCGCTCCGGCGCGGTGGAGCCCAGCGAGACCCAGGACTCGTCCACATCGAGCCCGGCGTCCTCCATGGCGGTGCGGTAGCCGCGCAGCCGCTCGACGGCCGTGTGGATACGCGGCTGGTCGCCGATGAAGCCGATACGGCGGTGGCCGTGGGCGATCAGATGGGCCACGCCGGCGCGGGCGCCGCCGAAGCTGTCGGAGAGCACCACGTCCGCGTCGATCTGCCCGGCCGGGCGGTCCACGAACACCGTCGCGATGCCCGCCTTGATCTCGGGCTCCAGATAGCGGTGGTCGTGGCCGGCCGGGATCACGATCAGACCGTCGACCCGGCGGGCGCACAGGGCCAGCACCAGCTCCTGCTCGCGGTCCGGGTCCTCGGCGCTGGAGCCGTTGATGAGCAGCGCGCCATGGGCCCGGGCGACCTCCTCGACCGCGCGGCTCAGCGGACCGTAGAAGGGGTCTGCGAGGTCCTCCAGGACGAGGCCGACGGAGGCGGTACGGCCCTTGCGCAGCACGCGCGCGCTGTCGTTGCGGCGGAAGCCGAGGGACTCGATGGCCTCCTGCACCCGGCGCTCGGTGTCGGGTGTGACACCCGGCTCCCCATTGACCACCCGCGAGACCGTTTTGAGGCCGACGCCCGCGCGGGCGGCGACGTCTTTCATGGTCGGCCGATTGCCGTAGCGGGGCTCGGGCCCTCGGGGGCGCCCCGGCGAAGGCAGGGGATGGTCGGTCTCTGCCACAGCGCGCTGTCCTGTCGTCGTCCGGGTGTGTAAGGGTGTGGCGTCGAGCATAGGCCCTGGACAACGTTGTCAGGGGAATGGAGACTGTTACTGAATCCGCAGGTCCGACCAGCTCCCCGGGGGATCCGACACCGATGCATACCGACCTCGTCGCCGCGCTCGACATCGGCGGCACCAAGATCGCCGGCGCGTTGGTGGACGGCAGCGGGAGGATCCTCGTGCGGGCCCAGCGCCCGACACCTGCCCAGGAGGACGGCGAGACGGTGATGCGCGCCGTCGAGGGAGTCCTCGCCGAGCTGGCCGTTTCCCCGCTCTGGGCGCGCGCGTCGGCCGTGGGCATCGGCAGCGCCGGTCCGGTGGATGCGTCCGCCGGCACGGTCAGCCCGGTCAATGTCCCGGGCTGGCGTGACTTTCCGCTGGTCGCGCGGGTGCGAAGGGCCGTCGGCGGTCTGCCCGTCGAGCTGGTGGGCGACGGTGTCGCGATGACGGCGGCGGAGCACTGGCAGGGTGCGGCCCGCGGCTACGACAACGCGCTGTGCATGGTGGTCTCCACGGGCGTCGGCGGCGGACTCGTCCTCGGCGGGAAGCTTCACCCCGGGCCCACCGGCAACGCCGGACACATCGGCCACATCAGCGTCGACCTCGACGGCGATCTGTGCCCCTGCGGCGCGCGCGGCTGCGTCGAGCGCATCGCCAGCGGCCCGAACATCGCGCGCCGGGCGCTGGAGGGCGGCTGGCAGCCGGGCCCCGACGGCGACACCTCGGCGGCCGCGGTGGCCGCCGCGGCCCGGGCCCAAGACCCGGTCGCCGTCGCCTCCTTCGAGCGCGCGGCTCAGGCACTCGCCGCCGGGATCGCCGCCACCGCGACCCTCGTGGAGATCGAAATCGCGGTGATCGGCGGGGGCGTGGCGAACGCGGGCGAGGTGCTCTTCGCCCCGCTGCGCCGTTCGCTGCGCGACTACGCCACGCTCTCCTTCGTACAGCGGCTGACCGTGGCTCCGGCCCTGACGGGCACGGACGCGGGTCTGGTGGGTGCGGCAGCTGCCGCCTCGCTCGGCCGTCACGGCGAGGCGGCAGCGGTGGTCAGCAGCCGATCCTGAGATCGGCCCAGTCGGCGTGGTCGGAATCGATACCGTCCCCGCCGTCGGTGACCACCAGACGTACGACCTTCGCGCCACTGACGTCCGCCGAAATCGGCTGTGCGGGCATGGCGTTGGTCAGGATGCCCGTCGACGCGGCCTTCGTTCCGTCCGCCCAGATCTCGAAGGCGACCGTGCCGCGCGTCCCCTTCTCGTCGTCCACGCCGACCTGCGCGCTCACCGTGGTGCACCGGCCACCGGCGTAGTACTCCACCGCGCTCGCGGCATGCACGCCCAGACCCTTGGCGAAGACCTGGCCGCCGATGGTGATCGGCCTTCCGTCGCCCGCCTTGCTCTCGCCGTTACTGGTGTCCTTCTCCACCGGACCCCAGCCGTTCGCCGCGCTCAGCGCGCCGAGATCGCTGAGATACGACTGACCGGCGGGCGGCGCCACGACCACATGCACACTCCCGGGCACGGCGGCGGTCAGCCGCTGTCCGGTCGGGGAGCGGTACTTCGCCGTCAGGGTCAGTGCGTACGAACCGGGCGCGGCGCCCGGCGGCACAGCGATCTCCCAGCCCGTCGTCAGCTTCCTTCCGCTGGTGAGCACCGCGGTGGCGGCCTTGGACGTCGCCTTGACGCGCCAGCCCTCGGGCCCGGTCAGTGCGACGGAGACGGCAAGCGCGGGCGTACGGCCCAGATCGGTGACGGCCGAGGTGAGCTTCCCGGTCTGGCCCGCCTCGGCCATCAGGCCTTCGTCGGCGCTCACTTCGACGGCCGGCGGCAGCAGCGCCCACTTGCGGTCCGTCGAGACGCGCACCAGTACCGTGCCGTGCGCGGGCACGGTCGCGGAAATCGTCCCCGCGGTGTTGGCGTCGGTGTGCTGCCACAGATCGCGCAGCCGGTAGCCGGGGGCGTCCGGCAGTCCGACTGCCTTCGCCGTGGTGGCGATCCGCTGCGGGCTGCCGCTCTCGTTGAAGAGCGCGACCGCACGGCTGCCGTCCTGCATCTCCTTGGCCACCACCCAGCGGCCGCCCTCGGAGCTGATCACCGTGCCCTGCTTGCCGAGCGGGTCCTGGTCGACGGCGACGACCTCGCGGTTGCCGAGGATCTCAAACGCGGAGGCGGGCGCCTTGCGCAGATCGGAGCCGATCAGCAGCGGCGCGGCCATGATCGACCACATGGAGAAGTGGGAGCGGTACTCCGTGTCGGTCATGCCGCCATTGCCGACCTCCAGCATGTCGGGGTCGTTCCAGTGGCCAGGGCCCGCATACTGTGCGAGCGGCAGATTCTTCTTCATGATCGACAACATGGAGCCCCAGTTGTCGCTGATGTCTCCGGTGGTGCGCCAGAGCTGTCCGACGTCCGCGGCCCACTCCCAGGGCTTGTTCTGGCCCCACTCGCAGATGCTGTAGACGATGGGGCGACCTGTTGTCTCAGAGGCGGCCTTCAGGGCCTCGCGCATCGTGGTGTAGCGGAGTTTGGCGTCCACGCCCTGGTTGTTGCAGTTGTCGTACTTGAGGTAGTCGACGCCCCAGTCGGCGAACTGCTGCGCGTCGCTGTACTCATGGCCGAGCCCGCCGGGGAAACCGGCGGTGTTGCAGGTCTTGGTCCCGGCGCTGGTGTAGATGCCGAACTTCAGTCCCCTGGCGTGGACGTAGTCGGCGACGGCCTTGATGCCGTTCGGGAAGCGCGCCGGGTCGGGGGCGAGCTTGCCGTTCGCGTCGCGCTGCGGCAGCGCCCAGCAGTCGTCCAGATTGACGTACTCGTACCCGGCCTCCTTGAGCCCTTTCTCGACGAAGATGTCGGCGATTCCCTTGACCATCGACTCGTTGAACTCCGCCCGGCAGTGGGTGGTGTTCCAGTTGTTGAACCCCATCGGAGGGGTCAGGGCGAGCCCTTCGTCGAGCTGCGCGCCGGCCGGTGCGGGTTCGGCCGGCGCGGCCGGGGCGCCCGAGGCGATCGCCGGAGTGCCCAGTCCTGCCGCGCTCAGCAGTGCGGCGGCCAGCGCTCCGACGACTCTATGGCGGGTAGTGCGGGTGGGAAGGTGACGCATCGTAACGTTCCTCCGTACTCGCGCATATTGGGATGACGGCATGTGTCTGTCAGTGGCGAGCGTTTACGGTAGGCCGTGTTGGAGTCTGTTGGAAGAGATGCGGTAACGGTTGTTCGATGTCTCGCCAAAACCCTTGACGACACCACTTCTTGGGAGTGGGATCCAATCCTCGCGTTGGGTTGTGTTGAGTTGCACCCCGGAGGAGGGGACATGGCGCAGTCATCGTTCAACGGTTCTGCCGCGCCCGGGAGGGTGGCAGGACATCGGATGTCCCGGCGGAATCTGCTGCGGGGTGCGGCGGCGGGTGCAGGTGCGATCGCGCTGCCCTCGCTGCTCGCTGCCTGCGGCAGTGGCCCCGGCGGGGACGGCAAGACCATCACCATGGGGTCCAACTCGTCCGACCCGGTGCCGAAGAAGGCGTTCGCCGACGCCTTCGCCGCATACGCGAAGCAGTCCAAGGACGGCCGGAAGGTCAAGGTCAACACCGTTGACCACAACACCTTCCAGGAGAACATCAACCGCTATCTGCAGGGCAAGCCGGACGATGTCTTCATGTGGTTCGCAGGCTACCGCATGCAGTTCTTCGCCAAGAAGGGGCTGCTGCACGACATCAGCGACAACTGGCAGAGCTACCAGGGCTTCTCGCCGGCCCTCAAGGCCCAGTCGACGGGCGAGGACGGCAAGCAGTACCTCACGCCCTACTACTACTACCCGTGGGCCGTCTTCCACCGCAAAAGCGTCTTCCAGCAGTACGGCTACCAGGCGCCCAAGACGCTCGACGAGTACATAGCGCTCGCCAAGCAGATGCAGAAGGACAAGCTCGTCCCCATCGCGTTCTGCGACAAGGACGGCTGGCCCGCGATGGGCACCTTCGACTACATCAACATGCGCACCAACGGATACGAGTTCCACAAGAGCCTCATGGCGGGCAAGGAGGCGTGGACCGACAAGCGCGTCAAGGACGTCTTCGACACCTGGCGCAGCATCCTCCCGTACTGCCAGCCCGGCGCCAACGGCCGTACCTGGCAGGAGGCCGCCACCAGCCTGCAGAAGAAGCAGACGGGCATGGCGGTCTTCGGACTCCCGCACCCCGGCGCGCAGTTCCCCAAGGCCGAACAGGCCGACATCGACTTCTTCCCGTTCCCGGTGATCAACCCGGAGCACGGCCAGGACGCCGTCGAGGCGCCCATCGACGGCTTCCTGCTCGCGAAGAAGTCCAAGAACCTCAAGAACGCGAAGAACATGGAGAGCGCCCAGGACCTGCTGAAGTGGCTGGCCACCGGCAAGGCGGAGGACATCTACCTCGCCAGTGACCCCAACAACATCGCCGTGAGCGACGAGGCCGACCTCTCGAAGTACACCCCGCTGCAGAAGAAGGCCGTCGAACTCGTCTCCGGCGCCAAGCAGATCTCGCAGTTCCTCGACCGCGACACCAGGCCCGACTTCTCGTCGACCGTGATGATCCCGGCCATTCAGACCTTCATCAACAAGCCGAAGGACGTGGACGGGTTGGTCAACAGCATCGAGAGGCAGAAGAAGACCATCTTCGCCTCCGAAGACTGACCGACGCCGGCCGAGACCGACTTGGAGTCACCACCCGTGCCGCTGATGCAATCTCCCGGGGGACAACCCCTGGACCCTCCCCCTCGGCCCTCCGGGCCCGGGGGGACCCCCAGGCCGGAACCGCAGGCCGCCCGGGGCGCCCCGAAGGGCACCGGGGGGCGAACGAAGGTGAGCGTCTCGCGGCGCACCGCACGAGGAGGGCCGCGGCGGTTCACCCGCCGCGACCTCGCCGTCCTCGGCGTGCTGCTGGGCATACCGATCCTGCTCGACGTGGCCATCGTGTGGGGGCCGACTCTCGCTTCCGTCGTGCTCTCCTTCACCAGTTGGGACGGCATCGGGGACATCTCCTGGGTCGGCACGCAGAACTACGAGACCCTCTTCACCAACTATCCGCAGTTCTGGCCGGCCGCCCGCCACAACCTGCTCTGGCTGGCCTTCCTCGGACTGATCGCCACCCCGTTCGGACTGCTGCTCGCCGTCCTCATCGACAAGGGCGTACGGTTCAGCCGCTTCTATCAGTCGACGCTGTACATGCCGGTCGTGCTCTCGCTCGCCGTCGTCGGCTTCATCGCCCAACTGGTCTTCTCCCGCGACCAGGGCGCGCTCAACGCGATCCTCGCCGACACCGAGTCGCCCACCGACTGGCTCGGCGACCCCGACCTCAATCTCTGGATGATCCTGCTGGCCGCCGCCTGGCGGCACACCGGCTATGTGATGATCCTCTACCTGGCCGGGCTGAAAGCGGTCGATCCCTCGCTGAAGGAAGCCGCCGCCATCGACGGGGCGAGCGAGACGCAGACCTTCTTCCGCGTCGTCTTCCCGACCCTGCGGCCCGTCAATGTCATCGTCGGCGTCATCACCGTCATCGAAGCGCTGCGCGCCTTCGACATCGTCTACGCCGTCAACAAGGGCAGAAACGGCCTGGAGCTGCTCTCGGTCCTCGTCACCGACAACATCATCGGCGAGGCCAGCCGGATCGGATTCGGCTCGGCCATCGCCGTCGTGCTGCTGCTCGTCTCCATGGGATTCGTCGTGACGTATCTGTTCCAGGAGATCCGTGGGGAGAAGAACCGATGACGCTCGACACCGCCCCGCCGCCCGCCGCGACCCCGGCAGTTCCCGCGGCACCCCGCAAGCGCCTGGTCCGCCCCGGCCGGCTCGGCCTGCACGCCTTCCTGCTGACCGTCTCGCTGGCGTTCCTCGCGCCGCTGCTTCTCGCGGTCTACGCCTCACTCAGGCCGTACGACGAGACCTCCGAGCACGGGTACTTCTCACTGCCGAAGAAGCTCTCCTTCGACTACTACCAGCAGGCCTTCAGCGACTCGGGGATGATGAAGTACTTCGTCAACACCCTCATCATCGCTGTGCCCGGAGTGCTGCTGGCGCTCTTCTTCGCCTCGTTCGTGGCCTTCGCCGTGTCGCGACTGAGGATGCGCGGCTCCATGGTGCTGCTGATGCTCTTCACCGCGGGCAATCTGCTGCCCCAGCAGGTGATCGTCACTCCGCTGTACGTGCTGTTCAACCGCATTCCGCTGCCGTACTGGATGTCCGACTCGATGACGATGTTCGACTCGTTCTGGGCCGTGATCTCCGTCCAGGTCGGTTTCCAGATCGGGTTCTGCGTCTTCGTCCTCGCCAACTTCATGCGCACCCTTCCGCAGGAGATCCTGGAAGCGGCGATCGTGGACGGCGCGAGTGTGTGGACGCAGTACTGGCGCATCACGCTCCCGCTGTGCCGCCCGGCCCTCGCGGCGCTCGGCACGCTCCAGTTCACCTGGATGTACAACGACTTCCTGTGGGCGCTCGTCTTCATCTCCGACGGCGACAAGCTCCCCATCACCTCGGCGCTGAACAACCTCCGCGGCCAGTTCTTCACCGACTACAACCTGCTCGCCGCGGGTTCGGTGATCGTGGCGCTGCCGACGCTGCTGGTCTTCCTGCTGCTGCAGCGGCACTTCATCGCCGGGCTCACCCTCGGCTCCACCAAGGGCTGACAGGCGCGGCCCCCGTCCCGTCCGGGACGGGGGCCCTGCCGCGCCACTAAGTGATCGCGTCCGCGGTCTGCCTGGGCAGGACCACCAGGAACGCATCCGCTTCGAGGTCCATCACGACCTCCGCCGCCAGACCCTCGTCCCGGCGGGCCCGGGCGAATTCCTCGGCCGGCCAGCTTCCACGCGGGCCCCCGGCGGGAAACCTCTCCAACACCGTACGGCGCATCCCGCACCCCCTTGTCTCTCCAGCTCCAACGGCGCTTCGCATCCCGGTGTCACGGGTCGGGCGAAGTCATCGGTTCGTATGGTGAGACGCACCAGGGTTCCGGACGGCTGTGGTGAACCGGCAACAGCAAGGGCACAGTTGTGTCCGCGATTGCGTCCGCGATCAACCAGTCGGCTCCCGACACGGGTTTCCGTGGCAGGGTGTTGCGGGCAATCCACTGTGGGCTACGAAAGAGGGGGAACCGTGATCGTCTGGATCAACGGTGCGTTCGGAGCGGGCAAGACCAGTACCGCGCGCGAACTGATCGATCTGATCCCGAACAGCACGCTGTACGACCCCGAACTCATCGGCGGCCACTTGCGCCACCTGCTGCCGCCGAAGCGCCTCGCCGAGGTGAGCGACTACCAGGATCTGCCGATCTGGCGGCGGCTCGTGGTGGACACCGCGGCGGCGCTGCTGGCCGAGCTCGGCGGTGTGCTGGTGGTGCCGATGACCCTGCTGCGTCAGGAGTACCGCGACGAGATCTTCGGCGGGCTCGCCTCCCGCCGGATTCCCGTACGGCATGTGCTGCTTCGACCGGAGGAAACGATCCTGCGCGCGCGGATCGCCGCCCGCGAGGAGCCGGACATCCCGGACGCCGACCAGCGCGTCAGGCAGTGGGCGTACGACCACATCGAGCCCTACCTAGCCGCCCTGGACTGGATCGGCGCCGACGCGCACGTCGTCGACACCAGCCGGCTGGACCCGCACGAGACGGCGGAGCACATAGCCGAGGCGGTACGGAACGGGGACGCCGCGGTCTGCGAGATCGTGCAGACGTCCGAGCCGACCGCCGAAACCCTCGCCGCCGGAGTGCTGCTCTTCGACGAGGAGGACCGGGTGCTCCTCGTCGACCCGACCTACAAACCGGGCTGGGAGTTCCCGGGCGGAGTCGTCGAGCGGGGCGAGGCGCCCGCGCGGGCAGGAATGCGCGAGGTGACCGAAGAGCTCGGCATCGAACTCGCCGAGGTGCCAAGGCTGTTGGTGGTCGACTGGGAGGCGCCGCGGCCGCCCGGGTTCGGCGGGCTGCGGCTGCTCTTCGACGGCGGCCGGCTGCACAGCGTCGAGGCCGGACGGGTGCTGCTGCCCGGATCGGAGCTGCGCGGCTGGCGCTTCGTATGCGAGCAGGAGGCGGCGCAGCTGCTGCCGCCGACGCGCTACGAGCGGCTCCGCTGGGCGCTGCGGGCGCGCGAGCGCGGGACCGTGCTCAACCTAGAGGCCGGCGTCCCCGTCGGCTGAGGCGCGCAGCACCGCCGCGGCATCCTCGGTGAGGGGATCGCCGTGCCCGAAGCAAACGGTGGACGGCGCGAGCGAGGCAAGGCGGCGCATCGACGCCTCGGCCCGCGTGCGGTCCACATTGAAGACACCCAGCATCACCTGACCCACGGCCGCGACGCAGTCGCCCGTGAACAGCACGCCGTGGCGGGGGAGATGGATGCCGATGGAGCCGTCGGTGTGGCCGGGGGCATGGACCGCCACGGCCCCGTCGCCGAAGCCGAGCTCGTCGCCGTCCTCGAGCTCGTGGTCGACGCGGGTGGGCGGGGCCGGCGGCACCGTGAGCCCGTGCTCGTACAGCGGAACCTCCCAGTCGAGCAGGACGGGCTCGGGGACGGGCCGCTCGCCGCGGACGACGGGGGCGTCGAGGCGGTGGGCCAGTACCTCGGCGCCGTACCGGTCCGCCAGCTCCTCGGCCGCGCCCACATGGTCCCGGTGGCAGTGGGTGAGCACGATGCGGCGGATGGAGCCGGGGCTTTGGCCCGCGCTCCGTATCGCCTTCTCGATGTCCGGTGCGGCGTGCACGTTCCCCGCGTCGATCAGGGTCAGCTCGTCGCCGTCGCGCCACAGGTAGGCCTGGCCGATCGGGAAGCGGAACATGTGCAGTTGAGGCAGTACCTCGATGAAGTCCATGCGGCGAACGTACGCAGCGTCGTACGCCCGCCGCACGGATCTACGCTTGCGGCGATCTACGCTGAGCGCTTAAGCCGGCTCGCCCAAGCCCGCTCGCCCGCTCGCTCAAGCCTTCTTGGACTCGGCGTAGTTGACCAGGAAGAGCGCTTCCGCGACGGAGAGCCGCTCCAGCTCCTCGGGCGAGACGGACTCGTTCACCGCGTGGATCTGCGCCTCCGGCTCGCTCAGGCCGATCAGCAGGATCTCCGTATCGGGGTAGAGCGCGGCGAGCGTATTGCAGAGCGGAATCGAGCCGCCCATGCCGGACGCCTGCATCTCTTCTCCCGGGTACGCGACGCGCATCGCCTCGGCCATCGAGGTGTAGGCGGGGCTGGTGACGTCCGCCTGGAACGCCTGGCCCTGACCCACCTGCTCCATCGACACCCGGGCGTTCCACGGCGTGTGCTTCTCGATGTGCGCGAACAGCAGCTCGGTCGCCTCGGCGGCGTCCTGGCCGGGCGGCACCCGCAGGCTGATCTGCGCCCGGGCGCTCGCCGCAATGGAGGGAGTCGCGCCGGCCACCGGGTGGCAGTCGATGCCGATCACGGTGACGGCGGGACGCGCCCAGATACGGTCGGCGACCGTGCCGTTGCCGGTCAGGCCTACACCGTCGAGAACCTTGGCGTCCTTGCGGAACTCGCCCTCGGGGTACTGCAGTCCCTCCCACTGCGCCTGCGCCGGCAGTCCGTCGATCACCGTCGAGCCGTCCTCGGCACGCAGCGAGTCCAGTACGCGGATGAGCGCGGCCAGCGCGTCGGGCGCGGCGCCACCGAACTGGCCCGAGTGCAGATTGCCCTCAAGGGTGTCGACCTGGACGCGGATCATCGTCATGCCGCGCAGCGTCGCCGTCACGGTGGGCAGACCCACCCGGAAGTTCCCGGTGTCGCCGATCACGATGGCATCGGCCGTCAGCAGCTCCGGGTGCGCCTCGGCGTACTGCTCCAGACCGCCGGTGCCCTGCTCCTCCGAGCCCTCCACGATCACCTTCACGGTGACCGGTATGCCGCCGTTCGTCTTGAGGGCGCGCAGCGCAAGCAGATGCATGATGAAGCCGCCCTTGCAGTCGGCGGCACCACGTCCGTACCAGCGGCCGTCCCGCTCGGTCAGCTCGAAGGGCGGGGTCACCCACGCGGACTCGTCCAGCTTCGGCTGCACGTCGTAGTGCGCGTACAGCAGCACCGTCGGCGCACCCTCAGGGCCGGGCAGCAGCCCGTACACCGACTGCGAACCGTCGGGGGTGTCGAGCAGTGTGACGTCCTGGAATCCCTCGGTGCGCAGCGCATCGGCCACCCAGTTCGCCGCGGCCTCGCACTCACTCCGCGGCGCCACGGCCTCGTCCGCCACCGATTGGAAGGCCACCAGCTCGGTCAGCTCCGCCTTGGCGCGGGGCATCAGTGAGGCGATGGTCTCGGCGATCGGATTCGCGGGCATGGGCACGCTCCTTGTGGGTGCGACGTTGTGCGATGTGTGTAAGGCGACGGTGTGGTTGATCCTCGCACGGGCAGGAAGAGACCGCGCCGTAGGATGCCGTCGAGACCATGGTCACGCATCGGATCGGGAGCAGAAGCAGATCGTGAGCAGCGAGAACGCAGACGCCGTGGGAGAGCACGGCGAGCCGGTGTGGGATGTCGTCGTGGTCGGCGCAGGGCCCGCCGGGGCCTCGGCGGCCTATGCGGCGGCAGTCGCGGGCCGTCAGGTGCTCCTGCTGGAGAAGGCTGAGCTGCCCCGCTACAAAACCTGCGGCGGAGGGATCATCGGCCCCTCGCGCGACAGCCTGCCGCCCGGCTTCGAGCTGCCGCTGCGGGACAGGGTGCACGCCGTCACCTTCTCGCTGAACGGCAGGCTGACGCGTACGCGCCGCTCCAAGCGGATGCTCTTCGGCCTCATCAATCGCCCCGAGTTCGACGCCGGCCTGGTCGAGCAGGCACAGAAGGCCGGCGCCGTGCTGCGTACGGGCGCGACGGTCTCCCGGGTCGAGCAGCACGGACCCGCCGTGCCGGACCGGCGCACGGTCGCCGTGGTGCTGGCGGACGGCGAGACGGTGCTCGCGCGCGCGGTCGTCGGCGCGGACGGCAGTGCCAGCCGGATAGGGGCGCACGTCGGGGTGAAGCTCGACCAGGTGGACCTCGGGCTGGAGGCGGAGATTCCGGTGCCGGCGACGGTGGCCGAGGACTGGGCCGGGCGGGTGCTCATCGACTGGGGACCGATGCCCGGGAGTTACGGCTGGGTGTTCCCCAAGGGGCAGACGCTCACCGTCGGGGTGATCTCGGCCCGCGGCGAGGGCGCGGCGACCAAGCGGTATCTGGAGGACTTCATCGCCCGGCTGGGGCTCGCCGGATTCGAGCCGGCGATCTCCTCGGGGCACCTGACCCGGTGCCGCAGCGACGACTCGCCGCTGTCGCGCGGGCGGGTGCTGGTCTGCGGTGACGCGGCCGGGCTCCTTGAGCCGTGGACCCGGGAGGGCATCTCCTTCGCGCTGCGGTCGGGGCGGCTCGCGGGGGAGTGGGCGGTACGGATCTCGGAGGCCCACGATGCCGTGGACGCCCGCCGGCAGGCGCTGAACTACGCGTTCGCGATCAAGGCGGGACTGGGTGTGGAGATGGGGGTCGGGCGGCGGATGCTCGCCCTCTTCGAGCGCCGCCCGGGGCTGCTGCACGCGGCGATCACCGGCTTCAGACCCGCGTGGAAGGCGTTCGCGGACATCACGCGCGGGTCGACGACGCTGGCCGGGATTGTGCGTACGCATGCGGTGGCGCGGCGGGCGCTGGAAGCGATGGATCGGCGCGCCTAGCGCGCGGGGCGCGGCACTGGGCTGCCCGGCTCACTTGGTCACGGTGATCCGGAAGACGGGGTGCTTGTGCGCCGCGGCGAGCAGCTCCTCGTCCGTGGACTTGGCGTTGATCTCCCCGAAGAACCGGCCGACCTCCCAGCCCCAGCGCTCGAGGTAGGTGCGCAGCAGGACGGGCTTCTCCTCGTCGGGCACCTCCACCGCGGTGAACTGCCGGGTCTTGCGGCCGACTTGGAGCTTCCCGCCGCCCGCGGCGCGCAGATTGCGCACCCACTGGGAGTGGCCGCGCGCCGAGATCAGGTACGGGCCGCCCTCGTAGGGGAGCGGGTTGACCGGGATGCGCCGCCACTCGCCGCTGGTCCGGCCGCGTACGGAGAGCTCAGCGGTGCCCATCAGGCTGATACCGCGGCGGGCGAGCCAGCCGATGGCGCCGTTGAGGATGTTGTCGAACCGGCCGGGCTTGATGTAGTGCGCCTGCGACATGGCGATCTCCCTGCGTCAGCTGGTGCGCGCGAGCAGTGCTCTCCTTGAGAGCAGTCTGCACCGGATCGACGTCGGCTTCGCCTTGATCTCCACTGTTCTCGACGCCCACCGCACCCCCCGTTCGTGCGGGCCGCGACCCCGACGCCGTACTGCGCAGGGAGTACGCGTGATCGCCACGCCTGGCTGACGCCCGCCCGGCCGGGCCCGGTCTAGCGTGGCCGTTATGGAAGAGCAGCGCACCGGCATGTGCGGTGGTCCCCCGTGGGCACGGGGCGGACCACCGGGCTTGCGTCATTGGGAGGCACGGCGGAACGCCGCCAGACTGCCCTGGCCGTCGACCCTCGCAGTGGCCGTGTTCGTCATGGTGGGGTCGGGGTTCGCGGCGCACGGCCAGCCGGACCGCGAGCCGCTCGACGCCTTCGCGCGGGTGCTGCTGCTGGCGGGCCCCGCCCTGCTGCTGCTGCGCAACCGATGGCCGGTCGTCTCCGTCTTCGGCGTCTCGGCGGTGGCGCTCATCTACTTCGGTGCGGGCTATCCCTACGGACCGGTCCTCTTCATCCTCGCCGTGGCCGCTTTCGCGGCCGTCGTCTCCGGGCACCGGCGCGCTGCCTGGTGGGCGATTGGCGGTTTCTGGGTGGGGCATGTGCTGATCGGGCACTGGCTCTACCAATATCTGCCCCCTGAGAAGGACAACGCCACGCCCTGGGGGCAGGACCTGTTCATCGCCGCCTGGGCGGTGGCGATCCTCGCGGCCTCCGAGCTCGTACGCGTACGTCGTGAGGTCTGGGCCCGTGAGCGCGAGGAGCGCGCCGCCGCCGAGAAGCGCCGCGCCGACGAGGAGCGGCTGCGGATCGCGCGTGAACTGCACGACGTCCTCGCGCACTCCATCTCGGTCATCAACGTCCAGGCGGGCGTCGGCCTCGCGCTCCTCGACACGAACCCCGAGCAGGCCCGGACCGCGCTCACCACCATCAAGGCGGCGAGCAAGGAGGCGCTGGGCGAGGTGCGCCAGGTGCTCGACACGCTGCGTACGCCCGGAGACGCCCCGCGCGCGCCCGCGCCCGGTCTCGACCGGCTGCCCGAGCTCGTCGAACAGGCCGCGAGCGCCGGACTGGGCGTCGAGGTCGTAACGGAGGGCGAGCGTGTGGCGCTGCCGCCCGGCACCGATCTCGCCGCCTTCCGGATCGTCCAGGAGGCCCTGACCAACGTCGTACGGCATTCGGGATCGCGCACCGCGCGGGTGCGGATCACCTACGCGCCCGGCCGGCTCGGTCTGCGGATCGACGACGAAGGCCCGGCCACCGGATCGGACGCGGGCGGCAGCGGCAACGGCCTTGTCGGAATGCGGGAGCGGGCCGCCGCGCTCGGTGGCACGATCGAGGCCGGGCCACGGCCGGACGGCGGTTTCCGGGTGTGGGCCGACCTCCCGGTGCAGCCTAAGGAGACGATGTGATCCGGGTATTGCTCGCCGACGATCAGCTGCTGGTCAGGGCAGGGTTCAGGGCGCTGCTCGATGCCCAGCAGGACATCGAGGTGGCGGGCGAGGCCGCCGACGGCGAGGAGGCGGTGCGGCTGGTGGGCGAACTGCGCCCCGATGTCGTGCTGATGGACATCCGGATGCCCCGGCTGGACGGCCTCGCCGCCACCCGCCGGATCACCGGCGACGAGCGGCTGGACGGCGTGAAGGTGGTCATGCTCACCACCTTCGAGCTCGATGAGTACGTCTTCGAGGCGATCCGCTCCGGCGCGTCGGGCTTCCTGGTGAAGGACACCGAACCGGAGGAACTGCTGCGTGCGGTAAGGGCGGTGGTGGAGGGGGACGCGCTGCTGTCCCCGGGCGTGACGCGCCGGCTGATCGCGGAGTTCGCGGCCCGCTCCAAGCCGCCCGCGGACGCCGAGCGCCTTGGCGAGCTCACCGAACGGGAGCGCGAGGTGATGGCCCTGGTCGGCATCGGTCTGTCCAACGAGGAGATCGCCCGTCGCCTGGTCGTCAGCCCGCTCACCGCCAAGACCCATGTGAGCCGCACCATGGTGAAGCTCGGCGCCCGCGACCGGGCCCAACTGGTGGTGCTGGCCTACGAGTCGGGGCTGGTGCGACCGGGCTGGCTCGGCTGACCGTGCGCCCGGGAAAGCGCCACAGCACGGTCACGACGCGTACGACGAAGGCGATCGCCGCCGCTGCCCCGCCCGCGACGAGCAGCCCGCGCTCGGCGGCGTACGGCATGGTGAACATCAGTTTCGGTCCCGCGATCGCACCGAAGGTCAGTGCCGCGACCAGGGTTGCGCTGATGAGCGCGTAGCCGATCTCGACTGTCATCGCGTCCCGGTCCGCCTGTGTACGTCGCCCCATGACCGAAGTGTCACAGGGGCGGCGGCCGACGGGCAAGGAGTCCCGCCGGCCGCCGCCCCCCTCCGGAGCGTGGCGTCGGTCAGTCGCCGACCGTCACCCGCTCGGGCTCGGAATCCGGTACGGACTTCGCGACCAGGACGGTCTTTTGGCGACCGGGTCCCCGCCGGGTGCGCAGCCCCGTCAGCGTGATGAGCAGTCCGGCCGCCGCGACCGCCGTCACCACCACCAGGCCGGGCCGGAAGCTGTCCAGCACCTCCTGCGGGGAGCCGCCCTCGCTGCCGCCCGCGGTGATCACCGCGGTGACCACGGCCAGGAAGATGGCCCCGCCGACCTGGATCGAGGTGTTCAGCAGGCCGGAGACCATGCCCTGTTCGTGGTCCTCCACTCCGTTGGTGGCCTGGATGTTGAGCGAGGGGAAGACCAGCGCGCAGGCCGCGCCGAGCAGCAGCATCGACGGCAGGATCACAGCGGCGTAGCTCGGCGTGAGGTCGATCTGGAGGAAGAGCGCGTACGCGACCACCAGCAGCGTGAAGCCGACGGCGATCACACGTGGCGTGCCGAACCGGTCCACGACCGAGCCGATCTTCGTCGAGGAGAGCGCCACCAGCGCGCCTGCCGGAAGGAAGGCCAGCGCCGTCTGCAGCGCCGACCAGCCGAGCAGGGACTGCATGTACTGCGTGACGAGGAACTGGAAACCGACGTACGAGCCGAAGAAGAAGGCCGCGCCGAGATTGGCCCGGATCTGGCTTCCCGCGCGCAGCACACCCAGCCGGATCAGCGGGTGCGAGCTGCGCCGTTCGATGGTGACGAAGGCGGTGAGCAGCACGGCGACGGCCAGGAAGGACAGCAGGGTGCGGGCCGAGGCCCAGCCCGCTTCGGGGGCCTGTACGACGGTGAAGACGAGCAGCAGCATCGAGGCCGTGCCGGTGACGGCGCCCGGCACGTCGTACCCCTTGCCGGAGTCTTCACGGCTGCTCTGCGGGATCAGCTTGATGCCGGCCACGAGCGCGATCAGGGCGATGGGCGCGGGCAGCAGCATCGTCAGCCGCCAGCTCACCTCGGTGAGCAGCCCGGACAGCACCAGGCCCATGGAGAAGCCGGTGGCGGCGCAGGTGGTGTAGATGGCGAGCGCGCGGTTGCGCTGCGGTCCTTCTTTGAAGGTCGTGGTGATGATCGAGAGCCCGGCGGGCGCGGTGAACGCGGCGCTCAGCCCCTTGATGAAGCGGCTGGCGATCAGCAGCGGTCCGGAGTCGACGAGTCCCCCGAGCAGCGAGGCAAGCGCGAAGACGGCGAGCGCGATCAGGAACACCCGGCGCCGGCCGAGGAGGTCGGCGGCGCGGCCGCCGAGCAGCAGGAGGCCGCCGTATCCGAGGATGTAGCCGCTGACGATCCACTGCAGGGTCGAGGTGGACAGGTCGAGATCGGTGGCGATCGAGGGCAGGGCGACGCCGACCATCGAGACGTCGAGGGCGTCGAGGAACATCGCGGCGCAGAGCACGAGCAGGGTGCCCCACAGCCGCGGGCTCCAGCGCTCCTGCACTACGGGGTCGGTGAGCGGAGAGGTCATGGAGAGGACAGTACATGCGCATGCATTGAATGCAAGTGCATTTAATTCCGATGCAACAAAATGGGCCTTTTCTGCTAACGTGCGGTCATGGCGGCGAAGAAGTCCGAGCGAGCGCTCGCGGATGAGTGGCGGGAGGTCCTCGCGCTGCATGCCCGTACGATCTGCGAGCTCGACCGCGAGCTGCATCAGCACGGGCTCGGCGCCAGTGACTTCGAGGTCCTCGATGTGCTCGCCGAAGAGCAGGCGGAGGACGGCGCATGTTCCTTTCGCGTGCAGGAGCTGGCGTCCCGGGTCCATCTCAGCCAGAGCGCCCTGTCGCGGCTGATCGCGCGGCTGGAGAAGGACGGCCTTGTCATGCGCGGGATGTGCCCCAAGGACCGGCGTGGTGTGCAGGTCTCGCTGACCGAAGCTGGCCGGGCACGCCATGCCGAGGTGCAGCCGCTGCAGCGCGCGGTGCTGTCCCGGATGCTGCCGGGCCCGTCCGAGTAAGCCCGGGCCCGTACGCGTAAGTCCGTGTGACCGTCTATGACCAGGTGACGGCGGACTGCTCGCGCCACAGCTTCGCGAGCTCCGCGTCGCCCGTGACGGACACAGCGGTCTGCGGCAGCCGGTTCCAGAGCGTCAGATAGAGCTGCTCGGCCCTGCCGCTCAACTCGCAGTCCGCGGGACCCTCTTCGCTGGGCTCCGTGCGGGGCGCGTCCGTCGATACCCATACGGTCCACACGTCATCGGTGTCGATCGGCCGCACGCGCAGTGAGCGCGGCGCCTCGGAGCGCACCCGGCTCCGGGAGCGGGCGTGGAAGCCGGTCAGCAGCTCGGCGATGCCGTCGGCCGCGAACTCCGCGGTGATCGGACTGGGCTGGCCGCCCAGGGCCGACTCGACGTCGGCGCGGTGGATCGTGGTCTCGTGCGCCTGCCGCCGGGCCCAGAATGCGAGTGGCGACGGCGCGGGCAGGAAGGTCCAGCACTCCACGTCCGCGGGCGCCTCGCTCAGCGCCGCCACCAGCAGACCGTGACCGTCCCTGAACCACTCGACCAGCTCGTCACCGTCGAGCTCCGACAGCTCATCGGCGGGGTGGAAGCCGACGTATCCCTCGGTGATGAAGGCCGTCGCCCAGCGGTGGACCATGCCCGTGTGCCTGAGCGCGTCCCGCACCTGCCAGCCGGGGCACGTCGGCACTCTCGCGCCCGGGCCCGCTTGGACGGCGGCCGCGGCCAGCAACTGGCCCTCCCGGACGAGGGATTTGATCAGCTCGGCGGTCTCCATGCGGGAAATTGTGCCACTGGGCTCAAGCCCCCTGGGGGTGCGCGGAGCGCGGGCGTCCGCGCAGCAGCTGTACGAAGAAACCGAGGGCGACGGACTGGATGAGCACCGACAGCACCAGGGCGGTGTACATGAACCACGCGGCCGAGGAGACCGCCTCGCCGAACATCGAGCCGACGACGAAGAAGCCGAACACGGTCGGAGCGGTCAGCAGGAACAGCCATATGCCGGCGAACGAGGCGTCCTCGTGATGGACGAAGACGGTGTCGATCGTGACGTAGACCGTCGCCACGGCGACCAGCGCCAGATACGCCTGAGAGGCGCGATTGCCGAAGGCGAGTCGCGTCAGCGTGCCGAGCCGTTCAGACTTCATGGCCTTCTCCCCACCTGGACGTCATTGCTCCCATGGTGGGTCCGGGGCGGCGGTTCTGCCTGAGTACGCCTACTCAGTTGTCCCGCGGCGCCGACGCATTGCGGGCCGTGTACCCCATCAGTGCCGCGCCACCCGCGAGGGCGGCCACCGTCGTCAGCGCCACGGGCAGCGAGAACCAGTCGGCGAGGAAGCCGATCGCGGGCGGCCCGAGCAGCATCCCGCCGTAGCCGAGCGTGGACGCGGCCGCGACCCCGCCGGGGCCGGCCAGCGCGCCCGCCCTGGCCACCGCCACCGGGAAGATGTTCGCGAGGCCCAGGCCGGTGACGGCGAAGCCCAGCAGCGCGAGCCACACGCTGGGCGCGAGCGCGCCGAGCAGCATGCCGGCCGCGGCCGTCGTGCCGCCCGCGACAAGGGTGCGGGTCTGGCCGAGCCGCTCCAGCATGGCCGTGCCGGAGAGCCGGCCGGCCGTCATGGCCAGCGCGAAGAGGGAGTATCCGGCGGCGGCGATGCCGGGGTGTGCGTGCAGATCCTCTTCAAGGTGCAGCGCGCCCCAGTCGGCCATCGCACCTTCTCCGTACGCCGTGCAGAGCGCGATCACGCCGAAGAGGACGACGAGTTGGCGCGTACGTCCCTTCAGCCGGCGCGGCACCGGCTCTTTCGCCGTGGGCCCGGCTGGCGGTGCCGGGTGGCGCAGCAGAACGGGTCCCGCGACGGCGGTGACCAGCAGGCCGACGGCGGTGAGGGTGAGCAGATGCACGGTGGGGGAGAGGCCGCCCGCGACCAGACCGCCGAGGCCCGCGCCGATCATGCCGCCGAGGCTGAACGCCGCGTGGAAGCTCGGCATCACCGGCCGCCGCATGGTCGCGACCAGGTCGACCGCCGCGCTGTTCATCGCGACATTGATTCCGCCGTACGCCGCACCGAAGACCAGCAGCACAAGGCCGAGGGTGAGCGCCGAGTGCGTCAACGGCGGGAGCGCGATGCTCAAAGACAGCAGTACGGCGCTGACGACGGTCACCGGATGGCTGCCGAACCGGCGGCAGAGCCGGCCGGTCAGCGTCATCGTCACCACCGCGCCCGCCGAGACCCCGAGCAGCGCCAGCCCCAGATCGCTCGCCGACGAGCCGGTCTGCTGCTTGATGGCGGGGATGCGGACCACCCAGCCGGCGAAGAGAAAGCCGTCGAGGGCGAAGAACACGGTCAGCGCGGTACGGAGGCGGAACAGGGAGGGTGGGGCGGGGTTTCCGCCGGGTCCCCCCGGAACGGCCGTCCGTAGTTTGTTTAGGTGCGGCACAAACTCAGCATAGGGGCCCGGGACCGATCCGTACAAGGCGGCTGCTCAGCCCCCGGATCATGGGAGACTCGCCTCCATGAACGGCAAGGCGACGACCACCAAAGCAAGGCCGGAGAGGGGCCGCAGCGCGCTCGGCCCCGCGCTGGAACTGGTTCATACGGGCCGTGCGCCCACCCGCGCCGTGCTCACCGCCGAACTCGGCGTCACCCGCGCCACCGCCGGGGCGGTGGCCGCGGAACTCGAAGCGCTCGGCCTCATCCGGGTCGACTCCCGGCCCGGCGCCGCCGCCGGCTCCCAGGGCCGCCCCTCGCACCGGCTCTCCGTCGACGACACGGGTCCCGTCGTCCTCGCCGCCCAGGTGCACGCCGACGGATTCCGCGCCGCGCTGGTCGGACTAGGCGGCCGCACCGTCGCCACCGCCCCCGGCTGCGTCACCGTCTCAGCCGACCCCGCCCAGGTGCTCGGCGAGGTCGTCGACGCGGGCGCGGCCCTGCTGCACGAGAGCGGGCGACGGTGTGTGGGCGCGGGCCTCGCCGTGCCCTCCGCGGTCGCCGAGCCGGACGGCACCGCTCTCAACCCGCTGCACCTCGCCTGGCCCGCAGGCGCCCCCGTCCGGGACATCTTCGCCGAGCGGGTACGCGCGGCGGGCATCCAGGGCCCCGCCTTCACCGGCAACGATGTCAACCTCGCGGCGCTCGCCGAGCACCGGCACGGCGCGGGCCGCGGCGCCCAGCATCTGCTCTGCGTCGCCACAGGTCACCGCGGCGTCGGCGGCGCGCTCGTCCTCGACGGCCGTCTGCACACCGGTAGTTCGGGCCTCGCCCTCGAGGTCGGCCATCTCACCGTCAACCCCGAGGGCCGCCCCTGCCACTGCGGCAGCCGCGGCTGCCTCGACGTCGAGGCCGACCCGCTCGCCTTCCTCACCGCCGCGGGCCGCGACCCGGGCCCCGAGGTCTCGCTGCTGCAGCAGTCCCGGCAGCTGCTGCGTACGGAGTACGACGACCCGGCCGTACGGAACGCGGGCGAGGAGCTCATCGACCGCCTCGGACTCGGGCTCGCCGGGCTGGTCAACATCCTCAACCCCGACCGGATCATCCTCGGCGGGCTGCACCGCGAGCTCCTCGACGCCGACCCCGAGCGACTGCGTGCCGTGGTTGCCGACCGCAGTCTGTGGGGTCGCAGCGGCGGAGTGCCGATCCTGGCCTGCACGCTGGACCACAACAGTCTGGTGGGAGCGGCGGAGTTGGCGTGGCAGCCGGTCCTGGACGACCCGCTGGGCGCACTCGGCTGACGGGCGACGACACCCGTCCGGGGGCACGATGGACGCTTCGCGGCGCACTTTCGGGTAGGCGACGACCTATGACCCAGAAGCCTTCCGGCGCGGAGCACCATGCGCACCGGCTCCGGAACCTGCACAGCAGGATTCTCGCGTCACCCCTCGGGCTCGCCTGGAACCGCGGCCGCGAGGTGGAGCTGATGCACCGCGCGATGGGCTTCGCCGCACTCGGCTTTCTGACGCTTGTCCCGCTCCTGATCGTTGTCGCGGCGGCCGACCCGGCGAGCGGACAGGGCTTCGCCCGCTGGCTGGGCCAGGCGCTCGGGGTCTCGGAGGCATCCCAGGACGAGGTCGAGCGGCTGTTCGGCCTGCCGGGGCAGGCGCTGCAGCGTACGACCGCGTTCGGTCTCGCCGCGCTCACCGTGTTCGGTCTGACCTTCGGTTCGGCGGTACAGACCGGCTACGAGAAGGTCTGGGACCTGCCGACGGCCCGCTGGCACACCATGTGGCGGCATGTCGTCTGGCTGGCCCTGCTCGTCTTCTCCCTGGTGGTCTTCGCCAGCACGCCCGTGCCCACCGACGCTCTCTGGGAGACGATCCTGGGCGCCCTGGCAGATCTGATCGGCACCTGCATCTTCTTCTTGCTGTCCCAGCGTGTGCTGCTCGGCGGCCGGGTCCGCTGGCGGGCCCTGCTGCCGGGGTCGGCGGCGACGGCCGTGGGCCTGCTCGGCCTGCGGGTCTTCTCGCAACTCGTCTTCTCACCGCTGATCGCGTCGACCGCCGTCACCTACGGCCCGTTCGGGACCGTGCTGGTCATCCAGTCCTGGCTCGTCGGTGTCGGCGTGGTCGTCTACGGAGGAGCGCTCGTGGGACGCCTCATCCACGAAGGAAGCGTGCGGCGCCGACTGGGAGGCGAGCCGGAAGACGCTCCCTAGGCCCAGCAGAGGGCGATGGCGCGGGGCGGACCCCCGACCGGAGGTCACCACTGCCGCCCGCGGGGGAGCCCGTCCCGCTGCGGGGCCGAGAGGTGGAGCACCTCGTAGCGGTCGCCTGTCGCCTCGGGCGTTCCGTACTCCCAGAGCGTGAAGTGCAGCAGCTCCCAGTGGCGCGGATCGACGGCAAGTGCCGCGCACACCATGCCGTCCAGCCGCGCCAGGCGCCGCGTCTCCCGTACCGCCTCCTCGATCACGGCGGCGAGCGGAGCAGGCTGCGGAATCCGCTGCTTGCGCCGCACGGCGGTGCGCGGCGCGGCGGCGGCTGCAGGCCCCTCCTCGTACGCGAGCCCGGTCCAGTGCTGCACCTCGGGCCGCCCGAAGTCATCGACGATGCCCTGGAATCCGGGCCCCCAGAGGAAACGGTTCATGCCTTCGGGAGCGGCCCACAGATAGAACGGCGCGTACTGATTCACCGATGAGTCGTGGCCGCGCTCGCGCATCAGATACGCCTTGAGGCCGAGCCCGGAGAAGTCGTCGAGGAGATGCCCCTTCGTCGCGACCCGCTTGCGGATGATCCCCATGTCGTAATCGGCGGGCAAGGTGATTTCGTACTGCATGGCATGCATCAGGCGCTCCCGGTCGTACGCAGCAGGGTGAGCAGTCCCCGTACCGCCGCGTCGAACGCGGCCGTCGAGCCGGACGCGCGAGCCAGCACATAGCCGCCCTGCACGGTCGCGACGATCGTCGCCGCGATCTCGGCGGGCACCAGCGCGGTACTCAACTCTCCTCGCTCCCGGCCCTCCTGGACGATCGCGCCGAGCCGGCCGCGCAGCCAGTCCAGCGTCTCGTCGACCGGGGCGCGCAGCTCGTCGCTCGCGATGACGTCCGGGTCCATCGTCAGGCGTCCCACCGGGCAGCCGCGCAGCACATCGCGCTCCCGCAGCAGATACGCGCTGATCCGCTCGTACGCGGTCCCCTCGCCGCTCAGCGCCGCCTCCGCGGTGGCCCGCATCTCGTCCGCCGTACGCCGGATCGCGGCCAGCGCCAGATCGGGCTTGCCCGTGAAGTGGTGGTACATGCTGCCCTGGCCGGCCCCGGCCTGCTGCTGGATCGCCTTGGGGCTGGTGCCCACGTAGCCGCGCTCCCACAGCAGCTCGCGGGTGGCCTCGATCAGCCGCTCGGGTGTGCTCATGAGCCCACTGTACATACTAGTAGGTACAGAATCCAGAGCGACCGGGAGCAGCCACGAAAGCCCTGAATACTCCCCGGGTGGTACGCGCAGTGCCGCTGGCCGTACGACGACTTCGACCCCCTCCCGGCGGGAGCCTCAAAGGCGACAGGCAACCCACGCACCACCATCGCCACCGAGGAGCTGAGCCGAGATGAACACCCTGGCGTACGCAGACGGGCCAGGCCCGTGGATTCTCTTCTTCCCGCTGATCTGGGCGGCCGTCGTCGTCGGCGTCGTCACCGTTCTGCGCCGCACCGGAGTGTGGCGCGGCCGCCGCGGCCCCTGGCAGGGACCCCGCTCGACGCAGAGGCCTGGCTCGGTGCACGGCGAGAACTCGCCGATCGCGCTGCTCGGCCGCCGCTTCGCCGCCGGTGAGATCGACGAGGACGAGTACTGGCGGCGGCTGTCCGTCCTGGACGAGCAGTTCGGCCGTGTGGGCAAGGACGGTGCGGCATGACCGCCACCGCCACCCGGACCCGCACCGCAGCCCGGGTCGTCGACGCCGTGAAGATCTACGGCAAGGGCGATACCGAAGTGAGGGCCCTGGACGGGGTGAGCGTCGACTTCCCGGTCGGCCGCTTCACAGCGATCATGGGGCCCTCGGGCTCCGGCAAATCGACGCTGATGCACTGCGCCGCCGGGCTCGACACCCTCACCTCGGGCTCCGCCCTCGTCGGCGACACCGACCTCAGCGCTCTCGACGACCGCCGGCTCACCCTGCTGCGGCGCGAGCGCATCGGCTTCGTCTTCCAGGCGTTCAACCTCATCCCCACCCTCACCGTCGCCGAGAACATCACGCTCCCCATGGACTTGGCGGGGGAGCGGGCCGACCAGGAGTGGCTCGACGCCCTCGTCGACACCGTCGGTCTGCGCGACCGGCTGCACCACCGGCCCAGCGAGCTCTCCGGCGGCCAGCAGCAGAGGGTCGCCGTGGCCCGCGCCTTCGCCGGCCGGCCGGACGTCGTCTTCGCCGACGAGCCCACCGGCAACCTCGACTCCCGCTCGGGCGAAGAGGTGCTGCGGCTGCTCGGCCGGGCAGTGCGCCAGACGGACCGCACCGTCGTCATGGTCACCCACGACCCGGTCGCCGCCGCGCACGCCGACGAGGTCGTCTTCCTCGCCGACGGGCGGCTCGTCGACCGGATGGAGGCGCCGACCGCCGATCGCGTCCTCGACCGGCTGAAGGCCTTCGAGGCCAAAGGGGCGACGACATGAGTGGCAGCCGTGCCTCGCTGCTCATCAGCCTCAACTCGCTGCGCGCCCACAAACGGCGTTTCGCCGGGACGTTCACCGCTGTACTGCTCGGCGTCGCCTTCCTGGCGGGCACCCTCGTCATGGGCGACACATTGCGCGGCAGCTTCGACACGCTGTTCGCCGGCGCCAACGGCGGCACCGACGCCGTCGTCCGCAGCTCCAACGTCGTCACCGTCTCCGGCGAGAGCCAGGGCACCCGGCAGCCCGTGCGCACGGATCTCGTCTCGAAGATCGAGAAGACGCCCGGCGTCGCGGCCGCCGTGCCCAGCATCCAGGGCGCCGGACAGTTGGTCGGCGCGGACGGCAAGCCCATCGGCGGGCAGGGCCCGCCCACCGTCGCCGGCAACTGGATCGACGACCCGAAGCTCAACCCGTACCAGCTCGCCGAGGGACGTACCCCGGCCGGAAGCGGCGAGGTCGTCGTCAACCGCGGTGCCGCCGGCAAGGGCGGGCTGAAGATCGGCGACCGCACCGTGCTGCGCACCCCCGACCCGGTGCAGGTCACCGTCGTCGGCCTGGCCACCTTCGGCGGCGAGGACGGCATGGCCCAGGTCACCTACACCGGGATGACCCAGGCCGACGCCGAGAAGTACCTCACCCCGAAGCCGGGCGAGGCGGCGTCCATCCAGGTGCGGGCCGGACCCGGCATCAGCCAGCAGGAACTCGTGGACGCGCTGACGCTCGCACTCCCCAAGGGAGTCGAGGCGATCACCGGACAGGAGTCCACCGAAGAGAACCAGGACATGATCTCCGGTCAGTTCCTGAATCTGTTCACCACCCTGCTGCTGGTCTTCTCCGGCATCGTGCTGCTGGTCGCGACCTTCTCCATCTACAACACCTTCGCGATCGTCATCGCCCAGCGCACCCGTGAGAACGCGCTGCTGCGCGCGCTCGGCGCCTCCCGCCGTCAGGTCGTCGGCTCGACGCTCGTCGAGGCGGCCGTCGTCGCACTGGTCGCGTCCGCCGCGGGACTGCTCGGCGGCATCGGCATCGCCGCCGGACTGCAGGCGCTCTTCCCCCTCATTGGTTTCCCCTTCCCGGAAGGCAGCCTGGTGATCAGCGGCGTCTCGATGCTGCTGCCGCTCGCCGTCGGCGTGCTCGTCTGCCTCGGCTCCGCTCTGATGCCCGCCGTACGCGCCGGGCGCACCGCACCGCTGGCAGCGCTGCGCGAGACGGCCGTCGATCACTCGGCAGCCTCGCGGACACGTGCGTACGCCGGAACGGGCGTCGCCCTGGCCGGTATCGGCATCATCCTGGTCGGCGTCGTCGCATCCCCGTCCCTCTGGCTCGCCGCCGCGGGGGCGGTGCTGGCCCTGGCCGCCTTCGTGGTGCTCGGTCCTGTCGCCTCCTCGCTCGCCGTGCGCGTCCTGGGCAGGCCCCTCGACCGGCTGCGCGGAGTCTCCGGCAGCCTGGCCAAGCGCAAGGCCCTGCGCAGCCCCAAGCGCACCGCCGCCACCGCGACCGCGCTGATGACCGGCGTCGCTGTCGTGTCCCTGTTCACCGTCTTCGGCGCCTCGCTGAAGGCGACCATGGACCAGACGGTCTCCCGGTCCTTCGCCGGCGATGTCGCGGTCAGCGTCCCGGCGTTCGGCGCCGGCGGCAGCGGACTCAGCCCGAAGCTCGCCCCGGCCATCGCCGCACAGCCCGAGGTGCAGACCGCGGTAGGCCTCGGCAAGGGCGTCGCGGAGGTCGACGGCGCGGGACGCCGGCTCACCGTCACCGACCCGGTCGCGCTCGGCAGGGCCTTCGACCTCGGCACGGTGCGGGGCTCGCTCGACGGGCTCGGCACGAACGGCATGGCCGTGGCGGACACCGAGGCGGACAAACGGGGCTGGAAGCCCGGCTCCACCGCCGAACTCGCCTTCACCGACGGCAAGAAGCAGACCTTCACGGTCCGCGCGGTCTTCGAGCAGTCGGAGCTGGCGGGCGACTATGTCATCACCCGAGAGGCCTGGGCCCCGCACCGGGGACAGGACTCCGACACCCTGATCGCCGTCAGCTTCAACGACGGGGTGTCCACCGCCGACGGCACCGCGGCGGTCGAGAAGACCGCGGCGGCGTACGGCAATCCCGAGGTGCAGACCCGCGACGAGTACGCGCAGACCGCGGCCGGAGCCATCGACATGATGCTCACCCTGGTCTACGCCCTGCTCGCGCTCGCCGTGGTGATCGCGCTGCTCGGCATCGCCAACACCCTCACCCTCGCGATCCACGAACGGACCAGGGAACTGGGGCTGTTGCGTGCCGTCGGACAGACCAGGAGCCAGCTGCGCTCGATGGTGCGCTACGAGTCGGTGCTGGTCGCCGCGTTCGGCACGGCAGGTGGCCTGGCGCTCGGCGGACTGCTCGGCTGGGTGCTCGTCAAGGCGTCCGAGGGCGCCGGCGACACCGCCTTCGCGTTCGCCGTACCGCCGGTGCAGCTCCTGGTGGTCGCGCTGGTCGGTCTGTTGGCCGGAGCGGTTGCGGGCTGGCGGCCCGCGCGCCGCGCCGCCCGCCTGGACGTACTGCGCGCCATCGCCACCGAATAGTGCGGCAGAAAATCCAGCCGCCCGGCGATTGAGGGCCGGGGTCTGGGGCGGAGCCCCGGTCAGTGGACCCCGCTCAGTGGACCCCGCTCAGCTCGCGATGGTTGACCGCACGGTGGCGTGTTTGCACAAGGGGCCGTCGGTTGTCGCCCCGTACACCACCGGATACGGCGGCAGCGCCACGGGCGACGGCGCCGAGAGCGTGAACCAGACGCTCTTCCCGGTGTCGCCCTGGGGCCGTACGCCCCAGCTCTCGCTCACCGCCGCTATCAGCGCGAGCCCGCGGCCGGAGGTGGCGAAGTGGTCGGAGTCCTCGACCGTCGGGATACGTGGATCGTGGTCATGAACCGAGACCGTGAGCCGGTCGAGCAGCAGCTCGATCTCCACGGTGCACATCTTGTCCGGCTCGGCGTGCTGGTGGACATTGGTCAGCAACTCGGTGACGCCGAGTGCTGCCTGGTCGATCAAGGGATCGAGATGCCAGTAGCGCAATTGCGCCGAGATGATTCTGCGGACCTGACCGATCCGCGACGGCAGGGCCTGGAGCTCCACCGTGCAGTGCCTGCTTGGCTGGCTGATCACGGCTGCGACTCCCCGAATGAGGTCCGGAAGAAGACGAAGGATCGGATCCAGCAGTTGGCTGGCTGCTGATTTGTCCGGCGGGCTGGATCGCAGCGTGACCGCCGGTGCACCCTGAGTGATGTGAGACCAGCGTGAACCATTGACCACGGTCCCGCAACTCGCAGCACCCGGGTGGTTACTCTCAGCTCCTGGTGCCGCCTGCGCCGCGCAGCGCCTCCAGGAAGCGCCCGGCCAGCGCCCGGCCCTCAGGCCTGCGGCTGCGCTGTCCCATCGTGAGCCGGTACCTCTTGCCGTTGACCGTCGCCACCGTGCTCGCCTCATCGGCGAACCAGGGCTTGCCGGCCCTGACCCCGCGGACAGGAGCACTCTCGATCACCCGGCCGTAGCTGGTGAGCAGCGCCAGCCTGCCGTCCTTGATCCGCACTTGTCCGGCCTTCGTCAGCGAGCGC
Organism: Streptomyces sp. NPDC002868; assembly: GCF_055563295.1. Taxonomy (NCBI): domain Bacteria; kingdom Bacillati; phylum Actinomycetota; class Actinomycetes; order Kitasatosporales; family Streptomycetaceae; genus Streptomyces; species Streptomyces sp. NPDC002868. Next base: position 213,447 of record NZ_JBVHDR010000005.1, on the reverse strand, counting down.
GGCCACCGTTCGATCCGTACGCCCGTAGCGCTGAATTCGGGCTCTGCCATCCCCATGGACTCTCCGCCCCTTCACACCGTTTCCTGTTGGCAGTCTGCACAACTCCGGGCGTATGCACCAGTACGTGTGGAAGGACCCGGGCAAGTCCAGCCCTGCAAGTGACTCCTATGGATGCCCAAAGTGAACGTTTGTGCAGGTGGGGGGCTTACTGTGGCATGTGGGGACCGAAGTCGACAGGACGAGGAACGGCGCGCATGAGCACGAGTGAGAAGCCAGTGACGGGCGAGGCGATGCCGACCGTCGATGTGGACCGAAGCAATCCGGATTACCGGGCCTGGCTGAAGGAGGCGGTGCGCAAGGTCCAGGCCGACGCCAACCGCTCCGCCGACACCCACCTGCTGCGATTCCCGCTGCCCGAGGAGTGGGGCATCGACCTCTACCTCAAGGACGAGTCCACCCATCCGACAGGCAGCCTCAAGCACCGCCTCGCGCGATCGCTGTTCCTGTACGGCCTGTGCAATGGCTGGATCCGGCCTGGCAAGCCCGTCATTGAGGCGTCCAGCGGCTCGACCGCAGTCTCCGAGGCGTACTTCGCCAAGCTGATCGGCGTCCCCTTCGTCGCGGTGATGCCGCGCACCACCAGCACCGAGAAGATCCGGCTGATCGAATTCCACGGCGGCCAGTGCCACTTCGTCGACGACTCGCGGAAGATGTACGAGGAGTCGGCGGCGCTCGCGGAACGGACCGGCGGCCACTACATGGACCAGTTCACCTACGCGGAACGGGCGACCGACTGGCGCGGCAACAACAACATCGCCGAATCGATCTACCAGCAGCTGAAGTTGGAGCGCTATCCCGAGCCCGCGTGGATCGTCGCGACGGCCGGCACCGGCGGCACCTCGGCGACCATCGCCCGCTACGTCCACTACATGCAGCACGACACCCGTATCTGCGTCCCCGACCCGGAGAACTCCTGTTTCTTCGACGGCTGGACGAACCACGATCCGCACGCCAGCAGTGACTGCGGCTCCCGCATCGAGGGCATCGGACGGCCGCGCATGGAGCCGAGCTTCGTGCCCGGGGCCATCGACCGGATGATGAAGGTGCCGGACGCGGCGAGCGTCGCCGCCGTACGTGCCCTGGACGCGGCCATCGGCCGCAAGGCGGGCGGCTCCACCGGCACCGGCCTGTGGAGCGCGCTGAAGATCATCGGCGAGATGCTGGCCGACGGGCGCAAGGGGAGCGTGGTCACGCTGCTCTGTGACCCGGGCGACCGCTACCTCGACAAGTACTACTCCGACGCCTGGCTGGACGAACAGGGCCTGGACATCGCCCCGTACACCGTGGCGATCGAGGAGTTCCTGGACAGCGGCGTCTGGCCCGGCTGACCGCGTCGGTTCATGTCACTGCGCGGCGGACCGGGCGAGCCTGCGGCCTAGATTGCGGACCGCGCCGCGGAAGGACGTGGCCAGCCCCGGGCGGCCCAGCTTCAGGACGGCGAGCATCGGCGCCGGGGCGTCCGCCGCGAAGGTCCACTGCACCCGGGTGCCGTTCGCGGTGGGGGTGATCCGCCACTCCTCCAACAGGGCACGAAGACCAGGTGCGTTGGTCTCGTCGACGCGGTAGGCGTACCGCTCGCCGGGGTCCGTGGCCAGGATCGTCTCGAGGAAGAGGACGCCGCCTTTGAGCCTGATCTCGCGGCCCGCGCCCCCGTGGGTGGGTGTGGCCGAGCTGACAGCGGTGAACCACGAGGCCCAGCCCGGGACATCCTCGGCGAGCGCTTCGTACAAGGCCTGCGGCGAGGCCGACAACTCGGCCGAGAAGACCAGGCGCAGCGGGGCCGACTGGACGAAGTCGAGTTCCACGGGGCGGAGTCGGCGTGCCATGGACCGTACCTCCAGCTGGAGAGGGGTGGGGCGGGGCCCGCACACCATAGCTGGCGGACCGTCAGTTGTCCGTAGCAGGCGGCCTCGGCCGTGTGAGGAGTCCGTCCAGCGCGCGGCCGAACACCAGCCGCGCCACCCGGACGACCAGAGGGTCGAACAGCCGGGGAACCGGCCGGATACGGAGCTCCTCCACCCAGACCACCACGGCGCCGGACCCCTGGGGGAGCACCTCGATCTCCGCCCAGCCCTTGATCACGTGGCCGCGCTTCTCCAGCCGGCACAGCCCCGGCGCGCCGTCCTCGGGCGGCTGCCAGTGGACGACCTCCATCGGATCGTCGAAGCCGAAGCGGCCAAGTCCGAAGCGGTCAAGCCTGAAGCGGCCAGGGCCGGAGCGGCCAAGTCCGGAGCGCGCCACGAACACCGTGCCGACCCGGGTGGGTGACGGTGTCACCGAGGACACGGTTGTCAACGGCACCTGAGCGGCGTGCGCCCGCCAGTCGGTGACCCGCAGCCAGGCCTCATCGGCGGGCAGAGTAACGGCCCGTGCGATCCGGAAGGTGGTCACCCGGCGTCAGCCGTCCTGCCCGTCGGCGACCTCGCGACCGCCCGCCACCACCAGGCCGGGCAGATGCTCCGCGATCTCCTCGCGCGCCGCGGCCGAAAGACCCGCATCGGTCACCAGCGTGTCCACCTCCGCGAGCCGGGCGAACGAACTCAGGCCCACCGTCCCCCACTTGGTGTGGTCGGCGACCACCACGACCCGGCGCGCGGCCTGGACGAAGCGGCGGTTCGTCTCGGCCTCCGCCAGATTCGGCGTGGAGAGTCCGGCCTCCACCGAGATGCCGTGCACCCCGAGGAACAGCACATCGAAGTGGAGCGAGCGGATCGCCTGGTCGGCGACCGGCCCGACCAGCGAGTCGGAGGGTGTACGCACACCGCCGGTGAGGACCACCGTCGCGGCGCCGGAACGCTGGCCGCCCGCCGCACCCGCCCGCTGCGCCGCGTGGAACACATCCGCGACCCGCACCGAGTTGGTGACCACTGTCAGATCCGGCACCTCGAGCAGATGGTGCGCCAGCGCATAGGTCGTGGTGCCGCCGGACAGCGCGATCGCGCTCCCGGGCACCGCCATCTGCGCGGCCGCCCGCGCGATGTCCTCCTTGGCGCTCAGCTCAAGCGCCGACTTGGCCTCGAATCCCGGCTCGTGCGTGCTCGCCTCAACCACCGGCACCGCGCCGCCGTGGACCTTCTCGATGACCCCCTGCCGGGCCAGGGCGTCCAGATCCCGGCGCACCGTCATGTCGGAGACATTGAGCTTGCGGGTGAGCTCGTTGACCCGCACCCCGCCGCGCCTGCGCACCTCGTCGAGGATCAGGGCGCGCCGCTGCTCCGCGAGCAGGTTCTGGTTGTCGGTCACTGCCGGGGCCGGTCCTTCCATGTCGTCGTACACCGCTCGTCGTACCCGCTCGTCGTACACCGCCTGGGGCGAAGGTGGCTCATCCTCGCACGGGCGACGCGGCCCGTCTCGGGGAGATTCGGTGAGAGCCGTGCGGTGAGCTGCCATGATCCGGGATTCTGGTCATGAACTGCCGCGCGGCCGCGCACTGGTCGATCCTCCCATCGAGAGAGCGAGTCACAGAATTGTCCCCTGCCACTCCGGTCCCGCAGAGCGGAGGGCCCGCGCTGGAACTGCTGGTCCACGGCGTCGGCGGCGCCACCCCGCAGGACATGCTCGGCGACCCACGTACGGTCCGGATCTCCGGCGACGAGAAAGCCGCGGTGTTCCGGCGCACCGACGACGAGGAGGCGGAGCGCCACCCTGAGCGGTACGCGGACCGGCCCATCCCCGAGGCGTACTGCTGGTCCAACCTCACCTCGGGCAACGGCGCGCGGGCCCTGTGGCTGCTGCTGCTCCCCTTCATGGTGGTCAACCTCGCGCACTGGATGCGGCCCCGCGCCAAGGGCCGCGCCAGGACGACCCGGTTATACGGAGTGCTGGTGCGGCTCGTCGCGCTCAGCCTCACCGTGCTGCTGACGGCCGCCGCCTGCGAAGTCGCGCTGGACCTGGTGGCGTGGCAGTGCGCGGGCTCTCCCGACTGCACCCGGGAGAGGTCCTGGCTCGGCTTCCTGTCGAGCGCTCAGGGTGGCTGGTGGTCGCAACCGGGCCGCCGTCTCGCGCTCGCCGCGGTGGTTCCGGCCGCGCTGGTGGGGCTGCTGTGGTACCTCTCCAACCGCACCTGGAGCGCGTACGAATCCCAGCGGCCGCCGACCGGCGAAGACGTGGGGGAGGGCGAGGAAGGCCCGGACGAGGACGCGGACGAGGACGGGGACAAGGGCGAGGACAAGGGCGGCACGAAGCCGACCGTGCGGCCCGCGCTCGGCAGGCCCGGATTCTGGTACGGCCGCCGGCTCGTCGCCCGGCTGCGCGCCGCGCACACCGCAGCCGGATTCCTGACCGTCTCCGCCGCGGTCGCAGGGGCCGCCGCCCGCCACGACCGCCGAGCCGCCGGCACGGCGCTGGAAATCTGCGGTCTGCTGCTGGAGGCAGCTCTCGTCGTGGGGCTGCTCGCCGTGCTCTGGGTCGTCATCCGCAGGGGCCGCAGCGAGCGGCGGATCGACGCCCGCATCGATCGCGCCGCCGTCCGCTATCTGCCCGGCGCCGCCCTCGTACTGCTCGTGCTGTCCCTGCTGTACGCCTCCTGGTCCCGCCCCGGCTGGGTCTCCAGCGCCACCCTCCCCGGCGATGTCACCTTCCGCGTCATCGCCCTCGCCCAGGGCGCCCTGGTTGTTTCCCTCGCAGTGGCCGCACGCGTCCTGCACCGCCGCGCGCGCCACCCGCGTACCGCCATGTCCGGCTTCGGCGGGCCCGCCGTCGCGATGCTCGCATGCGCCCTGGGCGGGGTGATGACCGGCGGAGTCGCCCAGCGTGTGGCCGACTGGCTGGACGGCCCCGGCACGCCCGGCATGGACGGGGAGGGCTCGATTCCGGGGCCTCCGGTGCTGCTCAGTTGGCAGGCCTCGGTCATCCCCGTGCTGCTGATCGTCCTGTTCGTCCCGGCCGTCGTCCTTGCCGTACGGACCTGGCTGAAGGCCCGCCGGCTCGCGGGCCCGGTCGAGGCGGACTACGACGAGGGCCGCCCGGACGCCGTCCGCACCCGGCGGATAGCGGGCACCCGCGCCCGGGCCGCCCTCACCGACGCCGCCCCCTGGTTCGTCGGCATCGTCTCCGGCGCCACCCTGCTCCTCGGCGCGGGCGCGGTCGCCGGCGCCTGGGCGAGCGGCGAAGTGCCCGGCAAGGCGTTCGGTCACCGCGACGGCTTCGTCGAGTCCGCAGCGGAGGCCGCACAGTCCATCGGCTCCTGGCTAATCGGCTTCGGCTTCATACTCTTCGTCACCTGGGGCCGCCGCGCCTACCGCGACGCCTCGGCCCGGCGCACCATCGGCATCCTCTGGGACGTCGGCACCTTCTGGCCGCGCGCGGCACACCCCTTCGCACCCCCCTGCTACGCGGAGCGTGCCGTCCCCGACCTCACCTGGCGGATGTGCACCTGGACCGGACTCACCGGCGGACGGCTCGTCATCTCCGGCCATTCGCAGGGCAGTGTGCTGGCCGCGGCGGCCGTCTGGCAGCTGCCCGCCGCCACCCGCCGCCGGGTGGCGCTGCTGACGTACGGATCACCCCTGGAGCGGCTCTACGGCCGCTGGTTCCCCGCGTACTTCGGACCCGTCGCCCTGCGCGAGCTGCGCGGCGAGGTGAACTGCTGGCGCAATCTGTGGCGGCGTACCGACCCGATCGGCGGGCCGGTGCTGGTCCCTGCCGAGGGCGAACACCCCGCGGTGGACCGGGATGCACTCAAAGACCCGGTGGTGTACGGGCGTTCGGAACGGCATCCGCTGCCGGAACCGATCCTCGGGCACTCCGAGTACCAGGCCGACAAGGCCTTCGACAGGGAACGCCGGGAGCTTCTCGACCGGCTCACCCCGGCGGTGCCCCGGCAGGTCCAGGCGGAGACTCAGGCCCAGGGTCAGGCGGGGACTCAGGCCCCGGGTCAGGCCCAGGCTCAGGGCAGTTCGGGCAGATCCTCCGGGTAGAGCAGGGTCAGGTCGTCGGTGCTCGCCTCGGCGAGCTCGGCGACCCGGCCCGCGTGCCGCTCCACCATCGACTCGAAGGTCTGGCGGGCGGTGCGGCCGTTGCCGAAGGCGGGCCCCTTGGGCAGTGCGGTGAAGTACTTCAGCAGCGCCTCGCCGGTGCCCGTGCCCAGCCGGTACTCATGCTCCTCGGCCTGCTGCTCCACGATCCGCAGCAGCTCCTCGGGCACATAGTCGCTGAAGGTGATGGTCCGTGAAAAACGGGACGCCACACCGGGGTTGACGGACAGGAACCGCTCCATCTCCGCGGTGTACCCGGCGACGATCACCACGACAGCGTCCCGGTGGTCCTCCATCAGCTTCACCAGTGTGTCGATGGCCTCCTTGCCGAAGTCCCGCCCGGAGTCCTCGGGAGACAGGGCGTACGCCTCGTCGATGAAGAGCACTCCGCCGCGCGCCCGGTCGAACGCCTCCTGGGTGCGGATCGCGGTGGAGCCGATGTGCTCGCCGACCAGGTCCACCCGGGAGACCTCGACGAGATGGCCGCGCTCCAGCACCCCGAGCGAGGCAAGGATCTCGCCGTACAGCCGTGCCACGGTCGTCTTGCCGGTGCCGGGGGAGCCGGTGAAAACCAGGTGGCGGCGGGCGGAGGCGGCCTTCAGCCCCGCCTCCTGGCGGCGCCTGCCGACCTCGATCATGTTGGTGAGCGTGCGGACCTCGCGCTTGACGCTGTCCAGGCCGACCAGCGCGTCCAGTTCGCCGAGGACCGCGCCCGAGGTGCGCACGGGCTCGGCCGGCGCGGCCTCGGGGGCGCGCTGGTCGGGGATCGCGCTGAGCAGCCCCGGCGACTGGGTCGCGGTCAGCACGGCCGTCGTCTGCTCGGCCCCCGGCCGTACGCCGCTCTCGTCGCTGGTGCAGTCCTCGACGACCGAGCCGTCGTCCTCCGCCAGCTCGTAACCGCCGCGCGCACAGCGCTCGGTGCGGCAGCGGCTCAGCGTCGTGCGGCAGCCGTCCATCACATGGAAGCCGTAGCCTCCGCTGCCCGTGACCCGGCAGCCGCGGAAGGTGCCGCGGCCCTCCGCCGACACATAGAAACCGGCCTCGGCGGGCGAGGTGACCGTACAGCGTTCGATCACCGGATCGGCGCCCTTGGTGACGATCACGCCGGTCTGTGCGGCGTCGATGGTGCAGCCGTTGAGTGTGCCGCCGCTGCCGTGGTCGCGGAACCAGGCGCCGGTGGACGCCTCCCTGATCCGGCAGTCGTCGAGTTGCGCCGTCGCGCCGTCGCTCACCGACACCGCGGTGTTGCGGACCTGGGAGAGATCACTGTCGACGACATCGGCGCGCGAACCGCGGTCGAGTACGAAGATCGCGTCCGGGACGTCGTGCACGCGGCAGGAGTCGAGCACGGCGGTCGCGCCGTCGCTGACCCAGACGGCCGGATAGTCACCCGTACTGTCATGGATCTCGCACTGGTTGGCGTCCACCCGCGTGCCCGGGTCCCAGACCGACAGGCCGTTGCGCCCGAAGCGGCGCACCGTCGACCGCGTGAGCGTGAGCACGGACCGGGAGCGCAGATCGATCGCGTTCTCCGGGATGTCGTGGATGTCGCAGTCGGAGAGCGTGAGTACGGCGTCCGTGTCGAGGGTTATGCCGTCGGCCGAAGTGCGGTGCACGGTGGAGTCGGTGAGATGGGCGCTCGCGCGGGACGCGATCTGGACGCCGGTGCCCTTGATCTCGTACACCTCGCAGCCGATCGCATCGAGGCCGCTGCCCTCGCCGGTGACGGTCAGGCCCGCGCCCGACGCATGATGTACCCGGCAGCGCTCCAGCCTCGGATGCGCGCCGCCACCCACGGAGACGCCGGACCGGCCGGCCGAGACCACCTCGCACTCCTCGAACACCCCGCCGGCGCCGTCCAGTACGCCGATGCCGACGCCCGCCGGGTTGTCGACGGTGCAGCGGCGGACGGTGGGGCGGGCCGCGCCGCGCACTTCGAGACCGGCAGCGGAACGGGTGACGATCCGCAGATCGATCAGCTCGGGAGTGCCGTCCTCGACCAGCAGCGCGGGCGCTGACGCGTCCTGCCCCTCCACATGGAGGTCCTGGACGATGGCGGAAGCGCGCACGGTGAGAGGCACTCCGTCGGCGGGCGCGATGCGCACCGAGCCGACCGCGCCCTCGGAGCCGCGCAGGGTGACCGCCCGCTGGACGACGAGATTCTCGCGGTACGTCCCCGGCGCGACGGTGAGGATGTCACCGTCCCCTGCGGCCTCCAGGGCTGCGGCGAGTGAGGGGTACTCGCCCGTGCGGCGCCGCCACCGCGATGTGCCGGTGTGCGTCACCTGGACCGTGCCCTGTGCCATGGTGCTGCTCTGCCCCCACCTCGTGATCCTGCTTCCGCCGCGTCTCCGAAGGGGACGCCCCCTGACCCCCGAGGGGGATGCCCAACCGTAGCGCGCGCGACGAGTGGGAGTTGACGAGACGTGACCGGTCAGCTGCCCGCGCCCGTACGACCCCAGTCGGGGCCGGCCGCGGCCCATGCCCGGTCAAGGCGCGCGTATCTGCGCCGTACAAGTCGCGAGACGACCAGCCGTCTGGCACATTCGACGAGTCCCGCGGCGGCGAACGCGGCGCCTGTCCCGGCCAGGACGGCGTGCACGCCGGCAGTCGCCGCGTCCATCGGGCGAGTGACGATCCGGCCGGCGCGGTCGGTCCAGATGGTGAACGTGTCGCCGGGCCGCACGGTCCGCAGCACGGTGGAGACCGTACCGGTGTGCCGACTGCCATCCGCCGCCGTCCACTTCGCGACGATCGGCCGGCGCTTCTCGTGGGCCGCGGAGGACTCGGGGTCGTACGCGGCGGGCTTGTGCGCCGGGGCCGGATTCAGCACCGTCGCGGTGACCGCGTGACGCTGCTCGCGCTGCATGCGTACCGACTGGCGCAGCGACTCGTCGGTCAGGCTCCCGGTGATCCAGCCGACGGCCGGGGCCGCGGTGACGAGAAGCACGGCGGCGACGAGCGCCACCCATGCCTCCAAGCGATCGGTCGCGCGGCGCAGGGGATTGCGGCGCCAGCGCCAGACTCCTGTGGCTGCTCGCACTGTCCTGCACCCCCTTCCGCGTCCGTCATAGCCCGGTACGGCACGGCATAAGCACGAGTGGCGCGAAGAGAGAGGAAAGTCACCCGCCACTCACCCCGCCAACAGTCCAACGCGTCTGTCACCGCGGGGTGTTCCCGGGTTTGAGGGTTCCCAGGTCGTGGTGACCTATGCGAGGACGCTGACGGTGTCGCCGGCCTGGATGACGCCGGTCCGCTCCGGCACCAGGTACTGCCCGAAGACCACCTTGTCCCCGACGCGGCGGTGCCGGGCGAGGGTCCGCAGCGGCTCCTTGCCACGCTCGGCAGTGCGCTGGTCGGTGGTGGTGATGACGCAGCGGCCGCAGGGCCTGGCCACCCGGAAGGTGACCTCGCCCAGGGCGATCCGCTGCCAGTCGTCCTCGGCCCAGGGCGCCGTGCCGTCGACGACGACATTCGGCCGGAACCGGGTCATGGGCAGTGGTCCCTCGTCGGCGTGATCACCCTGTGCGATGAGGGAGTTGAGAGCGTCGAGTGAGGCGAGGGTGGTGACGAGCAGCGGATACGCGTCGCCGAGATGGACCGTCTGGCCGGGGAGTGCGTACTGAGAGTCAATGGGGCGCCGAGTGGCCGGGTCGTCGAGATGGACGAGCCGCACCTCGGCGCCCAGATAGTCGCTGAACCAGTCGTCCGCGGGCCCCTCGACAGGCACCGTCTCGACCTTGTCCCCGAAAAGTTGCACCGCGACAGTCCCGACCGGCTCGGGAACGGCGACGGTCAGCGGCTCGTGCCCGGGCGCGGTCAGCCGGATCCCGCCGTCCGGCATCGCCTCGGCACGGGCCAACGCCAGCCGTGGCTGCTGGCGTTGGGTGACCACCTTGGCCGAGGGGTCGATCAGCGTCCACCGACGGTCCCCGGCGAGTCCCCACGGCTCTACAGCCGCCTCGCCGAGTGCGTACCCCGCCACCGATTTGACTGGGTGGACATGGATGGAGCGGATGGTTGGGTTGGGCATACAGCCATAGTGCCAGCCCCCGCTGACATCCGGCCGGTCAGTACCCCCGGCCCTGGTACGGACGGTTGTACGGGTCGTCGTAGGGGGCGGGCGTCGGCGCAGGACGCGCGGCCGCAGGGCGCATCGCCTCGTAACCGGTGGGCACCGGACGCTGCTGCGGCTGGGCCTGGGGCTGATGGCCCGGGTACCCGCGCGGCACGGAGGCCTGCTGAGGGATGTACGGCGCGGGCGCGTGCTGCAGCGGCACGGGCTGCTGCATCTGCTGCGGGTAGCCGTACGAGCCGTAGGAGGGAGAGGACTGCGAGGGGCCCGCCGGGAGGGCGGGCAGGGCCGCGGGGAGCGCCGGCAGATAGCTGTTGCCGGTGTCGTACGCAGCAGGCACTCGGATCGGGGCGATCTGAGGCGTGCCCCGCTCCGCGACCAGGGAGTCGTAGATGGGGGTGTCGGGGAACGACGGAGCGGAGTAGTAACCGCCGCCGTAGGTGGCGCGGGGGGAGGTCATGGCACATAAGTTAAGCCCACGATGTGCTGGTTGGGGAGCCCGATAAGAGGGTTGTTTCAGTAGATGCGAGTGACCGCGGATCCCCAATGCGAGCGAACCCGGGAAAAACGGTCGCCGGGAAGCGCATAGATCGTGTAAAGGGCAAGCTGAGAGCGGGTTACCCACGGGTCGGCCGGGGCGTCCCGGGCGCCCTGGGGATTAGGTTGGCGGCAGATGAATTTTCCGGGACACCCCGACTCGCGATGGGGGCGAGCATGTCCATGCTAAAAGGAGCCAATACTCCGGTGCCGGCGCAGCACGTTCGCGTCGAATTGGGATGGCGTACAGGTCCCGGTGCACCGGATGTCGACGCCTCTGCGCTCCTCCTCGCATCGGGAAAGGTCCGCTCCGACGCGGACTTCGTCTTCTACAACCAGCCGTCGCACGCCTCGGGAGCCGTACGCCACGAGGGGAAGCAGAGCGCGCCGGACAACGTGACGGATCTGCTGTCGGTCGACCTCGCGCGCGTGGAGCCCGCGATCGAGAAGATCGTGCTGGCCGCTTCGGCGGACGGCGGCAGCTTCGGGCAGGTGCCCGGCCTGTACATCAAGGTGCTTGACGCGGCGTCCGGCGCCGAGATCGCGCGGTACGACAGCCAGGACGCGACGGTCGAGACGGCCTTTGTGCTCGGCGAGCTGTACCGGCGCCAGGGCGCGTGGAAGTTCCGCGCGGTGGGGCAGGGCTACGGCACCGGACTCGAGGGCCTGGCGACGGACTTCGGCATCTCGGTCGACGAGCCTCAGCAGGCGGCCCCGGCTGCCGCTGCGACGGCTCCTGCAACGCCCGCGGCGCCCGTCGCGCCCGCCCCCGTGAAGCCCCTGTCTCCGCCGTCGGCGCCCGCTCCTTCCGCTCCCGTACGTCTGAGCAAGGTGACGCTGACGAAGGAGACCCCGTCCGTATCCCTGACCAAGCAGGGCGGCACCTCCGGCGCGATGCGCGTCAACCTCAGCTGGCAGGTGCGCAAGCAGTTCCAGGGCTGGGGCGCCAAACTCGGCCGGGCCGTCGCCATGCACGCGGACCTCGACCTCGACCTGTGCGCGCTCTACGAACTCGCCGACGGCCGCAAGGGAGTCGTCCAGGCCCTCGGCAACGCCTTCGGCTCGCTCCAGCAGCCCCCGTACATCCATCTCGACGGCGACGACCGCACCGGCGGGACATCCGGCGAGAACCTCACCATCAACCTGGACCACAAGGACCGGCTCCGCCGCGTCGTCATCTTCGTGACCATCTACCAAGGCGCTCGCAGCTTCGCCGATCTGGACGCGACGGTCACCCTCCAGCCGCAGCACGGCGCCGCCATCGACTTCTCGCTCGGCGAGTGCACCGTACCGTCGACCGTCTGCGCGCTCGCACTGATCACCAACACCGGCTCGGATCTCGTCGTCCAGCGCGAAGCCCGCTTCCTGGTCCCGGAGCGCGGTGTGAGCCCGCAGCGGACGATCGACTACGCGTACGGCTGGGGCATGAACTGGACGCCCGGCAGGAAGTAACGCTGGTTGGGCAGGTCACCGGTCCGGCGTGGCCTCGGGACGGGCGTACGTACGCCCCTTCCAGGCCGCGCCGCGCCCGCGGTGGTGCTGTACCGCCGAATCGACGGTCATCAGCAGATACAGCAGGGCGGTGAAGGGCAGCAGGGGCGCGAGCAGCAGCGGCTGCCGGTAGTAGCGCAGCATCGGGAGATACGTCCCCGTCATCACCGCCCACGCGAGCCCCCCGGCCCAGCCGGCCGCCGCATCGTGCCCCCACACGCCGGCGCACAGTGTGACGGGCGGCGCGAGATACACCAGCGCGAGCCCCACCACGGTCCCGGCCAGCAGCAGTGGACTGTGCAGCAGTTGGGCGTACGCGCTGCGCGACACCATCCGCCACAGGTCCGCCAGCCGCGGATACGGCCGCACGCTGTCCACCCCGTCCGCCAGCCCCAGCCAGATCCGGCCGCCTGAGCGCTGCACGGCCCGCGCCAGCGACACATCGTCGATCACCGCCTGCCGGATCGACTCCGGAATGCCCGCCCGCTCGGCCGCCTCCGCGCGCAACAGGACGCAGCCGCCCGCCGCGGCCGCCGTCCGCGACCCCGGGCGGTTGACCCACCGGAAGGGGTAGAGCTGCGAGAAGAAGTAGACGAATGCGGGCACGATCAGCCGCTCCCACCCGCTCGCGACGCGCAGCCGCGCCATCTGGGAGACGAGGTCCAGCCCGTTCATACGGGCCGCGGCCACCAACTCGCGCAGACTGTCCGGCTCATGCGCGATATCGGCATCGGTGAGGAGCAGATACTCGGGACCGTCGGCCCGGGCCAGGGCGATGCCGTGCCGGAGCGCCCAGAGCTTCCCCGTCCAGCCGGGCCCCGGCTCGCCGGGGGAGACCACACACAGCGGCAGCCCGCCATGGCGCTCGGAGAGGGAGCGGGCCAGTTCCCCCGTGCCGTCCGTACTGCCGTCGTCGACCAGCACGATCTCCGCACGGCCCGGATAGACCTGCGCCAGCAGGGAAGGCAGGCTGAGCGGCAGCACCTCGGCCTCGTCTCTCGCGGGCGCGACAACGGCGACATCCGGCCAGTGGTCGGGGGCCTCGCGCGGGGGCAGTCGCTGGTCCGTAAGCCAGAAGAAGCCCTGCCCGAGCAGCAGCCACCCCCATGCGGCCAGTGATCCCACGGCGATCCAGGCAACGGCGCTCATTTGCCGCAGTCTGCCCCACTGCGCCGGTACCGCAAGGGCAGTCGACTATGGTGACCGGGTGAAGATCGCGCTCATGGACTCCGGAATCGGCCTGCTTGCGGCGGCCGCCGCGGTACGCAGGCTGCGGCCGGACGCGGATCTCGTCCTCTCCTCCGACCCCGACGGCATGCCTTGGGGCCCGCGTACGCCCGATGATGTCGCCCGGCGTGCACTCGCCGCGGCCCGCGCGGCCGCCCTGCACCGCCCCGACGCGCTGATCGTCGCCTGCAACACCGCATCGGTGCACGCCCTGCCCACCCTGCGCGCCGAGCTGGAGCCCGGGATCCCGGTCATCGGCACCGTCCCCGCGATCAAGCCGGCCTCGGCCGGCGGCGGCCCCGTCGCGATATGGGCCACGCCAGCCACCACGGGCAGCCCGTACCAGCGTGGTCTCATCCGGGATTTCGCCGACTCGGTCGCCGTCACCGAGGTGCCCTGCCCTGGGCTCGCGGACGCCGTGCAGTGGGCCGACGAGAGCGCCATCGACGCGGCTGTGGCAGCCGCGGCCGCCCTCACGCCCAGTGACGTAAGGGGCGTCGTCCTGGGCTGCACCCATTACGAGCTGGTCGCCGACCGGATCCGTGCCGCTGTCGGACACCCCGTGGCCCTGCACGGCTCGGCCGGGGCGGTCGCCGCGCAGGCACTTCGCCGTATCGGCGAGCAGCCGGCCCCCGACGCCGCTCCGAGCAACCGGCTCACGGTGCTGCTCAGCGGCCGCGAGTCCACCCTCCCCGAGCAGGCGCTCAGTTACCTGGAAGGCGGCCTGGTGGAGGCAGTGAGCCCCGCCCACTGATCGTGATCGGGCCAGCTCAGCGCTCGTCCCAAGGCCCCTACCGGGGCCGCTCCTCCCTTGTGATCCATACGGTCGAGACCATGCCCTGCCGCAGGAATCTGAGTACCCTGCTTGCCATGAGGGACCACTTCCGCGAATCGGGGCACCCCACAGCGCCCCCGCCCGCGATCTGGACCGGCCGTGCGACCAACCGCATTCAGTGGCTGCTCGCCGCGGCGGGTGCCGCCTGCATGGCGCTCGGCATCGAGCTGGCCGTCGACTACGCATGGACCACGGACATCGTCCCACTGCTGATGTCCGTGATCGGCTGCGTCGCGGCGGGCCTGATGATCCTCTACGGGACCCTCGCCTTCGTCCATGTGGCGGTCAAGGTCGACAGCGATGCCGTCGAGGTGCGCTGCGGCCACATCGGCCTGCCGCGTCGGCGGATCCCGCTCTCCCACGTGGTGGACGCGGAGTTCGTAGCGAAGGTCACCCCGTGTCAGTGGGGCGGCTGGGGGTACCGCTGGCGCCCGGAGATGGGCACGGCCGTGGTCGTACGCCGCGGCGAGGGCCTTGTTGTCACGTTGGGCGACGGCAGGATCTTCACGGTCACCGTCGACGACGCGGAAGCGGCGGTGCGGGCGATCCGCGACCGCCTCCACCTGACGGGTACGACCAAGCCCACGGGGGCGTAGCGCTGCGCCGCCGTCGGCCTCTGAGGCCCGGCTGAACCGTGCAGCCCTCTTGAAGACTGGTCGCCGCTATGTCGCCGCTATACCGCGCGACTGTCCGCCTCCGTCCGGCGCGCCACCTGCGTACCCGCCCCCACCCCGCCCTCGGCCGCCACGCGCGCCGTCGCCAGGCCCGCGAGCAGCCCCGCGCCCGCCGTCACCGGGGCGAAGCTCAGCGCATTGCCGACGCTCGCCAGCACCGCCAGCGCCGTGAGCGCGGCGCCCGCGCTCAGTACCACCGGCGTGGACCGTGGCGAGCGCAGTAGGCCGTACAGCATCCAGCCGAACGCCGCCCCCAGCAGCGCCACCCCCACCACACCCTGCTCGGCCGCCTGCTGCAGCGAGGCGGAGTGCGGTTTGCCGTCGGAGCCCAGCGACTGCTGAGCCGTGCTGCTCAGCTTGCCGAAGCGGTCGGGGCCCACGCCCCGTATCGGATCCTCCTGGGCGAGCGCGATCGCGTCCCGCCACAACGCCACCCGGTTCTGGGTCAGCTGGCCCTCCAGCGAGACGGTCAGTCCGTCCGGCAGGGCGTCTTCGGCCACGCCCCAGGACGTGGCGACGACCAGGCCGGCAGCGAGGGCCAGACCTGCGATCGCCACCGTCCGCCGGCGCATCCGAACGGCCGCGAGCGAGCAGAGCAGTACGCCGAGCGCAGCAGCGAACCCGACCATGGATCCGAGTGCGAGCGCGGTGCAGGCGACGGCGAGAGCGAGCACCCGCAGCCCGAGGCGCAGCACGGGCGGACGGGCCGCGGAGGCGGCGCAGCAGGCCGCGCCCGCGGCGAGGACCAGCAGCGCGGCGGCCGCGCCCGTATGCCCGGGCTGGGTGGCCGCTCCGACGTTCGCGCCGGGCACTCCCTGCCGCGAGGCGATCGCCAGGCCGAGGGCCGCGAGTGCCGCGGCCGACGAGGCGGCAACGGGCAGGAGCGTGCCGCAGATGCGGCCGCAGGCATACCCCGCGGCAACGGCGAACACGGCGAGCAGCACACCCTCGGGCCGGGCCTCGCGCCCCGCCGCGCTGATCAGCGACCAGACGGCGCACCCGCTCAGGACGACGACGCCGGCGACATCGCTCGCGCCGCCGCGCTCCCGCGCCGCGGACCGGCTGTCCGGTGCAGCCATCCCGTCGACCCCCCGACCTGTGACGGGCCCTGCCGTAGCAGCCGAACCGGGTCGGGTGGCAGGGACTGGCGCACACGGTAACGGCAGAGACGGGGGTTTGTGGATGGGTTGCGCAGGAACGTTGCTGCGGCCGAGGCTTCGGCAGTCCGGCGCCCGTCCCGGTCGGCACTGCCGACAAGCGCGGTCCGCACTGCCGACAGCGCGGACCGGACTGCCGGGAGCACAGCCTGCCGCCGTAGACTCCGCCAGGTGAGCGCCACCATCACCACCGTCGACACCCCTCAGCCCGCCACCGCCGGCCGACCGTTGCTGCGCCGGTTCGTACGGCCGGGTGCCGCCGCGCTTTCGGGGGTGCTGCTCTTCGTGAGCTTCCCGCCGCGGCCCCTGTGGTGGCTGGTGCTGCCCGCCTTCGCGCTGCTCGGCTGGACGCTGTCCGGACGTCGGCCGCTGCCCGCCCTCGGTCTCGGCTACCTCACCGGCCTCGGCTTTCTGCTGCCGCTCCTCATCTGGACGGGCGAGGAGGTCGGCCCGGTGCCGTGGGTGGCACTGGCCGCGGTGGAAGCGGTGTTCGTCGCGCTCGCCTGCCTGGGCATCGCCGCGGTCTCCCGGCTGCCGGTGTGGCCGGTGTGGGCAGCCGCCGTGTGGATCGTGGGCGAGGCGGCCCGCGCCCGGGTGCCGTTCGGCGGCTTCCCCTGGGGCAAGATCGCCTTTGGCCAGGCGGACGGCTTTTTCCTGCCGCTCGCGGCGCTCGGCGGGACGCCGCTGCTCGGTTTCGCCGTCGCACTGTGCGGATTCGGGCTGTACGAGACCGTCCGCCGGGTCCTTGCCTACCGGCGCGCCGGCGAGCTGCCGCGCAGCGCCGCGGCCGCCGCGCTCCTCAGCGTGCTCGTCCCCGTCACCGCGGCACTCGCCGCCCTGCCGCTCGTCGACGACTCCGCCGAGGACGGCACCGCGACCGTCGCCGCGATCCAGGGCAATGTGCCGCGCCTGGGGCTCGACTTCAACTCCCAGCGCCGTGCGGTCCTCGACAACCATGCGCGCCGCACCGAGCAGCTCGCCGCCGATGTGAAGGCGGGCAAGGTGGCCAAGCCGGACTTCGTGCTGTGGCCGGAGAACTCCTCGGACCTCGACCCGTACCGCAACGGCGACGCCCGGGTGGTCATCGACGACGCGGTGAGGGCGATCGGCGTGCCGACCGTCGTCGGCGCGGTGGTGACTCCCGACACCGGGAAGCTCCGCAACACCCTCATCGAATGGGACCCCACGCGCGGCCCCGTCGACACCTACGACAAGCGCCATGTGCAGCCGTTCGGCGAGTACATCCCGATGCGTTCCCTTGTACGGCTCGTCAACTCGGACGTCGACCGGGTCCGCCGGGACTTCGGCCCGGGCCACAAGGTGGGCGTTTTCGATCTGGCGGGCACCAAGGTGGGCATGGTCACCTGCTTCGAGGCGGCATTCGACGACGCGGCGAGGGACACCGTCACGCACGGTGCCCAACTGATCTCCGTACCCAGCAACAACGCCACTTTCGGGCGCAGCGAGATGACGTATCAGCAGCTGGCGATGTCGCGGGTGCGGGCGGTCGAGCACGGGCGCTCGGTCGTCGTCCCCGTCACCAGCGGCGTCAGCGCGGTGATCATGCCGGACGGGAAGATCGTCCAGAAGACGAAGATGTTCACCCCGGACGCGCTGGTCGCCGAGGTGCCACTGCGCTCGTCGCTGACTCCGGCGACCCGGCTGGGGACCTGGCCGGAGCGCTTCCTGGTGCTGGTCGGGGTGGGCGGTCTGGGCTGGGTGGTCGTTCGAGGCGTACGGACTCGGCGGGAGCAGCGGGAGCAGCGGGAGCAGCGGGTGGAGCGGGTGGAGCCATCGGAGCGGTCGGAGCAGGGCCCGGTCGACGCCGGTTAGGGTCGAAGCCATGGCAACCCCTGACTTCATCCGCGAGATCCGGGCCACCGCCGGGCATCAGCTTCTCTTCCTGCCGGGCGTCAGCGCGGTCGTCTTCGACGACGAGGGGCGGGTGCTGCTGGGCAGACGTGCCGACACCGGCAAGTGGTCGATCATCGGCGGGATTCCGGAGCCCGGGGAGCAGCCGGCGGTGGCGGCTGTGCGGGAGGTGTACGAGGAGACCGCGGTGCAGTGTGTCGCTGAGCGGGTCGTGCTCGTGCAGACGTTGCGGAAGCCGGTCACCTACCCCAACGGCGATCAGTGCCAGTTCATGGACGTCTGCATTCGCTGTCGGGCGGTGGGCGGACAGGCTCGCGTCAATGATGACGAGTCGCTGGAGGTGGGGTGGTTCTCTGCGGACGCGCTGCCGGAGCTGAAGGAGTTCTCGCTCTTCCGGATCAAGCAGGCGCAGACCGAGGGACCGGCATGGTTTGAACCCACCATCGAGCAGTGAAGTATGGGTGGCGACCACATCGGTCGGGGGGTGATCACTGCCTAGGGTGCGAAGCATGACCGCGCCCACCACACCAGGTCCCGCACCTCAGTCTCGTCCTCGTCATCCTCGTACGGTCGACCTCGACCTCGGCGGCCGTACGGCACTCGTCACCGGCGCGGCGGGCGGCATCGGCCGAGCCTGCGCGCTGCGGCTCGCAGCCGCCGGTGCGAAGGTCAGAGCCGTCGACCGGGACGCCGATGGCCTTGAGGCCCTGGCCGCGGACTCCCCGGGGCTGGCCGGCGCCGTGGAACCGCAGGTCCTGGACCTCACCGATCTCGATGCGGCGGAGGCGGCGGCCGCCGGTGCGGACATCCTGGTCAACAACGCGGGGCTGCAACTGGTCCGGCCCATCGAGGAGTTCCCGCCGGACGTCTTCCACACTGTGCTCACCGTGATGCTGGAAGCGCCGTTCCGGCTGATCAGGGGCGCCCTTCCGCACATGTACGCCCAAGGGTGGGGCCGAATCGTCAATATCTCTTCCGCACATGGGCTGCGAGCCTCTGCCTTCAAGTCCGCCTATGTGTCCGCCAAACACGGTCTGGAGGGGCTTTCGAAGACCGCAGCCCTGGAGGGTGCTCCACATGGGGTGACGTCCGTATGTGTCAATCCCAGCTATGTACGGACACCACTGGTCGAGCGACAGATCGCCGATCAGGCCGCGGCCCATTCCGTGGCCGAGGAGCGCGTCCTCGCCGACGTACTGCTCAGGGACTCCGCGATCAAGCGCCTGGTAGAGCCGGAGGAAGTCGCCGAAGCGGTGCTGTATCTGTGCAGCCCGCAGGCCTCCTTCATTACCGGCACCTCGCTCGCCATCGACGGTGGCTGGACCGCCCACTAGACATCCGGGGCTTCCCGAGACATCCCGCGGCCGCCTGCTGAGGGTGACGCGGTTGTCCACAACGGCTTCGTCGTCCACAGGGCTGGTGCGACCACCCGTACGGCAGGTAATCCTGTGTCCATGTCCCACGATCAAGCCTCCTACCTGGAGCTCCTCGCACGCGGTGCCGCCACCGAGGCGTACGACCGGCCCGTGCTGCTCGCCCGCGCGGGCGGCGCGGCACCGGACGAGCTCGCCGCCATCGAGCACGCCAAGCAGCTCGCGCTGCGGGTGCGCGCCGAGCTGGAGGGCCGGCGACGGCGCGAGGCCGAGCTGTCCGCGCTCTTCGAGACCGCGCACGACCTGGCGGGTCTGCGCGACCTCGACGCCGTGCTGCGGGCGATCGTGCAGCGTGCCCGCTCGCTGCTCGGCACCGAGGTCGCCTATCTGAGCCTCAACGACCCGTCGGCGGGCGACACCTATATGCGGGTCACAGAAGGTTCGGTGTCGGCGCGCTTCCAGCAACTGCGGCTGGGCATGGGGGAGGGGCTCGGCGGGCTCGTCGCCCAGACCGCCCGACCGTATGTCACCGACAGCTATTTCGACGACGCCCGCTTCGAACACACGAGGGCGATAGACACGGCCGTCAGCGACGAGGGCCTGGTCGCGATCCTCGGGGTGCCGCTGATGCTCGGCAGCCAGGTGATCGGCGTGCTCTTCGCCGCGGACCGCCGCGAGAGAGTCTTCGAACGCGAACAGGTCGCGCTGCTGGCCTCCTTCGCCGCCCATGCGGCCGTCGCCATCGACACCGCCAACCTGCTGGCGGAGACCCGCTCGGCGCTCGCCGAGCTGGAGCGGGCCAACGAAATCATCCGGGATCACAGCGGCGTCATCGAGCGTGCCTCGGAGGTCCACGACCGGCTGACCGAAGTGGTGCTGCGCGGCGGAGGCGTTCATGACGTGGCCGCCGCCCTGTCCGAAGTCCTGGACGGCTCGGTCGAGTTCACGGACGACGACCTCGACGCGACCGGCGCCGACGGCCGTGCGATACGGCACGGAGACGACTGGGTGGCAGCGGTCTCGGCGGGCGGCGAGCTGCTGGGCGCCCTGGTGCTCCGCGGCCGGCGGGACCTCGATCCCGTCGACCGGCGCACCTTGGAGCGCGCCGCCATGGTCACCTCGCTGCTGCTCCTCGCCCGGCGCTCCGCCCACGCCGCCGAACAGCGTGTACGGGGCGAGCTGCTCGACGACCTCCTCGACGCCGCCGACCGCGACCCGCGGCTGCTGCGCGAGCGGGCTGCCCGGCTTCGGGCCGACCTGGACGCCCCGCATGTGGTGCTCGCAGCCCGCATCGACGGCCCCGGCACGGACGCCGCGGACCGGGACGCGGCCTGCCGGGACTCCACCGGACGGGACACCGCTACCGCCGAGCGGGAGACCGCGGACCGGCAGCGTCTGTGGTCCGCGGCCTCGCACCTGGCCGCGACCCGCTCGGGCCTGGCGGCTGCTCGCGACGGCGGCACCGTACTGCTGCTGCCGCTCGGCCCCGACGACAGTGCGTCCGACGTCGCGCGCCAGACCGCCAGGTCACTGGGCGGCACGCTCAGGGAGTTGGTCACCGTCGGCGCGTCCTCACCGGTGGCCGCGCCCGCCGGCGATCCGAGCCCGATAGCCGGCGCGTACGCACAGGCGCGTCGCTGCCTCGACGCGCTGCGCCTGCTCGGCCGCTCCGGACAGGGCGCCGCGGCACAGGACTTGGGTTTCCTCGGGCTGCTGCTCGCCGACCCCGGCGACATCGACGGCTTCGTACAGCGCACGATGGGCGAGGTCGTCGAGTACGACCGGCGGCGTGGCACTGACCTGGTCCGTACGCTCGACGCGTACTTCGCGAGCGGCATGAGCCCGGCCCGTACGAAGGACGACCTGCACGTCCATGTGAACACTGTGGCCCAGCGCCTGGAACGAATAGGCCGGCTGCTCGGCCCCGACTGGCAGTCACCGGCGAGGGCGCTGGAGATCCAGCTGGCACTGCGGCTGCATGCGATGTCTGCGGCGGTCGCCCACTGAACGCGCCGCTGCGCGGCCCCCGTTGGGATCCGCGCAGCGCCCTACGCCATACGTCTGTCTACCTCCTTACCTGCCGGCCTGCCTGTCAGGCAGTTCGCGCATCGGCCGGCCGAGCCGCCGGCCCGCCGTCCTCCACCGGCTCGGCCTCGACTGCGTTCAGATCCCGCTGCCGGGTCTCGCGTGCACAGCCGATGGCCACGACGGTGAGCAGCGCAGCGGCGATGACGTACAGCGCGATCGGCGTCGACGAGTCGTAGTCGGCGAGGAGCGCGGTGGCGATCAGCGGAGCCGGGGCGCCTGCCGCGACCGACGAGAACTGTGCACCGATGGAGGCCCCGGAATAGCGCATGCGCGTGGCGAACATCTCGGAGAAGAACGCCGCCTGGGGTGCGTACATCGCCCCGTGCAGCACAAGCCCCACCGTAACGGCGAGCAGCAGACTGCCGAAGCTGCCCCTGTCGATGAGCGCGAAGAACGGGAACATCCAGGCGCCGACACCGATCGCGCCGACGAGATACACAGGCCTGCGCCCGATCCGGTCCGACAGCGCGCCCCACGCCGGGATCACCGCGAAGTGCACTGCGGAGGCAATGAGTACGGCATTGAGCGCTGTCTGCTTGCTGAGCTCCACCGCGGTCGTCGCGTAGACGAGGATGAACGCCGTGATGACGTAGTAGCTGATGTTCTCCGCCATCCGCGCGCCCATCGCCACCAGCACATCGCGCCAGTGGTGCCGCAGCACGGCGACCAGCGGCATCTTCTCGACCTGCCCGGAGACCGCCTTGCGCTCCTCGGCCTGTGCCAGCGCCGCCTTGA
This sequence comes from Streptomyces sp. NPDC002868, assembly GCF_055563295.1. Lineage (NCBI taxonomy): Bacteria > Bacillati > Actinomycetota > Actinomycetes > Kitasatosporales > Streptomycetaceae > Streptomyces > Streptomyces sp. NPDC002868. Next base: position 191,348 of record NZ_JBVHDR010000005.1, on the reverse strand, counting down.
ACACCGGAGATTCATCGACAGAGAGACGTATCCACAAACCGACGATCACGAGCACACCAGAGAGGAGGAACGGAATGCGCCAGCCCCATGAGGTGAAGGCGGCATCCGAGAGCAACGCGGTGAGAGCGGAGAGCACCCCGGTGGCGAGCAACTGCCCGGCGGGCGCCCCGGTCTGCGGCCACGAAGCCCAGAACCCGCGCCGCTTGGCGTCCCCGTGCTCCGACACGAGCAACACGGCCCCGCCCCACTCACCGCCGAGCGCGAACCCCTGCACCAGCCGCAACACGGTGAGCAGCACGGGCGCGGCGCTCCCGATGGTGGCGTGCGTCGGCAGCAGCCCGATGGCGAAGGTCGCCCCACCCATCAGCAGCAGGCTCAGCACCAGCAGCTTCTTGCGGCCGAGCCGGTCGCCGTAGTGCCCGAAGACCAGCGCCCCGAGGGGGCGGGCGGCGAAGCCGACGGCGTAGGTGAGGAAGGAGAGGAGAGTTCCGACGAGCGGGTCGGAGCCGGGGAAGAACAGCTTGTTGAAGACCAGCGCGGCGGCGGATCCGTAGAGGAAGAAGTCGTACCACTCGATGGTGGTGCCTATGAGGCTCGCGGCGACGATGCGCTTGAGTGAGCTGGGAGCTGGTGGAGCGGTTGCGGGGGCGGCCATGGACACCACTTCCGGACAGTTGGCGGGGACGTTTGCGTGTCGCCACACCGTAGGAAGGCGCAGGTCAGGGGCACATGTGGTGGGACACCACAGTTCGGAGGGTCAGTGTGCGCGCGACCACCATGATGGGAGCGCGGGGGCTGAGTCAGGGGCCGGTCCGCTCGTCGCCAACGTCGGCGAGAACAGTGAGGCGACGCCCCGGCTTCATGATCAGTTCAGCCCAGTGCTCGGTTGATCCAACTGGGTGGGACGTTACTGGGTCGCGCCCGCGGTGGTGGCGGCCATGGGCCGGCTCCTGGCACCCGCCGGAACCTGAACGGGCGTCCAGTACGTAGGAAGGGGCCGCCCCGAGGCGAGACCCCTTCCTACGTGGGGGCGGGTGGTTCAGCCGGTTCGGGTGTGGGTCCTCAGTGCTGGGGGCGCTCGGATCGGGGCATCAGGCGCGAGCGTTCGAGTATCCGCAACCAGGAGCAGCGCCTCGGCCAGGAGTGTGACCAGCGGCTGCTGGTCGTCATTGCTCCCTTGCTGGTGCACTCCGGCCGCACCGCCCCAGATCTTCGCGCTGCCTATGCCGCCCCGAACCGTGGTCGACGTGCGCTTGGCTCATCGGATCGGGGGCGGCGTGGCGGGGTGCGTCGGTTGCGGCGTTGGCGTAGCGGTGGGCAGGTGCGCGAAGGCGTCCTTGAGCTCGGATGGGCCGACGACGGTTCAGCGCTGCGCCCCACCACCGGCGCCGTCGGCGCGGTGGTGTCCACTGTGGAGTGCCCGTGCTGCGGGCACGCCCGCAGGCCGGCAACGAACGCCGCCGATTCGCGCGCCGACGGCTGTCGGTGGCCTCTCGCCAGATCAGCAGCCGCTCCGCATCGCCGCCTGCCGCCTCCACATAGGCGCCGGGCTGGCGCGGTTGCTCGCAACGCCTCCGTGAGCAGCCGACCCGGCGAGTCGGGGGGCCGTCCGGGTGAAGTCCCCCGGCCAGCCCGCAACTGCCGTTCACTGCCCGCCCAGGTCTGCGGGCCGGGGATCACGCCTGGGGCATGCAGAGCGCGTTCGTCCAGAGCCGGGTGAGGGTCTCGACCAGCGTCTCGAAGGGCACGGGCTGGTCGGCGGCGAAGGTCACGTACGCCATACGGCTCACCATGGCGCTGAGCGCCCGGGCGGTGACCGCCGGGTCGAGCGCCGGATCGGCGAGTCCCGCCTCCTGGAGCCGCGTGATCGCTGCGGCGCTGCGGTCGATGAACGCCTGCGACCGCTGCAGCCGCAGTTGCAGAAACCGCGGGTCCACGGCGGCGGCCTGCTCCATGGCGGCCATCAGCGCTGCGTTACGGCGGTACGACTCCAGATAGGCGCGGTTGGCTTCCTCAACACCACGCCGCAGCTCCCTGCGGCTGCCGTCGCTGACTCCCGCATGCAGCATCTCGTCCTGCAACTCCGCGAGGACGGCGGCGAAGACGTCGTCCTTGGAGGCGAAGTGCGTGTAGAAGCTGCCGGTTGCGACGCCGGCCTCGGCCGCGATGTCGACGATCCGGGCGTCCAGGTAGCCGTCTCGTTCGAAGATCCGCCGGGCGGCGGCGACCAGGGCGTCCCTGGTGCGGATCCCGCGCGGGGTGCGCCGGGGGGCTGAGGTCTCGGAGGGTGCGTGCTCGGGAGAGGGCATGCGCCGCATCGTAGCCGACTATTGAATCCGAATCCGGATTCAAGTACGTTCCGGGTCCATGGACACCACTGCCACATCCGACGGCTGGAACCTGCTCGTCACCCGCGATGACCTGTCGACCGCCGACCTGGTCGACGCGCCGGTCCCGGAGGTCCGGGACGGTGAGGCGCTGCTGCGGGTCGACCGGGTCGGCCTCACCGCCAACAACGTCACCTACGCCGCGCTCGGCGACTCCTTCCGCTACTGGCAGTTCTTCCCCACCCGCGCAGGCTGGGGCATCGTCCCGCTCTGGGGCTTCGCCAAGGTCGTCGCCTCCCGGGTCGACGGCGTCGAGCCCGGCAGTCGCCTCTATGGCTACTTGCCGTCCGGGAGCCACCTGCTGGTGCGCCCCGGCCGGGTGGACGAGCGCGGCTTCCGGGACGCAAGTCCCCACCGCGCGACGCTGCCGACGCCCTACAACGCCTACACCCTCACCACGGGCGACCTCGCGTACGAGGCCGACCGCGAGGACCTGCAGATCCTCTACCGCCCGCTGTTCTGGACCTCCTTCATGCTGGCCGACTGGCTCGTCGACAACACGTGGCTGGGTGCCCGCACCGCCGTCCTGTCGTCCGCGTCGAGCAAGACCGCCTATGGCGCCGCCTTCCTGCTCCAGGGGCAGGGATGCGAGGTGGTGGGCCTGACATCGCGGCGCAACGTCGCCTTCACCGAGAGCCTGGGCTGCTACGACCGGGTGCTCGCGTACGAGGACGTCCCCCGGCTCTCACCCTCCCGGCCCACCCTGTACGCCGACTTCGCCGGCGACGAAGCCCTGACCGCCACGCTGCGCAGCCACCTCGGCGATGCCCTGGTGCACCACGTGGTGGTCGGCGTCACCAACCAGCAGCCTGGGCCTGCCGGCACCCTGGCCGACACCGGACCGGGCATGTTCTTCGCACCCGACCAGATGCGCAAGCGCGTTGGGGACTGGGGGCGTGAGGGGCTGAACCGCCGCTTCGCCGACGCCTGGCAGAGATTCGCCCCCGTGGTCGAGGAGTGGGTCGACGTCGTCCACAGCCACGGCCCTCAGGCCCTGGAGACGGTCTGGCACGAGGTCCAGTCCGGACGGACCGCCCCGCGCACTGGCCATGTTGTTGTCCTCTGACCGGATCCACCACTCCGTCTCCCGATCGGTCACTGCGTGAACAGGGCCTCCAGCATCGAGGCCGCCGTCTCGTCCACTCGTCGGCCGGGATCGCTGTGCGCCACGGGGACCACCTCCACGCCCCGTCCTGCGCTTGCTCCGGCGCACGGCTGCCCCGCATCCGGGCGTGCTTCCAGCGCGCTCAGCGGTTGGCACGAGTCGCGCGCCGGGCGCCACTCGACCCTCCGGAGGGCCCACTGGGCCCTGTGCGGCGCGCACATGCGCAGGAACACTGGGATGCTGAGGGGGGAGCGCTGCCCATGACCTGACAAACAGTGGCGGTGAGCGCCATGGCTGGGGTGGAGGAGAACGGTCCGGAACCGGCCACGCCGTGTGCCGATCCCCAGGGAGACCCGTTTCTGCGCACGCGGTTCGCCGTACCGACGCGCCCTGCGACGTTCCTGCGGCGGGGGCGGTTGGTCAAGCACCTCGACCAGGCTCTTCTGACGCCGTTGACGATGGTCAACGGAGCCGCGGGCGCGGGCAAGACCCTGCTGGTCGCTGACTGGGCCGCGGGGCGGGACCGGTCCGTCGCCTGGCTCACCACCGACGCGGCGGACCAGGGGTGCGGAATGTTCTGGGCGTACCTGCTCCAGGCCCTGCGCACCTCCGGTGTGCCGCTGCCCGCGGAGGTCGGCTTCCCCGCGGACGCGAGCCGCGTGGATCACACGCTGCTGGCGGGACTCGCCTCCGATCTGAGCGCTCGGGACCGGCCCGTGATCGTGGTGCTCGACGAATACGACCGTGTGACCGACCCGGAGATCGCAGAGCAGCTGGAGTTCGTCCTGCACCACGCAGGACGGGGTATGCGCCTGATCCTCGTCACTCGCACCGAACCGCTGCTGCCGCTGCACCGTTACCGGGCGGCCGGCGACATGACGGAGATCAGGGACGCGGAGCTGGCTTTCACTCCCGAGGAAGCGGCCGCGCTGCTGGAGCTGCACGGGCTGCGCCTTCCGGTGCAGGCTGCGCGCGGGCTCGTGGAGCGCACCCGGGGATGGGCCGCCGGACTACGCCTGTGCGCCCTGGCCGCGCAGGAGAGCCCGGATCCGGAGATGTATCTGAAGGAGTTCGAGGCTGACCGCACCACAGTCGCCGACTTCCTGCTGGCGGAGGTGCTCAATCGGCAGACCCCCGAGACGCAGGACCTCCTGCTGCGGGTCAGCGTCCTCGAGCGCTTCTGTCCCGAGCTGGCGAACGTGCTCACGGAGCGCACCGATGCCGAGTCCATCCTGGCCGGGCTGCACCGCGAGAACGCGTTCGTCGAGTACCTCGGGCATGCCTGGTACCGCCTCCACCCGCTGTTCGGGGAGATCCTCCATGCCCACCTGCGGGTGTGGTCTCCCGGCCTGGAGCCCGAACTCCACCGGCGGGCCGCGGAATGGCTGCGGCGCTCCGGATCCCTCGTGGAGTCGCTCGGCCACGGTGCCGCTGCGGGCGACTGGGAGTTCACCGCCGGTGCCCTCGTCGACGACCTCGCCATCGGTCAGCTCTTCACCGGCCTCCGTTCCGACGACCTGGCCGAGCTGTTCTCACGGATGGGGCCCGAGACCACGAGCCCCGCTACGGACCTCGTCCGCGCGGCCCGTGAGCTGTCCCGGTGCGACCTCGACCGCGGTCTGACCCACCTGCAGCAGGCCGAGCAGAGTCTGGCGGGGGAGCAGATGCCGGCGGGGGACGACTCACCCGGCCTGGCGGCGGCCCAGCTGAGCTATGCCCTGCTGGAAGCCCTGGCGGCCCGGCTGGCCGGTTCGCCGGGAAGGGCGGAGATGGCCGCGGAGGCGGCCGAGAAACTCCAGGAGGAGGTGCCCACACACCTCCTGGACGAGCATCCCGAACTCACCGCTCTCCTGCTGACCCATCTTGGCTCGACGCGGCTGTGGGCCGGGCGCTTCGAGGACGCACGTGCCGCCCTGACCACGGTGGTCGGCTGCTCCGGGGGAGCTTCGACGGCGCTCCCGCGCGAGGAGTCCCTGGGCCACCTGGCCCTGATCGACTACCTGAACGGCTGGCTCGGCAGGGCGGAGCGCAAGGCCCTCGCGGCGTTGACAGAGACGGAGCGGTTCAGCCTGCCCCAGGCGTCCGGCTCCGGCATCGGGCTGCTGGTCCTGGCCGCCGTGGCCGTCGAACGCAACGAACTGGGTCAGGCCCAGGCCCTCCTCGACACGGCTGCAGACGCGCACTGCGCGATGCGGGACCCGGTGATGGAAGCGGGGCGGGCCATCGCCACCGCGCGTCTGCTACTGGCCCGCGGCAACACGCAAGCCGCGCTCGAAGCGGCGGAACCGGCCGTCGCCGCCGACGTGGTCTCCCCCTGGGCGGAGGGGCACACGGCGCTGGTGGCCTCCACCGCACACCTGGCCGAAGGCCGGCCGGAGACGGCCGCGGAGCTGCTGCAAGCGGTGCCCAACGACCAGGTGGCGTGTGCCGTAGGGGCCGCGCGGGCCCAACTCGCCGCGGGGAAGCCCGTCGCGGCGATCGACCTGCTCGACAGAGTGCACCCCGAGGGCCGCACCGGCCCCGCGGTGACCGTCCGGGCCTCGCTGGTGAGGGCGCAGGCCGCGGACGAGGCGGGGGACTCCGCCACCTCGCGCAGGCTCGTTGCCCAGGCGCTCCACGAGGCACGACGCGAGCGGCTGCGGCGCCCCTTCCTCGAAGCCGGACCGTGGATCCGGCCTTTGCTGGGCATGGTGCCACTGCGAGGGCTGGCCGCGGGCTGGCTCACACCCGGTCCGCCGCAGTACGGCTGGCCGCCTCGGTCCGAAGACCAGCCGCCGGCGCCGGTCGTGGAGCAACTGAGTGAACGCGAGCGCGATGTGCTGCAACGGCTGGCCCAGATGATGTCGACGGAAGAGATCGCCGCCGATCTGTATGTGTCGGTGAACACGGTCAAGACCCACCTCAAGAGCGTCTACCGGAAGCTGGCCGTGAACCGGCGCCACGACGCGGTGCGCCGCGCGCGCGAGCTGCGGCTGCTGTGACCACATGGCCGTGAAGAGGCCGGCTCCATGGCGCACCGCCGCGCCCCCCGCGGCCGGGCAGGGGCCTTCACGGCTCTTCCGGCTCGCCCGTGGTGGGTGAGGCACAGGGTGAGTTCTTCGGATGCGATCGGATGCGATGGGGGTGGCGGCAGGGCATGTGCCGGCCGCTGCCCGGCCGACTCGGTCATGGCGGCGTTCATGATGCAGGTGGAGCGCGTGCCGGGCGACGTATCACCTTTACGGGGTGAGGCCGGGCGGTGCGCCGAGGCGGACGATCGCAGGGAAGCGGCGCAGCCCGCCTGTCCCAGGCCACCAGGGGGAGAGCAGCTCATGCGCTACGAGATCCGCGTCGACGGACACATGTCGGAGACGCTGACCAGAGCCTTCCCGGAGCTGGACCACGTGGTGATGTCCGGTCAGACAGTTTTGTTCGGCTGCGTCGTCGACGAGGCGCACCTGTACGGGCTGTTGGCCCGCTGCCAGTCGCTGGGACTACGGGTCCTGGAGATGCGCCAGCTGCCGGAGTGACGCGTCCTTACGACGAGCGATGCCACGAGCGGCGCTTTCGCGCACGGAGCGCCATAGGGGTGGGGGCCGCACGCGAGCAGGGGCGAGGTGCCGCCCGTGCTGCGTCCGTCGAAGGGCAGCAGGTAGTACGCGGTGACGAGGCCCCGCCGCGACGCACAGGGCTCGTGCGACGGACACGGCCGTCGCCCGCCGCCCCGGACCTCGTCTCCGATACGTCGCCTGCCCGGACCGGGCAGGCTCCGTCCGGGCAGCCACTGGATCGTTCATCTCGTGTCTCTTCGTCCGTTCCCTCGCACGTCGGCGCATGTCGGCGCAAGTCTTTCGGCACTCACCTCATCGCCCCGGCGGTGCGCACGGATCACCCGCCGGGGGTGACCCGGTGGCCGACGGCAGGCGGGACGCTGGCCAGGTGAGATCCCCGCACACCGCCACGTCGGCGGTCCAGGAGCAACCCGCTCGATCGCGCGAGGAGGAGCCATGACCGAGTCGCGTGGTCCGGCACCGCGTACCGGACCGGAACGCATGTCCGACGGCGCGGCCCCCGGACCGGCGGGCGACCCCGCGGAAGTGCTGGCGGAACTCGGGCGCTCATGGACGTGGATCCTGGGTTCGGCGGTCGCCACGCTCGTGCCGGGCGTTTTGGTACTGGTCTGGCCGGACGAGACCCTGCACGTCCTGGCGGTCCTCATCGGCCTGTACCTGCTCGTGACCGGGGCGTTCCGGTTCGTTGCGGCCTTCGCCCGGGAGGAGCACGGCGAAAGGCTGCACGGGCTGCTCCTCGCAGTGCTGTACGTCCTGGCCGGGGTGCTGTGTCTGAGGAACCCGCTGCAGACCATCGCCGCGCTCTCGCTGATCGTCGGGATCGTCTGGCTGGTGTCCGGCATTCTCACCCTCTACACGGCCATCGCCACCAAGGACCTGCCCCACCGCGGGTTCGTCCTCGGCGCCGCGGTGATCGGCATCGTTGCGGGGATCGTGGTGCTGGCCCTGCCGGCCGAGTCCGCCACCGCGCTGACCCGGCTGCTGGGTCTGTGGCTCGTCCTACTCGGCCTGGTCGAGGTGGCGGTGGCCTTCGCATGGCGGGCCGCACTCCGCAGGTCAGGCACCGCGGGGCCGCGCGGCCCCGCGGGGACCGTCTGAGCTGCCGCTGACGGAGGCGGCACACACGACCTAGCAGGATTCATGGTCTCGGGCAGGACCTCCGTACCGTCCCACTCCGGCGGAACCACGGATACCGGTCATTTCCTGACCGCCGCCGGGCACCGCCATCGGGGCAGGCGCCCTGGCACTCGTGCTCTGGAACCATCCCACGGTCGGTGCGGTGGTTGCTCGTCCTCGTCCTCGTCCTCGTCCTCGTCCTGGCCCTGGCCGTGCTGGCCCACATGGCAGTGCTCGCCGCCGCCGCGGGTCCCGCCCCGGCCGCGGCCGGCGACGAACCGGGGCGCGCGGTCCCGTGGACCGGTCTTCACGTTCCTGTCCTGGCTGATCGCCGTCTTCCTGGTGGCCGTCTCGGGCCTGGCGGCCGGCGAAGCGGTCGCGTCGTCCGCCTGGTACCGGACGGCCGTCGCCACGCGCCGCCGCGCGGCCGACCGGTGAGCCGGCCCGCGGACCGCGTCGGCCGGGGACGGTCCGCGGCCCATCCACTCACCCGCCTCGGGTGAGGCCGCCGGTCCTTGCCGTGGGCAGGCTGAAGACGGCAGAGAACGGCTGCCGGGCGAATGCCCGGGACGGAGGAGAGACATGAGTGGGCAGATGTACCTCGCGTACGACTATCCGCTGCTGAGCGCCTTCTGGACCATGCTGTTGTTCTTCCTGTGGATCATGTGGTTCATCCTGCTCTTCCGGATCGTCGCCGACATCTTCCGTGACGACACCCTGGGCGGCTGGGCCAAGGCGGGCTGGCTGGTGTTCGTCGTCTTCCTGCCCTTCCTGGGCGTCTTCGTCTACGTGATCGCCCGCGGCAAGAACATGGGCCGCCGGGAGGTGACACAGGCGCGCGTGCAGCAGGAGGCCTTCGACAGCTACATCCGGGAGACCGCCCAGGGCGGCGACGGCCGGCCCAGCAGCGTCGACGAACTCGCCCGGCTGTCCGAGATCCGCGCCCGCGGCGACATCACGGACGAGGAGTTCCGCAGGGCGAAGGAGTTGGTCCTGAGCGGCCACGGCCCGTCGGAAGGCGCGGGCGCTGACACTCCCACCTCCGGTCGCTGACGGCACTGCACGAGACTGAAACGAAGCAGCAGGATGCCTGCGACACACCGCGCGCACGCAGACGGCCAAGTTGCGTGGTCCGGCACAGAACGGAGGCGAGCGGGCAAGGAGGTCGTTCCGCCCCAGCCGTCGGTGAGGGCCGTGCCGGATGGGCGCGTCTGGCACGGCTCGTCCTGCTGACGAGCATGCTGGTGGCGCTCGTCGTCGCCGGTCTGCGGAGCGTGCGCTTCCGGGAGGCCGGGCTGTCCGGGCTGTCTTCCTACGCCACGAAGAGATCAGCCCAGTGGGTGATCCCGCCGGTGTGGACGTGTATGCCGCAGCGGGCCGACAGGGCGGTAACTATGGCGATTCCGCGGCCGTGCTCGTCCGGGTCATCCGACTGCCTGGCCGGGACGGCGCGTCCCGCGTCGGTGACTTCGACGCGCAGGGCACTGCGTTCGTCGACGCGGACCCACGACAACCGCAGCGTCGCCGGTGGCAGGGCGTGGACGAGCGCATTGGTCAGCAGCTCCGAGACCACCAGGAGCGCATCCATGGTGACGTCCGGGCAAAGGCCCCACTCGGCGAGCACCGCGCGGACACGTCGGCGTACGACCGAGACGGCCCCCGGGGAATGCGGCACGGGAGAGACATGATCGACTGCCTCGCGGGCCACTGTGCTGAGCTGAGCCGCCATGTGCCCTCCTCGGTGTAGCGCTGCCGACGGGACGCCGGCCTCAAACGCACGCTAGGGAGCGATGCGGGGCCGGTCAATGAACAGGGGTCGACATTACCGAACGGAGTGCCTGGATCCTGAAAAATCACCCCATCATGCGCACCGTAGACCGGCAAAGGCGGGCCTAGAATCGCTCTATGGCCGGTCCGGTCCAGTCCATCGAACGGGCGGCGGCAATTCTGCGCCTGCTCGCCGGCGGCCCTCGTCGGCTCGGGCTGGGCGAGGTGGCCGCGTCGCTGGGGCTGGCGAAGGGCACCGCCCACGGCATTCTGCGCACCTTGCAGCACGTAGATTTCGTGGAGCAGGACGCGGCGACGGGAAAGTACCAGCTCGGGGCGGCGCTGCTCCACCTCGGCACCAGTTACCTCGACGTCAACGAGCTGCGGTCGCGCTCCATCAACTGGGCCGACGCCCTCGCCGCCCGCAGCGGGGAGGCAGTCCGCCTGGGCACCCCCCTGGAGGGCAGGGTGCTCATTGTCCACCACGTCTTCCGGCCGGACGACACGCTCCAGACCCTGGACGTGGGCGCGCTGCTGCCGCTGCACGCCTCCTCGCTCGGCAAGGTCCTGCTGGCCTACGGCACCGCGACCGTGGAGTCGGCGGTCGACGCCGGGCTGGATGCGTACACCCGGCACACCCTGGTTGTCCCGGAGGAGCTCAACCGAGCACTCGCCGAGATCCGGGAGATCGGATGGGCGGCCGAGGTTCAGGAGATGAGCATGGGTGACGCCGGCGTCGCCGCGCCCATCCGGGGGCACGGGGGCCTCGTGGTGGGCTCCATCGGCGTGTCCGGACCGGTCGAGCGGGTCTGTGATGCCAAGGGCCAACCTCAGCCGGCCCTGATCACCCTGCTCCGTGAGGCCGCACGGGCGATCTCCAGAGACCTGGGGGCGGCCCGCTGGTAGGTCCCACCACCGCATCCTCAATGCATCGGAAGGCGGTCCGGATCATGGTTGAACGGTATGTGATGTCCATTGACCAGGGCACCACCTCCACCCGTTGCATCCTGTTCGACCACCGTGGACGGTTGGTGTCGGTGGCCCAGCGCGAGCACCAGCAGTATTTCCCGAGGCCCGGCTGGGTCGAGCACGACGCCCTCGAGATCTGGCGCAATCTGCGGCGCGTCGTGCCCGAGGCCCTGTCCGGCGTCGGCGCCGCCGGCGGAGAGGTCTCCGCCCTGGGCATCGCGAACCAGCGCGAGACCACGGTGCTCTGGGACCGGCGGACAGGCACCCCGCTGGGGAGAGCGATCGTCTGGCAGGACACCCGCACCGCTCCGCTCGTCGAGGACCTGAGAAACCACCCCGGCGACGATTTCTTCCTGGACCGCTGCTACCTGCCGCCCTCGACCTATTTCTCCGCGCCACGAATCCGCTGGCTGTTCGACCACGTCGCGGGGCTGGAACAGCGAGCCCAGGACGGCGAGGTGCTGTTCGGCACGATGGAGACCTGGCTGATCTGGAACCTCACCGGCGGGACGGCCGGCGGTCAGCACGTCACCGACGCCACCAACGCCAGTCGCACGATGCTCATGAACATGCGCACGCTCACCTGGGACGAGGAACTGCTGGGGTTCTTCGGGGTCCCCCGCGCCATGCTGCCCGAGATCCGGTCCTCGGCGGAAAGCTACGGTGAGGACCGCTCGGTGGTACCGGGCCTCCGCATCGCGAGCGCGCTCGGCGATCAGCAGGCTGCACTCTTCGGGCAGACATGCTTCTCCCCGGGCGAGGCGAAGTGCACCTACGGGACCGGCAGCTTCCTGCTGCTCAACACCGGCAACAACGTCGTACGGTCGCGGAACGGACTTCTCACCACCGTTGCGTACAAGATCGCCGATCAGCCCGCGGTCTACGCGCTGGAAGGCCCGATCGCCGTCACAGGCTCGCTGGTCCAGTGGTTCCGTGACCGTCTGGGACTGATCAGCAGCGCGCCGGAGATCGAGACCCTCGCGCGCACCGTCGAGGACAACGGCGGCTGCTACATAGTCCCGGCGTTCTCCGGTCTCTTCGCGCCCCACTGGCGCAGCGACGCACGCGGTGTCATCGTCGGCCTCACCTCGTACATCACCAAGGGGCACCTGGCCCGAGCTGCGCTGGAAGCCACCGGCTGGCAGACGCGTGAGGTCGTCGACGCCATGAACGCCGACTCCTCGCTGACCCTGAATGAGCTCAAGGTCGACGGCGGCATGACATCCGACAACCTGCTCATGCAGATCCTGGCCGACGTCCTCGACGTGCCCGTGGTGCGGCCCATGGTCGCCGAGACTGTCTCGCTGGGCGCCGCCTACGCCGCCGGGCTGGCCGTCGGCTACTGGTCGGACCTGGAAGTCCTGCGCCGCAACTGGCACCGGGCGGCCCAATGGCTGCCGGACATGGACTCCGCACGGCGCGAATCGGAATACGAAAACTGGCAGCGTGCCGTCGAGCGATCGTTGGGGTGGATCAAACCGTCGGACCGCCTTTGATGGGCAAACCATTACGCATTGTGACCGAGGCGCAATCGTGCAGCGACCCCTTGCGATGGCTCGCGCGGAGCACTGCCGGTGCCGAAGAGAACTGGGGTTGCGGGGCGGATGCTCGGCGGACGCGTCAGGTCCCGGCTGTTGAGGTGCCGACGGGGCCGAGTGGCCCGGTGCGGCGGTGGCTGACTTTGCCGACTGTGGCCTACGGGTTCGTGGCCAGGTCCGGGCGCCTGTGTGGTCAAGCCCTGCCGTGTGCCTTCTGCGAGAGGTGCGACAGCGAGTCGACGGCCACGGCGGCGAGGAGCACACCACCGGTGATCACGGATTGCATCGGCGTCGGGATGCCCAGGAGAACCATTCCCGACGCGATCGACTGGATGACGAGTATGCCGAGCAGGACAGACCAGGTTGTACCGCGGCCGCCGAACAGGCTGACGCCGCCGATGATGGCTGCGGCGACGGCGTTGATCAGCAGGATGCTGGAGCCCGAGGTCTGGCCCACCGCGGCGACGCGTGAGGCCAGGAAGAGCCCGCCGACAGCGGCCAGCGTCCCGGACACCATGAATGCCGAGATCCGCAACCACACCACGTTGATGCCGGCGCGCCGGGCTGCTTCGGCACCCCCGCCGATGGAGAGGATCTTCCGCCCGTAGAACGTGCGGCGAAGGACGAAGTCGAGGCCGACGACGAAGGCCAGGAAGATCAGAAGAGCGAGCGGCAGGCCCTGGAAGCGGTTCAGGATATAGGCGGCGGCGAACGCGACCAGTGCCACCGCGCCCGTGCGCACGGTGATGACACTGAGCGGCCGGGACCGCACGTCGGCGGCCCTGCGGCGGCGTGCGTCCCGGTAGGACGCGAGCAGGAACGCGGCCACGATGAGCGCCGCCAGCCCGTACGCGACTGCCGCGTCGTGGAAGTAGTAACTGGTCAGTGCGTGGATCAGGCCCTGCTCGTGGAGGTTGATGGTGCCGCTCGCGCCCAGAACATAGAGCATGAGGCCGTTCCAGGCCAGCAGCCCTGCCAGGGTGACGACGAACGCCGGTACGCCGATCCTGGCCGAGAAGAACCCCTGAACGGCTCCGATCCCCGCCCCGACGAGCATGGCGGCGACGATCGCCAGCCACTCCGGCAGGCCGTTGCTCACGTTCAGCACGGCGAACACCGCCGCCGTGAGCCCGCTGACGGAGGCGACCGACAGGTCCACCTCGCCGAGCAGCAGCACGAAGGCGATGCCGAGGGCGATCATGCCCGTGCCGACGATGTCCACGCTGAGGTTGGACAGGTTGCGGGGCGACAGGAACTGCTGGTGAAGGCTCTGGAAAACGGTCCAGAGCACGACGACGCCGATGATGCCGGGCAGCGATCCGAGTTCGCCGCTGCGCAGCTTGCGGGTGAAGTCGCCGACGTAGCTCCTGAAACTGCCCTCGCCGCCCGCTGCGCGGCGCTGGCCGACGGCTGTGGGCACGCCGTCGGCCGAATCGCCACCCGCCCTGGTGGGACCGAGATTCTCGGATGCCCGCGTCCTGTTCACATCGCTCCCTCTCACGCCCAGGTCTCGCGATGGGTTACGGCGTTGTCGGTGGCGCCGGTGATGGAGGAGACGATCTGCTCCTGGGACGTGGTCGGCACGCTGAAGAAACCATTGTTGCGACCGAGGTGCAGCACCGCGACCCGGTCCGCGACGGCCTTGACGTCACCCAGGTTGTGGCTGACGAGGAGAACGCCGACCCCGCGTTCCCTCAGCCGGTCGATCAGGTCGAGGAAATGGATGGTCTGCCTGACGCCGAGCGCAGCGGTCGGTTCATCGAGGATGAGCATCCTGGGTTCGCTGAGAAGAGCGCGCGCGATCGCGACCGTCTGGCGTTGGCCCGCGGAGAGGGAGGCGACGGGGACGCGGACGCTGGGGATACGCATGGAGAGGGTGTCCAGCAGGTCCAGTTCCCCGGCCCGGCGCTCCATGGACACTTCGTCGAGGATTCCGGTCCTGCCGATCTCGTGGCCGAGGAAGAGGTTGCCGACGACATCGAGGGTCTCGCACAACGCGAGGTCCTGGAAGACGCTGGCGATGCCCAGGCCCTGGGCATCGCGGGGGCGAGTGATCCGGACGGGACGGCCGTTCCACTTGATGACACCCTCGTCGGCGGGGGCGACGCCGGTGATCACCTTGACGAGGGTGGACTTGCCCGCGCCGTTGTCGCCCACCAGGGCGACGACTTCTCCGGCATGGATCTCCAGCTCGACGTCCGAGAGTGCCCAGACAGCGCCGAACCGTTTACAGACTCCGCGCAGCGCCAGCAGGGGCGTGCTCGGCATGTGAACCACCTCCTTTGCCCGTCCCGTCTCTCCCGGCAGGTGATGCCGCACGATGTGCGGGAGGAGCGGCGTCGGGCGGCCTATTCGGTGAGTCCGGCTTTCCGGCAGGCGGCTTCGACCGCCGGGGTGCAGATCTGGCTGACCGTGTAAAGGCCGCTTTTGACGACCGTGTCCTTGATCGTGCCGACGGTTACGGGGACGAGGGGCCCCAGGACGGCCGGAATCTCCTTGCTTGTGTCATTGCTGACACGGTCCGTTGCAATGGTGTCGAGCTTCTCGCCACGGCCCAGGGCGACGGCCATCTCGGCGGCGGCGTTGGCTTCTGCTTCGAAGGACTTGTAGATGGTGACGTACTGCTCGCCCTTGACGATCCGCCGCACGGCCGAGAGGTCGGCATCCTGACCGGTGACGGGCGGCAGCGGCCTGATACCGGCGGCCTTGAGCGCGGTGACCACGCCACCCGCGAGCCCGTCGTTGGCCGACAGGACGCCGTCGATCCTGTCCGCGCCCAGCTCGGCGATGGCGGCCGACATGTTCCTGAACGCGTTCTCCGGAATCCACTCGGCGGTGTAGTACGACCTGCCGATCTTCACCTTGCCCTTGAGCACGGAGAGCGCGCCCCTCATCAGGTCTCTCGTGTTCGGGTCGGTGGGGTCACCGTTCATCATTACGATCTGGCCGCCGCGCGCCTTGGGACCCATCGCTTTGAGGAGCTCCTCCGCCTGGATCCTGCCGATCTCCTCCGAGTCGTAGCTGGAGTAGGCCGCGATGGGGCCCTCGGCGAGGCGGTCGTAGGAGACCACCGGGACGTGCGCGTCGCGGGCCCTGGTGATCGAGGAGCGGAGCGCCTTGTCATCGACGGGATCCAGGATCAGGACCTTGGCGCCGTCCGCGATCATGGATTCGACCTGCTGCTGCTGAGTGGCCACGTCCGCTGAGGCGTAGGCGTGGGTCACCCTGCAGTCGGGGCACAGCGCCTTGACCTTCTCCACGATCAGGGGCTTGTCGGCGGTCGCCCAGCGAGCGGTGTGAGTGTCCGGGAGCAGCAGTCCGATCGTGAAGCCGCCCCTGCCGGAGGTTCTCCCGCCCGCGTCCTCGCCTGCCTCGCCGACCACCCCGCAGGCGGCGAGACCGGCGAGCGTGCACGCCGCTGTCACGGCGACGACAGCACGACCCGGACAGTTCTTCGTCCGAGGCATCTTCCTGCCACGTCTCCTGAGGCTGTGCACTGTCTGGAGTCGAACCGACATAATCCCCAATGTATGAGAAAACATGAAACAGTGACGGCTGGACAGTGCGGCGGACCCGGCGCGGTGGCAGAGCGATCCCGCCCAGCCCGCGACGCGGACGCCCTGGCAGGCGGGCGATACGCAGCGAGCAAGTTCCAGGGAGGGCGTGGCCGGCGCGGGGGAGGACAGTGGGCTCCATCGCCGCCGCGGCGGCCGCCCCGTGATGCCGCGCAGAAGGCGGCGCCACCTGACCGGTGGTGGACGAGTGCGGGCTTGCCGTGGGGGTCGCGCCGTCGACGACGGAGGTGATCAGCGGCACCAGCGCTGTCATGACTGCCGTCAGGGCCAGGAGAACCAAACCTCTGCCTCTGAGCCGGGACAGCCGGGACAGCCGGAACAGCCGTGACGCCGCGACCATGCCGCCGCTTTGCTGACGCTCTGCTAATTCGGTCCACTCACTGCCGAGTTGATGGGGGTGGTACGTACGTTCAGGACGTGCGGCCGCACACCGCGGGCACGACCCTGTACGGCCGGCCCGGGATCATCCGGTGCGCGAGCGCGAGCGCGAGCGCGACCAGCGTCCGCACCGGCCCGTCCGTACGTAACACTGCGCCATGTAAGGTCTGCGTTTCGCACTTCTCGCCCGCCCGGATGCGTCACGCGTCTTCGGCGTTTCGCTCCTCAGACCAAACCATCCCAGACGCTTCCGTCGGTATTCGAACATCGACCAGAATGCCGCTCCCCTCATGTCACACCCGGAAGGCATGGGTAACAATGCCCAATGAGCAAGAAATATCCCTGTCCGACGCCGAACTCACCGCCGCAATCAGAGAGTTGCAGTCCGACGCCCCAGTGGACGAGTTATACCGCCGGCACCGGTCCGCCGTTTTCTGCTACGCACTCGCCTGCTGCCGCGATCGGCACACCGCCGAAGACCTCACCTCGGAAGCCTTCGTCCGCACACTCCAAGCCGTACGGTCCGGCAGCGGTCCGGAGGCCGCCTGGCGCCCGTACCTCCTCACCGTCGTCCGCCGTACCGCCGCCGACTGGGCGGGCACGGCTCGCCGCACCGAGCTGTCAGCCGACTTCGAGCAGTGGCTCGCCAACGTGTCCGACACCCCCGAGGCCGAGAGCGGCGAGGAGCGGATACTCCGCCTGGAGGAGAACAGCCTTGTCCTACGGGCGTTCCGCTCGTTGCCCGAGCGCTGGCAGACCGTCCTTTGGCACACCGCCGTCGAGGAGGAACCGGCCACGACGATCGGCCCCCTGCTCGGCCTGGGCGCGAGCGGTGTCAGCTCGCTGGCGTCCCGCGCCCGGGAAGGTCTGCGCGAGGCCTACCTGGCGGTGTACGGCGAGAACGCCTCCGGCACCGACGAGTGCCGCCGATACAGCTCCCTGCTCGGCGCCGCCGTGCGCCGCACGGGCCGCCGTACGAACAAGGACCTCGACCGGCACCTTGCGGAGTGTGAGCGCTGCCGCGCGGCGCTCATCGAACTCACCGAACTCAACGAGCGGTTGGGCTCGGTGCTGCCGGCTGGAGTGCTGCTGTGGGGAGGCTCGGCGTATATAGCGACGCGGCTGGCAGAAGCGGGCGCGAGTGCCGGTGGTATGGCCATCGCACCCGGCGCACCGGACGGCTCCGTCCCCCTGGACGGCGGTACGGGGTGGTGGGCCAAGGCCAAGGACGCCCCGCTGTCCTCGGGCGCGGTCGCCGGTTCCGTAGTCGCCGCCATCGGGATCGCAGTCCTCGTCGCGCCGATGCCTTTCGGCGACGACGGGAAGGGGTCGGAGAGCTCGCCGCACGCGCGGGTGGCACAGCCGCCCGTTTCGGTTTCCGATCATCCGCCGCCCGTCACGCTCACAGCCACGCCCTCCCAGACCGCCGCGGCGCGCCAGGCCGGGCACTCCGCCACAGCGTCAGCTCCCGCATCCGGAGAGTCGGCGCAGCCATCGCCCACCGCGGCCGACCTCGGGGTCGTCAAGTGGTCAGGCAGCCTCCGCAACGCGGGAGTCAGCGCCATGTGCGTCGAGCCCGCCGGTACGAGTGTCGTCCAGAACGCGTGCGACGACGGTAAGGACCAGGTCTGGGAGACCTTTTCGTTCAAGGAGAACAAGGACTACACCTGGCTGCGCAACGCCGCCACTGGCGAGTGCATCGACTACCGCGGAGGCACCCAGGAGGTGTCCGACAACGCTGCCAATGTGCGGATCAGGATGGGACCCTGCCGCGCGGTCGGCGACGGGCAGCTGTTCCGCTTCGACCCGTGGTGGGGCGAGAGCGACGGCAGCTACCTGGTGCGCGCCGAACTCGAAGACGGCAAGGCCTGGGACGAGATGCAACTCGGCATGCTGGACTGGTGGGAAGGGAACGACCCGCCGCCTGAGAAGGACGCCCCCGTCGTGCTCACGTACAACTACTACAACGCCCCACGGCTCCGCTACCACATCGACGTCAAGTGACCCACTGGCCAGGGCCCGTGCGACGCCACCCGGCCGCACGGGCCCATTGGGCAAAGCGTTAGCAAAGCGGCGGGATGACCTCCGCCGGGCACAGTCCTCCTTGTGACCGTCTGTACTTACGACACACATCCCGGGGGACCCCGATGGTCCGAAGTGTCCTCGCGCACCAACTTCACCAGCGCTTCAGCGATGCGGAGATCGGACAGTTCGTACGACACGGCAGAACGGCAGCCTCCTTCAAGGACCGGGAAGCTGTCTCGAGGGGCACGGAACAGGTCTTCAGCGACCTCTACGACGCGACGGCGGTCGGTGGCCCGCCCGCAGGCTCGCTACGGGGAAGCTTGTTGCGCTTCGACACCATCGATTTCGGCGATGACGGCCGGACCCGGACCGACATCACGCTCGGCCTCATAGCCCACGGCCCGCCCGGCGCGGAGATCGCCGTCCGCCTCGACCGGCCCGACGCTCCGGTGGTGGCCACGATCCCCATCCCCGAAGCGGGTTCGGCACGTTGGGTGCATGCGCCCATGCGGCCCACCGCCGGTGTCCACGCGGTGTATCTCACGGCGTGCTGCGCCGTGGGCAATTCCTGCGTCAGCATCACCTAATTCACCTTCAGCTGACTCTCCCCGGAATACCTTGCCGGCTCCGGAGCAAGACGTCGGCCGGCAGGCCGGTGACGCCATGCGGGCCTTCACCCATGGCTGCCACCGGACTTGAGTGGAAGGTTTCTCGATGCATTTGGTCCTGGGTTCGCGGCCGCCACGGCAGCCTCTTTCCGACGCTGCTCTGATTCATGCGGTGCGCAAAGGACGAGTCGAACTCTTTCGGCATCTCTATCGCCGCCACTACGCCGCCGTGCAGGCGTACGCCTCCCAATGCATGCCGGGTCCACTGCATGCGCACGAGGTGACATCACAAGTCTTCGCGCAACTGCTGCAACGGATGGTGTCCGGGGAGGGCTTCGTCGGACAACGTCATCCGGGCTGCCTGCGACCCCAGTTACTGGGCAACGTGCGCACCGCGGCGATCACGAGGTGGCATCGGGAGCGCGAAGCGCTGTCGCCGGACTTCCGGGCCTGGGTCGCCGCGGGAGGCCGGTGGCCCTGGGGAGAGGACGGCCAGTTGGCTCTCGCGTTCCAGCGCCTCCCGGCCACCACACAGTGTCTGCTGTGGCATTCGGTGGTGGACCGGGACGATCCCGCGTCGACGGCCCGCATCACGGGGCTGGCCCTCCATGCGGTCAAGGACTGGTGCGACCAGGCCAGAAGCGCGCTGCGCCAGGCCCGTACGGACCTGTATCTCGAGCGGCTGGAGCGTCAGGACTGCAGGGAGGTGATCAAGCGGCTGGCCCTGCGGCTCGAGGCGTCGCCGACCGAGGAGGTCGCGGATCATCTCCGCGTCTGTCCGGCATGCATGGGTGTCTACAAGGACGTGTCCCGGCTCGACGGGCAGCTCGAAGCGCAGCTGCCCGTACGACTGTTGGGGTGGTGGACCGGTCAGGATTACCTGCGTGCGAAGGCGGCCATCCCCGTGCCCCTGGACGATCCGCCGTTCCTGACGAGGCTGATGGAGCAAGCCCGGGTCGATGCCCCCGCACAGCGCTCGCGCGTACGCCGGGCCCGGGCCACGGCGGCCACCACCCCGCGTCACCGGGGAAGAATGTGGGCGGCGTCCCCGCGGCTCCTTCGTCGCTCGCGGGCCGCTGTCGTGGTCATCGGCTTCCTGGTCGGCGTTGGCGTGGGCATGGTCGCGCTGGCCGCTTGCGATCAGCAGCGCGGGGCCCAGGGGCACCCGCCGTCTGCGTCCCGGTCTTCGCCCGCGCCGGACGACTCTCCGTCGCCGGAAGCACCGACTCCCCCTACGTTCCGGGCCGGAGACCGCGTCCCTGCTGATGCGTACACGTTCCAGCGCGGGACAACTGCCGGCTCCGGCCGGGGCACCCGTGTCCTGGGAAGCTCCTCTTTCCTGCGCTACGACCGTGTCGATTTCTCCACCGGGGACGCGCTCGCCCACGCCAGACTCGCGGGGCCGCCGGGCGGCGGTGCGTGGATAGAGCTCGTGCTCGATTCCCCTGCCCGATTACCGCTGGCGCGGATCACGCCAACCGCCGACGGTTCCCTGCACGACATCTCGGTGCCAGTCATCCCTGTCGACGGCGTGCACCGTGTCCATGTGACCGCGCATTGCCCGACGACCGCCGAGCCGTGCATCGAACTCCATGCGTTCGGTACCGAGTCATCCCTGCCCCCGGGCGCGGAATGACGACCGCTTACCGCGGTCGACGGGCTTCGTTGCCGACGGCCGTAGCCGGCAAGAAGCGCGGCCCTCAAGGGCGCCCGGTTACGCCCCCGTCGGCGGCCTGCGCGCAGCGTAGGTTCCCGCGCCCGCCGCCAGCAGCATCACGCAGCCCGTGAAAATCAGCCCGGCTTGGCGCAGCCCGAGCCATGTGGCCATGGCGCCGACACCGACCACCGGCAGCGAGATCCCGGCGTAGGCGACGACGAAGAACGCCGAAATGGTGCCGCCACGATGCTGTGCCGGGGCCGCGCCGCTGACCAGGGTGAGCGCTGCGCGAAAGGCCAGTCCCTGGCCGGTGCCGCCGCACAGGGCGCCCAGGACGAGCAGGAGCATGGATTCGGCGATCAGTGATGACGCCACCAACAGCAGGCCCACGATGAGGATGCCGCACCCCACGGGGAGCGCGAGGCGCGCGCCGATGCGTTGTGTCAAGGACTGCCCGACGGTCGAAGCGAGGAACACGGAGAACACCACCGCGCCCGAGACAGCCAGGTTGTGCACACCCAGCGTCTGCGAGGCAAAGCTCGGCGCGACCGCCGTGAACAGCCCGAGAAGCGCGAAGCCGGCGAACGCCGCCACCGCGGCGGGCGTGAACACACCCTTCACCTCCGGCGGCACCGTGACTCCCTGTGGCTTCAGAGGTGGCCATCGCTTCGGCTCCGCCACCGTCTCCGGCAGGAACCAGGTGATCCCACAGGCCACAGCCACCAGCCCCAGGTGGACCCAGAACGGCAGCATCAGCGGCCAGGGCGTGTACTGCGCCAGAAGGCCGGAGAGCAGTGGCCCGCAGCCCAGACCACCCATGTTCGCCGCGGTGGCGGCGAACCCGGCCCGCGCCTTCTGCCCAGGACCGGCCAGCTCGATGACGGCCGCTGTCGCCGCGCCGCTCAACAGGCCGGCCGCGCAGCCGGACAGCAGCCGCCCCGCGAAGAGCAGAGGCAGACCGCTCTCCAGGAGGAAGCATCCCGCGCTCGCGGCCGACAAGGCCATGGCGATCAGGAGCACCGGTCGGCGGCCGACCTCGTCGGAGTAGTTTCCCGCCACCAGCAGTACGGTGATGACCGCGACGGCGTACACGGCGAAGACGACGGTCACCATCAGCTCGGAGAAGCCGATCTGTTCCTGGTAGAGCCCGTACAACGGTGTGGGCAGGGTGGTCCCGGCCATCCCGATGGCGAACACCGCTGCCGCAGCCGGATAGCCCGGTCGCCAAGCACCGTCTGCGTTCACCGCGCCCCTGCGAACGATCACGCACGTCACCCTACGAGCGCCCCCTCGCTGCCGCCGCCCGGCACGAGGCGGCGCGCTGCCCACGGGGAACGCGGCCGGGTCCGGGGTCTGTGACGTGAACCGGAGTAGTGGGACGATGGCTGCCCGGACCGTATCGGCGGTCGGTACACGTTTCCTGTGGGGCACTCATGAACATCTGGCTCCCATTCCGGCTCTTCGCCGCAACGGCCGTGACCGGCCTGATGCTCACCGCCTGTGGGGGTTCTGGCGGGCCCCCGACCGCGTCGGGATCGCCGTCCGCCGCACCGGGAACGTCCTCACCGTCGCAGTCGCCCGCGACGCCCGTCCCCTCGGCCCCGGCGGCGACGACACCGCCGGGCACGCAAGTGCCGACCACGCCCGCACCCGGCGGCAGCCTGCCAGTGCTCGGCTCCGGGCGTTTCCAGCCGTTGTGGCCGTTCACCACGCTCGCCGAAGCCCAGGCGTGGCAGCGTGACTATCGCTCCGGCGGACACGCGCCCTGGCATCTCGACCCGGACCAGACCGCACTGTCCTTCACCCAGGGCTACCTCGATTTCCGGGACATCGGCCGGATCTCCTCGCACACCGTCAGCGGTCCGCACGCCCGCATCGGCGTCGCACCGAGCGGGCCCGAAGGCGGCACCGCGGCGATTGTCCACCTCATGCGGTACGGCACAGGCCCGGACGCCCCGTGGGAGGTCGTGGGCACCGACGACACGACGTTCTCCCTGACCATGCCCGGATACGGGTCGCTCGTGCGTTCACCGATGGTGACCGGCGGGCGGATCACCGGCGTGGACGAGGGCATCCGCGTGCAGGTGCGCCAGCCATCGTCCGGGGCGCTGTTGGGCACCTCGTGCTGCACCTCGGCGGGCGGCAACGACCAGCCCTGGAAACAGTCGGTGTCCTTCTCCGGAGCCCGCGACCCGGTGCTCACGGTTGTCGCATCCACCGGCGGGCACGTCGCCGAGGTTGAACGCTTCACCGTCACCGCGGTGCGCACCGGCTGACCGGCTCACCTGATCACGAAGAGGGATCGGCGAAGCGGTTTGTGTACCGGCCGATCAGCGACTGTGACCTTCGGCGGCTGCCGGACGTCCCAGCCCACCGTGTTTGCTGGGGCCGGAGGTGTGGGCACCCCACCCGGTACGGGCCGCCGTGGGTCTGCTTCCAGCTCATTGAGTAGTACAGGTAGTTCCGCTCTGTGGTGTCGGTGCCGGACTGGGCGTGAAAGGCGCGCCAGTACTTGTGGCCTTCGCCGGGGGCGTCGCCATCCGGGTAGAGCAGGATGCCCAGAACTCCGTGCAGCGCTTCTCTTTTTTCGGTCATGTAGATGACGTTGGCGCCTTCCCGGTAGTCGGTGATGCGTGCCCAGAACGGCGCGTGCAGGCCGAGTGCCCTGGGCAGTTCCAGGTGGCTTTCGATGGACTCGTCGCCTCCGATCGTCCCGTCGTGGGCGAAGGGCGCCTCGACTGCCATGTACGGCATGGTGAACATCTCGCCTTGGCTTTTGGCGCGGAGGAAGTCTGCGGCTTCCAGCAGAGTCAGCCTTTCGAGGGACCGCGTCTGGAGAGTCTGCGCGGTCTGCAACTCCTTGGGGGCGTACGGGTCGCAGCCAGTCATGGAGAAACCTCCCAGTTCCGGCGAATCATTCTGTGTCCATGAGACGGGCGGGTGTGGTGGCGGCATGCAGCATGTACTCAAGCGGTCCGCGCCGGAAGGCCCGGGTCCAGGCGAGTGCCAGCAGCATGGCAGCTGCGGCGAAGCCGAGGAGGACCGGTAGGGCAGCGGAGTCCGGCAGGTCGTCGATGCCCAGCGCCTTGATGGCGATGATGTGGCCGACGTAAGCGGTCAGCGCGATGGAGCCGACCGCGATGACGGGCGCGGCCAGCCACCGCAGGCGCGCCGACCGGTCCGTGGCGATGAAGCAGGCGGCCAGGATCACGAGGCCGACGCCGGTGTTGCCCAGGATGGACCACGTCGTCTGGCTGTGCGGCGCGGCCACCAGCAGCCAGGCTGGAACGCCTGCGGTCGGGTCCTCGCCCACGCCGTCGGACCACCAGGCCGAGGCCGCCGCCCCGGTGTCCGTGGCCGCGTTCACGGCGGCCAGCGCGCCCGGGACCAGGTGCAGGGCCAGCCATGAGCCTCCATAGCCGAGCACGGCCAGCGCGCCGCCGGACAGGGCGACTTTGGCGGGTACGCCGGGCCGCTTGAGATCGAGCTTGGCCACGGCCATTCCGGCGATGATGAAGGGCAGCCAGGTCAGTACCGGGTACGCGCCGGTAATGAACAATTCGACGATCCCGTCGGAATCGCTGATTCGGGCCAGTGGGTCGTAGGTGATGACGGCATCGGCCCAGCTTCCGCCGTCGACCGCAGCACGGAGCAGGTACAGGGCCTGGGGCAGTACAAGCGCGGTCGACGCGGCGATGACGGCCAGCGTGACGGCCCGTAGCCGGTACAGCGGCAGGGCGAGGACGAAGAGCAGTCCGTAGCAGGCAAGGATCACGTCGACCGGAGTGTCCAGGGCGGCCAAGGCGTATCCCAGGACGATCAGGACGGCGGAGCGGATCAGTACCCTGCCCACGGCCTGCCGCCCCGCACGCCCGGTCCGCGGCTGCGGTCGGCCGGTGAGCAGGACCAGGGAGAACCCGGCAAGCAGAGCGAACAGGGCAGCGGACCGGCCGCGTGCCAGCTCCATCGCCCAGCCCAGCGGGCCGCCCACCGACGGCTCGGGACCGACGTGGGCCGCGTACATGCCGAGGACCGCCAGGCCGCGGGCCAGGTCGATGCCGAGCAGCCGCCCTGTTGACGTCGTACGGCAGGGAGAGCGGCCTGCCCCGGCCTCGGGTGCCGCCTCGCACGGCACGGCCTGCGATACGTCGTGCGTCATAGCTCAAGGGTTGGGGAAAGCTGCCAGTTACAACCATCCGGCAGGTGTCCGGAACCGCCCCCGCCGACTGGCTGGCGCGGCCCCGCCGCCTGGCGGTATTCGGCGTCGGGCACCCGCAGGGCGACCCTCGGCGTGGTACGAATCGGACAGTGGTCCGGTGGCGAGTGGAGCACGTGTGATCCGGGTATTGGTGGTCGACGACGAGGCCCTGATCCGTACGGGCTTTCAGCGCATCCTCGACGCGGCGGACGATATCGAGGTCGTGGCTGCGGTTACCGGCGGCGAGGCGGTCCAGACGGCGCAGCAGACACGTCCCGACGTCGTGCTGCTTGACATCCGGATGCCGGACGTGGATGGACTCACCGTCCTGGCCGGCCTCCGTCGGCTGCCGCACCCTCCGGTGGTTGCCATGCTCACGACGTTCGATATGGACGAGTACGTGGCAACGGCACTTCGCTCGGGCGCCGCCGGCTTCCTGCTCAAGGACACCGACCCCGAGGGACTGCCGTTCCTGGTGCGGACCCTGGCCGACGGTGGCACCGTGCTGTCGTCCAAGGTCACCCGGACGGTCGTGGACGGCTACCTGACCGCCGGCTCCCAGGAACCCGCCGCCCGCAGCCTCGACCGGCTGACCGACCGCGAGCGCGCCGTACTCGTCCTCATCGCCGAGGGACTGTCCAACACCGACATCGCCACACGGATGCACCTGAGTACCGGCACGGTCAAGGACCATGTGAGCGCCATCCTCACCAAGCTGGAGGTGGGCGGCCGCGTCCAGGCCGCCCTGCTCGCCGAACGCGCCGGCCTCCTCAAGCCGCCGCGGGACGAGGAGGAGTGATGACCCCCCGCGGCCTGCCCGCCCCGCTGCTGGACGCCGCCCTGGTCGCGGTCGCGCTGCTCGACGTCTGGGTCCATTTCGACACGGAGGAGCCGCTGCGCATGGCGTGCGCCGTGGCCGCTGCCTTCGCTCTTGTGCTGCGCCGTCGCCTGCCGCTGCTGACCTTCCTGCTCACCCTGCCCGCCGTCCTGTTCTCCGACGCGATCCTCGCCGCGCTGGCCGCGCTGTACACGCTCGCCTCACTCACCCGCCGCCGCACCCTGCTGGCCGTCTGCGCCGCGGCATTCACGTTCAGCAGCATGTCTTCGTGGCCGTCACCGACGTTCGACCTGTCGGAGACCGCGACCTTGATCACTCTGGGTTACACCGCGGCGACGGCGGTTGCTCCTGTCTTCCTCGGCCAGCTCGTCCAGGCCCGGCGTGATCTGTCGTTGCGACTTGCCGAGATCTCCGCGGCGCGTGACCACGAGCGGCTCCTGACCGACCAGACCGTGCTGGCCAAGGAGCGCGCGCAGCTGGCCCGGGAGATGCATGACGTGGTCTCTCACCAGGTCAGCCTGATTGCGGTGCGGGCCGGAGCGCTCCAGGTCGGCGCCCGGGACACCGAGGTCAAGGAAGCCGCAGCCACGATCCGGCGGCTGAGCGTACAGACCCTGGACGAACTGCGGCACATGGTCAGCGTCCTGCGCGCTTCCGGGGGCCGTCCCACGGAGCTGACCCCGCAGCCGTCCCTGGCCGACCTCCAGCGGCTGGTCGAGAGCAGCGGCATCGAGGCCGAGCTGCAGACGGACCTGCCCGACGGCCTTCCGCCGACCGTTCAGCGCGCCATCTACCGCACCGTCCAGGAAGGGCTGACCAACGTACGCAAGCACGCCCCCGGCGCCACCGCGACGGTTCGCATCTGCCACGAGGGCGGCGCCGTCCGTGTCACGGTCACCAATACCGCACCGACCCGGCCCGCTCTCCCTCTGCCCAGTGCGCACTACGGCCTGGTCGGCCTGCGTCAGCGCGCCGCGCTCCTCGGTGGCACTGTCACCTCCGGCCCGACGGCCGACGGCGGCTACGAACTTCGCCTGGAGCTTCCAGCCGGGGGTGCCGTCGTTGCTGACGGTGGCCATCAAGGTTCCCTCGGGGCTGACGGCCCCTGATACCCCGTTGCAAGCATGGTGTGTGCGGCCGGGCGGACTTCGTCGCCGACGAGGTTGACGACCTGGTCGGCGATCATGTCGAGGATGTCCGCCGCGGCTGTGTCATCTCCGAGAACGAGGAAGTTCAGAGTCAGTCCGTCGGTCATGACGGCCAGATAGCGGGCCAACACGGGGACAGGTACGCGGAGTTCGAACTTCATGCTGTGACGAAGCTGCTCGATGAGTTCGGTGTAGGTGTCCGAGTACAGTTCGTACTGCCGTCGTGCCAGATGCTCGAACCCCGGCTGGCGCAGGGCGTACTGCGTGAGTTCGTAAGTGAGCATGTGCTCCCCGGGGTTGGCGGACACATGCTCCCAGTAGGCATGGAATCCCGCCCGGATGGTCTCCCGAAGGGTTGCCTTCGGCCGGATCGCCTCCTTCACCACCGTGACGTAGTGATCGGTGATCGCCGCGATGACGGACTCGAGCAGGGCCTGCTTGGAGTCGAAGCAGTAGTGGAAGACGCTCAGCGAGACGCCCGCCTCGGCGGCGATGGACCGGGTCGTCGTCCTGGAGACACCGTCGCGGGTCATCGCGCGTATCGCTGCCTCGATCAGCTGTCGGCGCCGCTCGGCCGACGGCATTCGTGCCATGTGGTTCCCTTCGGTTCTTGTACCGCGCCGGGGCATGCGGCCGGGGCCGGCCGGATCAGGAGAGCTGATCCGGCCGGCCCCGGCCCTTGGGCGCTCCATCGGTGGCGTCAGCTGCCGTAGACGCCGACTTCGTTGAGGGAGTAGCCCCAGCCGGTGCCGCGCTCCAGCCCGTGGATGCGTACGTAGCGGGCTGACGTTCCGGTGAACTGCGCCGTGTCCAGGCCGCCGTCACCGGCGGTCGTGGACCATACGGACTGCCAGTTCGTGCCGTCGGTGGAGACCTCGATGCGGTATGCCTTCCCGTAGGCGCGCTCCCAGTTGAGGGTGACGCGCTTGATCAGGCTCGGTGCCCCGAGGTCGATCCGGAGCCACTGGTCGTCGCTCCAGTCGCTCGCCCAGCGGGTGTCCGCGTTGCCGTCCACGGCCCTGTCGGGTGCGTAACTCGTGAACAGGCTCCACTCCGACGAGCTGGCCGAGGCGGACGAGCCTGCGGCAAGGTTCACCCCGGCCTTGTGGTTCTCGGAGGCCTTCCAGGTGTCGAGGTAGGACTCGGCGCCCCGGAAGAGGTCGTCCACGACACTCTTGCCGCCGACGATCCGTATGTCCTCCAGCCAGTCCGGGACCAGACCGTAGTGCGCGGCGCCGTCGGTGTTGATGTCCCAGGTGCGCTCGCCGGTGGTCTGCCTGTCGATGACGGCGCTGCCGTCGGCGCTGCGGAAGGGGTACCGCACCGGGTTCGGGGTGTCCGCGCCGCGTGGGCCGGGCCAGCCGCCGACGCCGTTCATGTCGGTGCCGTAGCCATAGCCGACGTTGTACTTGTCGCGCAGCGCGTCCGTGCGCTTCGCCTCCGCGCTGAACTGCTCGGCGCCGTGCATGTACTGGGCGATGAAGCCGCCGAGACGGTAGACCCGCTCGGTCCAGTTGAGGTCCATCCAGCTGTGCGAGGAGATCACACCGGGGTACGACTCGGACTCGAAGATGTCGAAGGTCCGGCCCGCGGCCTTGACGCTCATATGGTCGATCTCCAGCATCATCTTGCGTTTCATCATGCCGCGCACGGCGTACTCGCCGAGCTCGGTGAGACCTCGGGTGTTGCACTGTGCGTCCGCGGCGTACGAGGGGACCGCCACGCCCGGCGGAAGTTCCTTCTCCGCATTGGGCGCCGACGCGAGGCCGATGGGGTTGTCGTGCTGCGGGCCTGTGCACTTCTCCGTCTTCCAGAAGGTGCCGGTCGACAGGAACTGGCCGACGTTGATCGCCGTGCCGAGGGTGCCCTGGTCGAAACGGACCCCGCACAGGGCGTTGTCGAACTTGTGGCACAGGAACATGCTGCGTACGCCCAGCTTGTGCAGCTCGTCCAGACCGCGGTCGATGTCGGCCTTGCCGCACTGCGCGACGTCCAGGATCTGTTTGCAGCCGAACGGCTCGGAGGTCTCGACCCCCAGAACGACTGCCAGCTTGCCCTGCTGGATGACCTGGCGGGCCTGCGCGGTGTCGGTGACGATCCTGAACCAGCCCTTGCCCGGGCCGCCGTACATCTTGTCGATGAAGGCCTGCATGTCGTACGTCTTCTGTGCCTGTAGGCGGATGGAGGTCATCTCGTCGCAGCTGCGGTCCTTGAAGAAGTAGACCGAGCAGATCACGCCGTTGGTGACGAGGTCGTTGACGAGCACCCGCTGACCGCCGCGCCAGGCCCGTTCGACCCAGGCGTAGTAGTTCTGCTGGTGGGTCAGCGAGTCATGGGCCGGCCAGTCCTTGAACGTCGGCCATCCGTTGGGGTCGTGCTTGCCGTCGCCGCCTTTGGTGATGAAGTCGAAGATCGCGAGCGAGCCATCGGGGTAGTGCTCCGGGCAGTCCTTGAGCGCGTCGGCGATTTCCAGTTCGGAGAACGGCTTGCCGCAGATGAGCCGGCCGCCGAAGGCCTCGTTGGACATCAGGTGGTTGTGGGCGTCGACGAAGCCCCGTACCTGTCCCTGGGAGTCGGTCCCCTTGAAGGGCTCGCCCGTGACATTGATCTGGGAGTCGGGCGCGGGCCGCGCGGCCGGGGTCCACCAGCCGGACTCGGCCGATGAACTGGGCGCTGTGCCGAGGACCATGGCCACCACGGTGAGGAGCAACGACAGAACCGCGATGGGCCTGCGTTTGCGGTGCGAGTGTCGAGTCATGGGCATCACTCATGCCTTCGGTGAGCGGATGGTGGGGGGTGAGGAGCCGATGCCGCCCGGGGCCACGTCCGTCCTGGATGGATTGTCATGGCCCGTGCAAGCGATGCGACGAGAATTGCGACTATCACACTCGGAGTCAATAGTCCGGGACAGCCGACCTGATGGCTCGGCGGATCCGCCGAACTCGCGGGCGGGCAGGGGGGATGGCGGACGAACAGGCCGGGCGGGCAGGGGGGATGGCGGACGAACAGGCCTTCAGGACCAACCGCAACCGTGGGCGACGGCCGCTTGTTCAGGCGCGGGACCGTCCAGCCGGGCGATGAAGGGCTGATCGCGATGAAGCTCGCGAACCTGGCGACCTATCCATGGACGTCCGGGCGGCCGCCCGGCTGGGGCGAACCCTTCACGGACGACATTCCGACGTTCCAGGGCTGCCGCAGCGTGTTCCTGGCGGGTGGGCCCTGGATGGCCGGGCAGCCAGCCTTCATCGAGACAAGAGCCGAACGAGTACGGGTGGTCAACGTCGTGCCGATCAGTGAGCAGAACGCGCCGATGCGCTGGCGGCCCGACCGGAGGCGTTCTTCAGCGATCTGCTCGACTCACGGGACGCCCTCACTCCGCCGGCCCTGGCCTGACGCCCCCGGCCAGGGTGCAGGGTCGTCCGCGCTGAGGTGAGCGGCGGGTGATCGGGTTGGATTCGACGGCACCGGCTCCGATGATTCTGCGTCGCGGCGGGAGTCCTGTATTCGACCGCACACTTGAGAGGGTGGACCCATGGCCGATCTGCGCGACACGCTGGATACGCACGTCAGTAAGGGCTCGGTGCCGGGAGCGGTGGGCCTGGTGGCCGGCGGTGACCGGGTCGAGGTGGAGGCCGTGGGATCCGTTGACGTCGAGGGCACCGCCCCGATGGCCAGGGATTCGATCTTCCGCATCGCATCGATCACCAAACCCATCGTCGCCGCGGCCGTCATGATGCTGCTCGAGGACGGCCGGATCGCGCTGGACGACCCGGTCGGGCAGTGGCTGCCGGAGCTGGCGTCACC
This sequence comes from Streptomyces sp. NPDC002868, assembly GCF_055563295.1. Taxonomy (NCBI): domain Bacteria; kingdom Bacillati; phylum Actinomycetota; class Actinomycetes; order Kitasatosporales; family Streptomycetaceae; genus Streptomyces; species Streptomyces sp. NPDC002868. The sequence goes on along the minus strand of NZ_JBVHDR010000005.1, from coordinate 160,684 downwards.
GAGCGTCGTCCGTACGCCGGCCGCACCGGTGGACGACGTGGTCCCGGCGGTCCGGCCGATCACCGTGTTCCATCTGCTCAGCTCCCGTGCCGGGTACGGCTTCCCCTCCGACTTCTCACTGCCCGCGGTCGCGCCGCTGTTCAGCGAGCTGAAGCAGGGACCGCCGCAGCCGCAGACCGTCCCCCCGCCGGACGAGTGGATGGCGAGGCTGTCGCGCATTCCGCTGCTGCACCAGCCGGGCGACGGCTGGCTGTACAACATCAGCTCCGACCTTCAGGGCGTGCTGATCGCCAGGGTCACGGGCCGGCCCCTGCCCGAGTTCCTGGCCGAGCGACTGTTCGAGCCGCTCGGGATGGCCGACACGGCGTTCGCGGTACCGGCCGCCAAGCTCGACCGGTTCACCAGCTACTACCGGACCGATCCCGAGGGCGGACTCGAGCTGGTCGACGCCGCCGACGGGCAGTGGAGCAGCCCACCGGCCTTCCCGTCCGGCGCGGGCGGTCTGGTCTCGACCGTCGACGACTGGCTCGCCTTCGGCCGGATGCTGCTCGCCGAAGGGACGGCCGGTGGCCGTCGGCTGCTGTCGCCCGAGTCGGTGCGGCAGATGACCACCAATCACCTGACCCCGTCCGAGCGTGAGTCCGCCGGGTTGTTCCTCGAGGGGATGGGCTGGGGATTCGGCGGCGCGGTCGATGTCGAGGCCGTCGAACCGTGGAGCGTGCCGGGACGCTACGGCTGGGTCGGCGGCACCGGTACGGCCGCGCACGCCACACCGTCCACCGGCGCGGTCACCATCGTGCTCAGCCAGCTGCAGATGGGCGGACCCAGCTTCCCTGAGCTGATGCGGGACTTCTGGCGGTACGCGGCCGACGTCTGAGGTAGGGCGTGGTGCCCGGCACGACACGGCGTCGGATGCCCTGTGACTGTCATCGCCCCATGGCCCGGCAGATCGCTGCCCCTCTATGATCACCGACGCGGCCGGCAGGGACCTACGTGGGCATCGGATCCATCTGGCCCGGTTCCCGGGTGGGCACGCTCAGCGGCAGAGGGAGAGTCCATGGAATGGGTGGCGGGATGTGGCATGGTCCTGGGCTTGCTGGCGATCGCGCTGGGCACGGCGTCGATACGCACCGGATGGACGCTGCCCTGGGTCCGCCGGCGCGTCACCCGGCCGCGGATCCACGGACTCGGAGCATTGCTGGTGGGCGCGTCCTGCGTGGTGCAGGGCCTGTTCTACTTCCGAATCGTGCCAAGCCCGTCCTGGGAGATCCGCTTCTTTTCGATGAACGCCCTCACGTTCTCTGGGCTGATCCTCATCGGAGCCGCTCATGTGCTGGCCACGCGCCGTAGAAGTTGACCGATGTCCCTTCATCCGGCCACCGAGCGCTCCAGATCATGTCCGCCGGATCACGTGACTGAAGCACGATCGGGTAGAGTCGCGGTCTTCGATTGGCGGGAGCCGACTGGCCGCTCGACCGATATCACCCCGACAGGGGACGCCGGCCGACGCCCGCCAGTTCGTTGAGAGGGCCGTCGGTCAGCGTGGCGCGCTGATCGATCGCCACCGGCAGCCGTGCCATGGTGGAGGGCTCGATGAGACGGGCCTGCCCCAGGACCGATGCCTGATCCCAGTAGATGTGCTCGCTCGCGATCAGGATGCCGTCGAACGACACGACCGCTATGACCGCGATGCTTATCGCCCTCCCCGTCGGGGCCACGCCGGGGAGGATCCAGGGGACTTCAATGTCATGGGTGAACGAGGCCAGCATCTCCTCGACGATGCGGTCGTCGCCGGTGGTCCGGGTCAGGGTCTCAAGCGTGAAGTCCCGTGGATTGCGGCCGATGAACCAGCGGCGGTAGAAGTCGCGCACGGGTCCCCTGCCGCGGGCGCCCATGGCAGTAGGCACATGGAGCACCGCTGGTGCGTCCGTCATGGTCTCCATCGTCGTGTCGACGTCGAGTGTGGTGAACTCGCTGCTGGTGTGAAGCTCCCACACGCGCTCCAGCTGTGAGCGGACGGTGTCGGTCGTCATGGAAAGGCCTCCTCGGGCTTCCATCCCCAAGCGGTGATCAGTCCGGGTGAGAGTTCGGCGCATTCGGGCGAGTCGAGAGAATGGATGGCCGCGTCGATCGTCGCTTCGTCGACCAGCCCGGTGTCCACGATGGTTGTCCTCGCCCGGTCCCAAGTCTCCGCCCAGAAGCGGCTGATGGGGCTGCCGGGCAGCAGGGGAGGTACATGGATCTCGGCCGCGACGGAGGTGAGACCGGCGTCGCGCAGCAGCCGTGGATACTGCGGCACCCAGGCGACGTCGGTGCCGATGGTGTTTCGCAGCCCTTGCCACATCGCTCGCATGACTTCGGTGTACGGGGTGCTGGGGACGCCTGTCGTCGTCAGGTCGACGGCGTCGCCGAGAACCAGCACGCCGCCAGGGGCCACCAGCTCGCAGAGCTTGGTGATCATGCGCCGGTAGGAGGGCAGATGCATGAGGACGAACGGCGCGTGGACCAGGCGGAACAGGCCCGGGTCGAAGTCCGGCGCGCTGATGTCGGCCTCCAGTACCCGTAGCCCGGCAGTGGGGGACGCCGTGAGGAAGCGTACGTCGCGGTCGACCGCGAGCACGGAAGCGACCCCGGCCCGGCTCAGCAGCTGCCTTGCGACTGTGCCGGTGCCCGCGCCCACGTCCAGGCAGTGCCAGCCTGGACCGGCTCCCAGCTCTCTCAGCCGGGCCAGGGTGGTGGCGTCATAGGTGAGCCCGCCAAGGTCGATGCGCTCGGCCTCGCCGCTCCGCTCAGGCCTGAACACCGTTTCTCCATAGCCCCTGCGGGACGGAAACTGAGTACCTTCATGATGGGGTAGAGGCATGTACGCGTCACCGCCTTACCTCGAGGCGTCGCGCGAGCAGCGTGCGGCCGGGTCGGCGCGCATAGGGCAGCCGCCGACTCGTACTCCTTCATTATGACGGTCAAGGCCGGTCGCTTCCTGTCGCGCCCGGCCCGATGCCAATCGGCCGGACAACGGCGGGGCCGGGCAGAGCGGGCCCAGGCCGTAGAAAGCGGTGCCAGGGGCACAGCCGAGACAATGGCGCCGTACAGCTCGCGACGCGCGTCCAAGTCCCCCTCGAAACATGCCAGTTCGGCTTGGATCGATACTGTCGACGTCATGGCCGTTGCCGGAGATGTGCGCGCTGTCCGTCGTGGTCGGAGATGCCCAGGATCTCCGCCGGACCGCCGTGAGCCCCGAAGGCGTGGGGAATCACGGTGAGGACTCGGCCGCTGGCCGGCCTCGACCATGATCGTGCTGAGTGACAGATCCAGCCGGACAAGCCCGGCCGGAGTCCTACCGGATCCGGGCCGTTGGCCCAAGGGCCTCCGTGCGTCAGGACAGCCTCGGTACGGACACCACTGCGACGGGTCGCGCCCGCTGCCGAGGGCGGGCGGTCCGTCCGTTTCCCGGCAAGTGGCACCGGAACGCGGCATCAGCCCATGCCTAATGCGTAGGGTCCTTGACCGTGGATCGCGCCTCCACGATGCTGTTGTTGCGACACGTGAGGTGCGTGCCGTAATAAGCAACGCAAGTCCCATGGGTGCGTATCAGTCGAGGAGTGGCCATGACTCACCAGGTCCGTGCTGTCGTCGCGCGAGGGAAAGGCGCCCCCGTCAGCCTGGAAACGATCATCGTGCCTGACCCCGGCCCGGGTGAGGCGCTGGTGAACATCGAGGCCTGCGGGGTCTGCCACACCGATCTGCACTATCGCGAGGGCGGCATCAACGACGACTTCCCCTTCCTGCTCGGCCATGAGGCCGCGGGCCGGGTCGAGGCGGTCGGCGAGGGCGTCACCGAGGTCGCACCGGGCGACTTTGTCATCCTGAACTGGCGTGCGGTCTGCGGCCAGTGCCGGGCCTGTATGCGAGGGCGGCCCTGGTACTGCTTCAACACCCACAACGCCAAGCAGAAGATGACCCTCGCCGACGGCACCGAGCTGTCCCCGGCCCTGGGCATCGGCGCTTTCGCCGAGAAGACGCTCGTGGCGGCCGGGCAGTGCACGAAGGTCGACGAGCGGGCGTCGGCCGCGGTCGCCGGGCTCCTGGGCTGCGGCGTGATGGCGGGCATCGGTGCCGCCATCAACACCGGCGCCGTCGGGCGTGGCGATTCCGTCGCCGTCATCGGCTGCGGCGGCGTGGGCGACGCGGCGATCGCCGGGTCCCGGCTCGCGGGCGCGGCGAAGATCATCGCGGTGGACATCGACGATCGGAAGCTGGCCACCGCGAAGAAGATCGGCGCAACCCACACGGTCAACTCCAAGGAGACCGACCCGGTCGAGGCGGTCCGCGAACTGACCGGCGGCTTCGGTGCGGACGTCGTCATCGAGGCCGTCGGCCGCCCGGAGACGTACAAGCAGGCCTTCTACGCCCGCGACCTCGCCGGGACCGTCGTCCTCGTCGGCGTCCCGACTCCGGAGATGAAGCTCGAGCTTCCGCTGCTGGACGTCTTCGGACGCGGCGGATCGCTCAAGTCGTCCTGGTACGGGGACTGCCTCCCGAGCCGCGACTTCCCGATGCTGATCGACCTCCATCTGCAGGGGCGCCTGGACCTGGATGCGTTCGTGACAGAGACGATCGCGCTCGACGATGTCGAGAAGGCCTTCGAGCGGATGCATCACGGTGACGTGCTGCGCTCGGTGGTGGTCTTCTGATGACCGCAAGCATCGACCGACTGGTCACCTCCGGCACCTTCTCCCTGGACGGCGGCACCTGGGACGTCGACAACAACGTGTGGATCGTCGGCGACGACCGGGAAGCGGTCGTCATCGACGCCGCGCACGACGCGGACGCCATCGTGGCCGCGCTCGGGGGCCGGACGCTTCGCGCCATCGTCTGCACACACGCCCACAACGACCACATCGACGCCGCCCCGGCGCTCGCCGGCCGGACCGGCGCTCCGATTGTGCTGCACCCGGACGACCTTCCGTTGTGGAAGCAGACCCACTCCGAGCGGCTGCCCGACGCCGAACTGGCCGACGGGCAGGTCCTGACAGTGGCGGGTGTCGATCTGACGGTGCTGCACACCCCCGGGCACGCCCCCGGAGCGGTCTGCCTGTACGCGCCGGCTCTGAACGCCCTTTTCAGCGGTGACACGCTCTTCGCGGGCGGGCCGGGGGCGACGGGTCGGTCGTACAGTCACTTCGGCACCATCATCGAGTCGATCCGGGACCGGCTGCTGGCACTGCCGGGCGACACTGTCGTGCACACCGGCCATGGGGATACGACCACCATCGCCGCGGAGGCCCCGCATCTGCAGGAGTGGATCGACCGCGGGTTCTGACCGCCTCGCGGCGGCCTCGGGTCAGCATTTCCTCGGGTCAGCACTCGATGACGTTGACCGCGAGGCCTCCGCGCGAGGTCTCCTTGTACTTCACCTTCATGCGTTCGGCTGACTTGATCAGGCCTTTGAACTGCGGGTCTGCGGTCGGCGTCGTGAGCCAGGGGGTCGCCAGGGACTTCTCAGGGACTTTCCGCTGTTGATCTTGCATAAGCCAGGCGTCCATGGCCGCGAGCCCGCGCTTGCCTGCCCCGGGCATGAAGTGAGCGTAGTGGTCGAGAGTGATCTTCGGTGAGGAGTGGCCAAGCCACTCCGAGAGGCTCACGATGGACTCGCCGGCCTCCAGCTGCACGCTCGCATACGTGTGCGTGAGGACGTGGAACATGTCCTCACGCGACAGCTCAAAGATGGGGTACCTGCGGGTGCGGCCGCTGTACCGCTGGACCTTCTCGCCCACCGCCTTGAGGACGCCGGCAGCCACCAGCGCCGGCTTCCAACTCCGCTCGTTCCATGTCCGGTAATTGATCCGGTTGCCCTGCGAGGTGCTCAGGACGAGACGGACCGCGATCGGCTTTCGCTGCCGAGCTTCGAGTGCGGTCGTTGGTGTCTCGGGGTTGCGCCATGGCAGCGTGCACTCCACCGACGGGAAGCGCCGGAAATGCTCACGGGCGCGGAGCGCGAGGTTGGGGGAGAGGCACATCGCGGGTCTTGCCTCCCTTGGGCAAGCAGAAGTACGGCCGTCCCTTCGAGTCCCACCGCAGTTGCCGCCGCACATGGACGACCTCGGCTTCAAGGTCGAAGTCGTCCTCGTCGAGGCCGAACGCTTCCCCTTGGCGCAGGCCGAGTCCAAGACCGAGGTCCACGGCGAATCGGTAGCGCTCCTGCAAGTACACGGCTAGCCGCGGCAGCAGGGCCGGGGGCCAGAAGCCCGAGGAGGCCGCTAGGAGCAGTAACAGCCTTTTGTCGCGGCGCTGTGGTCCGATGGGTTGCGTCACGTCGTAATCGCTGGTGGCGCCCTGCCAGGTGAGTAATGCGATCACGAAGACGGCGAACCAGCGGAACGGGCCTGGTCCCGGCGATCGCTGGACGGTGAGCATCCAGGGCAACTCGGCCCGGCTCGTCAACCACACCCCGCATCTGCCCCGCACGACCGACGAGGACGCTCGGCAGAGCGCTCGACGGGACCAGGCCATGCGGGGCAACTCCAAACGCACGCGAGAGGTCGACCCCACGTCTGGACCCGGACCGCATCAGAACGGCCCTGTTTTCCTACCCATGTCTAGCGTCCAATAGTGGGTCCATGGGCCACCTTTCCAATAGCCAAAGCCAGCCTCGCGGATGTCGTCTGGCGTATACCAGTCATCAAACAGGATGGCATTGCGATGTCCCCAGCCCCACGCCTCATCATCTTGCATCCAGAAGCGCACGACTTTCTCTGCGGTGTCGAATCCCACGGCTACGTTTTCCGACCGCCAGGTGTGGTACCCCGCCTGATGCATCGGCTGTCCAGCATCCCAAACCAGTATTCCGCCAGGACCACGGTGCATGTTGTGATCCTCAGTAACCCAGACCTTGTCTTGGTCTTTCAAGAAGTTGCTGTGGGCGCGCGCTATCCGGATCAGCGCTCCCGAAAGCATGAAGGGATACGCGCGAGTCTCGACCGCCGATCAGAACCCCGACCACCAGATCGACGCCCTGCTGCGGGCCGGCGTCGACCGCGAGAACATCCACATCGACAAGGCGAGCGGCGCGAAGGCCTCCCGCCCGAAGCTCGACCTCGTACTCCAGCTCCTGCGCGAGGCGGACACCTTGAAGGTGACCCGGCTCGACCGGCTCTCCCGCTCAGTCCTGCACCTAGTGACACTCGGCGCCGACCTGCGCGAGCGCAGCATCGGCCTGCACGTCATCGAGCAGGGCATCGACACCTCCACGATGGAGGGCCGCGCCATGTTCGGCATGCTCTCCGTACTTGCCGAGCTCCAGCGCGAGCTGATCGTGGCGAACACCAACGACGGTCTCGCCTCCGCACGGGCCCGCGGTCGCGTCGGCGGCCGCCGCCCCAAGCTCACGGCCGATCAGGCCGCGCTGGCTCAGCAGCTGTACGACGCGCGGGAGAAGACAGTCCAGCAGATCGCCGACCTGTTCGGGGTGCCGCGGTCCACGGTGTACGGGCATCTCGACCGGGAAAAGACGGTCCCGCGCCAGCCGAAGAAGATCTCGGCCGCGAAGCGCTGAAGCCGCTTCACGGTGGGAGGCAAATCGGAGATTCCGGCGGAGATCGGTGTCCTTCACCTGCTGCTGGCGCAGCAGGTGAAGGAGCGTGACGACGGTGACACCGACCAGAAGCGCCGTTCCGAACGCTGGGTGCAGCAGAGCGACATACGTTGCTCCGGCCCCGGCGAGGAGCAGCACCGCGGTTCGCACATCAGAAGCTGTGTCTGAACCTCTTTTCGCAGGTGGCAGGGCTATGGCATGGGGTGTGGAGTCTGCTTGCCGTTCGGTTCAGCGTCGATGGTCGCCGTTCCGAACGGCGATGGTAGTGCGCTGATCTTCAGGCGGCTGCGAGGGTGACCGGCGGCGCCTCGGTCTGGCGGCGAGGCTGGGCATGCGGCGGGACCCGCGGGCTCCCGGGTCCGCCGCTCCCGCAGCATCCCGGGTGCCACAGCGGCGGCGGCACGGTTGCAGTGCCGTCCGGCGGGTGGCGATCTGGGCGGCCGCCCGGCGCCCCGAGCGGCGCACACACCTGCGCAGGCCCGAACCGGCGAGGACCGGGCGAGGATCAAGAGCCGACCGGTTTGGCCGAGTCCGGCGTTTCGACGATCACGGGTGCCCCGGTGAACGCGTCAAGGAGGATGCGGTCGCCGAGCGGGCGGTCCAGTTTCACCTTGACCTCCTTGATGTTCAGGATGCTCGGGCAGGCGCCCTCGGCCCTGTTCAGGATCGAGGCGGACAGCACCACGTTGTCCCCGGTCTGGAGGGCCTTGACGGCCGGGCCGTCGTCGCAGGAGCCGTGTCCGGCCGACACCGTGATGCTCCGGCCGTCCTTGGCCACCGACCTGAGGCCCTGGAGTGGCATCAGGTCATCGGTCTGGGCCTGGGACTCCAGCGGCTTGACCGGTGACTTCACCCGCATCGAATCGCTCAACGCGACGTGCTTGAGTGGGGTGTTGTACCCCTTCAAGGTGAAGAACCACGCCGGGACGCGAGCGGGTCCCCGGCTGGTGGTCATCGTGATTTCACCCAGCTTCGCCCCGGTCACGATCAGCGGGTTCTTGTCGTCGTCCCCGTCCGCGCCCCCGGGCCCGTCGCCGTCCAGCTGCTCGAACACCTTCTGCGCCGAGTGGAGGGGGACAGTTTGCGAACCGCCGCCCTCCCACCGGATCGTGCCCTTCCCCGCCTTGCCGGGCAGTGAGCCCTCCAGGTCGAAGTTCCGGTTCCCGTACGCCACCTTGTCCTCCCCGTTTTGGAAGGTGTGCTGGGGCTCTTGGATCCACAAGTCCAGGGAGAAGAATCCTTCCCTCCACTGCCGGGCGGCCTGCGATCCCTTCCAGGCGTCGGAGACCTGCTGGGCGCGGCCGCCGTCGGGCGCGGCCACTCGAACGCTCGGACCGGGGTCCACGTCGGCGGCCACGGTCTGTTCGCCGCATCCGGCCGCTCCGGCCGCAGCCAGAAGCAGGCAGAGCGCACCCAATCCTCGAACTGTTCGCATATCTCCCCCAGTCGTCGTATCTCACCCGGCGCGGATCGGACGTGCGCCCGGCGCACGAGGTTCCGTCCGCGGCGCATTCCGGCTCGGGTCGCCCCGCGGGTGCGCGTGGACGACGGTGATCTCGAACTCGACGCACTGGAATCCTGAGTAGCCTTCAGGAAGCCGTCGAACGCGCCGAGTCGCCCTGGCGGCATCTGGAATTCCCGGTCGGCTTCGAGCGACTTGGCGTCAGTATGGGCGTCCTCTGGCTGGTCCCGCCCGACGACGACCACGCCATGACCGCCTGGAAGGCCGGCGGGGCGCGGGGGTAGGCGTCCTGCCGGGTGGCGCCACACCGCGCGGTACGGCGCTGCCGAGCGGTCGGACCGGAACGGCGCAAGTTCGCATGTGCACGCGAAGTCGGGGGCGGCGGGAGTCCGGGAGCTCGGCCAGCACTGTTGACGGTGCGGCAAGCGGGATCACTACCGCCCTTCATGACCCGTGGCCTGCGAAAAGAGGATGTGACACAGCTTCTCAGGTGCGCGGGCAGATCGATGCGTATCTGCGCGTCGCCGTCGGTGAACTGCTTGGGCACATGGAGGTAGCGGCGCGGGTCGGTCTGCTCCGGGATGCCGAAGGGTCCGGCAAGCGCCTGATGCAGCGGCACCACCACTCGCGCATCAGCTCCCGCCGCTCGCGCCCGAGGATCCCGTACCCGAGGCCGGCCCGCCGCAGCGGCGGCCGCGGGGCCCGCACCGGCGTACTCGAGGGCCGTGACCGTCGCGTCGGGGGATTCCCATTTACTGGAAACTCGTCAAGCCATGACCGTGTACGACTGGACGATGGGAGCCGTGTAAGCCGAGAGGTTTACGCACGGTTCTGAGAGAGCCGGGGAGTGAAATCCTCCCCGGCTACTCACCCAAGCCCTTGAGCGGACTGCGCCGGTGCTGCCGACGGTCCCGGGCACGCCGGAGCGGCGCAGCTTCGACTACATCCGGCACGGCACCGTGGACCTGTTCGCCGCGCTGAACACCGCTACCGGCAAGGTGATCGGGAAAAGTCCGGCCAGCACCGCGCGGTCGACTTCCGTGACCTCCTGGGCGAGATCGACCGCCAGACCCAGCCCGGCCTGGCCTGGCGGTCCACGTAATCTGCGACAACCTCTCCGCCCACAAGGCACCGGTGGTGCATCGCTGGTTGCTGGAACATCCCCGCTTCGAGCTGCACTTCACCCCCGACGCACTCGTCCTGGATCAACCAGGTCGAACGCTGGTTCGCCGAGCTGGAACGGCGCTGTATGGAACGCGGCGTCTTCTGCTCACTCAACGAACTCAAGACCGCGCTCGAGGACTGGATCAAGACCTGGAACGACACCGCCCGGCCGTTCACGTGGACCAAGACAGCCGACCAGATCATCGACCGCATCTGCCGCTACTGGACAGGATCTCCGGACCAGGACACTAGGCGGGCCGCAGCAGGCGGTGCAGGCCCGGCTCGATGTCCGGGGCGTTGATCGACCCGTAGCCGAAGACGAAGCCCGGGCGTGCGGAGCGGTTTCTGGCGACCTCCGCCAGGGTGTAGACCGCCACGCCTGACGCCCGGGCCCGGCCGGCTCGGTCCGCGAGGGTGGCGGGGTCGGCGAGGTCGCCTCGGGTGAATGCGGTCACGTGCAGGCCCGCGGAGGACGGCACCGGCTCGGCCAGGTCCGCGAAGTGGCTGTTGAGCGCCCGGGTGAGGATCTCGTGCCGGGCCGCGTACGTGTGCCGCATCCGGCGGATGTGCCGGGCGAGCAGCCCGTCGTCGACGAAGCGGGCGAGCGCCGCCTGAGTCGGGACCGGCGTATGCCAGTCGGCGGTGTACTTGGCGGCGCGGAGCGCCGTGCGCAGCGGGGCGGGCGCCACCAGGAAACCGACGCGCAGAGAGGGCGACATCACCTTGGAGAACGACCCCACGTAGATGACGTGTCCAGCCTGGTCGAGGCTCTGCAGCGTCTCGACCGGCCGCCCGCCGAACCGGAATTCGCTGTCGTAGTCGTCCTCGATCACCGCCGCACCGTGCCGCCGCGCCCACCGCAGCAGCGCCGTTCTGCGCCGCAGGGACATCGGCATGCCGAGCGGGAACTGGTGGGCGGGGGTGACGTACACGGCGCGGGTGTCCGGCGGGATGGCGTCCACCACCAGGCCCTCGGCGTCCACCGGTATGCCTGTGACCTCAGCGCCCTGTGACCGGAACAGCAGCCGGGCCGGCGGGTAGCCGGGGTCTTCAACGGCCACCCGGTCGCCCGGTTCGAGCAGCACCCGCCCGATGAGGTCCAGGGCCTGCTGCGTGCCGGTGGTCACCAGCACATCGTCCGGGCCGGTCCGGACGGCGCGGGAGACTCCGATATGCCGGGCCAGCGCGGCCCGCAGCCCGGCGTGACCGGCCGGATCGCCGTATCCGGCCGCCCCGGCCGCCGAGAGGCGCAGTTCCCGGGAGACCAGGGAACGCCAAGCGTCGTACGGGAAGAGCCGGGCATCCGGCAAGCCCACCCGGAAGTCGTGGGCCGCCGTGGTCGGTCCGGAGGTCTCCGGGCCCGCCCACTGGGACAGGCCCGCCCATACGGCGCGCGGGCGCAGTCCGGAGTCGGTGGTACCGGTGGTTGTCGCGGCGTCGCGGGAGGGCAGACCTGTCGCCTGCACGTAGGTCCCGGAGCCGACCCGACTGTCCGCGTAGCCCTCGGCGACCAACCGTTCGTAGGCGACGCCGACGGTGTTGCGGGCCACCGCGAGGCGGTGGGCCAGCTGCCGGGTCGGGGGCAGCGGATCGCCGGGGCGCAGCAGCCCGTCGTGGATCGCGGTGCGCAGCTGGCGGTAGATCTGGCCGGACAGGTCGCGGTGCCCGTCGAGCGTGACGTGAACATCCATCGTGACTCTCGGCTGCTGCCTCTTGGCTTGCGGCTTGCCTATTGGCTCAATCATTTGGCGGGTTATTGGCTCTGGAGCTGAGCCTCTGAGTGATATTACGCTCCGGCCATGGACATACGACGACTGGACCGCCAAGCGCTGTTGCTCACTGGGGAAGTGGTCTCCCGGGTGAAGGCCGATCACTTGAGGCTGGCGACGCCGTGCGCGGACTGGACCGTGTACGGCCTGCTTCGCCATCTGGTCAGTCAGAACGAGGGGTTCGCTGCCTCCGCCCGCGGCGTGGGCGAGCCGTGGGCGGTATGGCGCGACGGTGACCTCGGCGACGATCCGGCCGGAGCGTACGAGGCGTCGGCGGACGAGGTGGCCGCGGCGTTCGCGGAAGACGACGTGCTGGAGCGGCGGTTCGCGCTGCCGGAGGTGGGTGAGGGCTTCGGTGTCCCCGGGCGGATCGCGATCGGCGTCCATCTGCTCGACTACGTGGTGCACGCCTGGGACGTCGCGGTGGCGATCGGCGCCCCCTGGGAGCCCGCCGCCGAACTCACCACCGCCGCCCTGCGCGTCGCCGCCCAGGTCCCGGACGAGGGCCGTGGCGCCGGTGCCGCGTTCCGCCGGCGGATCGCCGTTCCCGGCGACGCGTCGCCGGACCACCGGCTGCTCGCACTGCTCGGCCGCGATCCGTCCTGGACGCCGGGGCCATGCTGAGCAGCCGTGTCTGATGCCTCCATGACAAGATTGGGTCATTCGGCCGTGGGGCACGGCAGAGCTGGTCGTAGCTGGTGAGGGCGGCTGGACCGTCGAATGCGACCCCCACCACCGTCGGCACGTCCCCTGCGGCCGCTACGCGAGTTGCCCGAAGCGCCATCGGTCCCTGCGCTCACCACTGGCGCAACGGCCTTCCCTACCCACCCCGCTTGGCATTTCGTACAAGCAACGCCTCGACAGGCACACATATGTTCAGGCCTGCAAGGCGCTAGTCATTGGGTGCAGCCGGTTCCCATATTCGAAGGAGCAACAGATGGCGATCGAAAGCGTCTCCCCCTACCTGCGGTACGACGACGCAGATGCCGCGCTGGACTGGATGGAGCAGGTCTTGGGCTTCACCGGCGCGGTCCGCTGGCGCGACGACTCGGGGCGGACATTCGAAGCCGACATCTATGCCGGACCGACGAAGATCGGAGTCAGCGGCGGCGGCACGAGCGACGACGGGAAAAACGCCATCCTCATCGTGCATGTCGACGACGTCGATGCACACTTTGAGCGGGTCCGTGCCGCAGCCGACACCGAGGTGGAGCCCCCGACGGACCAGCCCTACGGGCCCCGGACCTTCACCATCACCGATCCCTGGGGATACCAGTGGAACTTCTGGCAGGGCGAAGCCACGCCACCCGAGTGATCAGTACGATCGACCTGCCGTGGGAGGCCCTGGCCGGTCCCACGTTCACCAATCCCACGACGCGCCCCATGCGGGCGGGTTGGCCCCACCGTCGCGCAACGGCAGGGGTAGCAGGTTGCCGTCGTCCTTGCCTGCCCCGTGCAGGACGAGGGCCCGGAATGGGAGTTTTCCCTTCCCCGCACGGAGGGGGCCGGGACGTTTTGGTGGGATGCGGCGGCGGCCGGGATCACGGCCGGGCAGGATCCGAGTGCCGCTGCGGTGCAGATTGCCCGCGCGGTGATGAAGGGGAAGGAGGGCTGGGCGGCGGGCGTCACCCGGTGTGTCGCCACGTCGGGCGCGTAACCCGGCGTATTTGGAGTTGCAGCATCTGCTGCGGAAGGCTCGTCAACACGGCGACCGGCCCTGGGCCCGCGCCGTGCGTCAGCGGATGACCCGCCTGCCGAGCGCGGATCCGAATGATCCGAGTTACCGGAGGCTGCGCTACATCCGTCACGCAGACGATCACCTCCTCCGTTTCACCGGGCCGAAAGCCGAAGCCGAGCAGATCAAGAAACGCCTGGCAGTGTTCCTGCGTGAGGAACTCAAGCTGGAGCTCTCCCAGGAGATGACGCTGATCACTCAGACCGCGTTTGAGATCTCGATCTGGAGCGGTGCACGGTTCCAGTCCGGTCCGTAAACCGGTTGTGCCGTGGTGAATAATGAGGACCGTGGTCACCAAGGAGCGTGCCGTCCAGTTGGTTGAGGCTCTGCTGTCGAGAGAGCGGCAGGAGTCGCCATGGTTGCCCGAACTTGCTGTCCTCGACGTGGAGGAACATGCCCTCGGGTGGCTGGTCTTCTGGCAGTCGGTGGAGTACATCCGCAGCCGTGAACTTGAGAAGATGCTGGTGGGCCACGGCCCTTATCTGGTGGACCGACTGGACGGAAGCATCCACCACATCCCCGTCACCACGTACGTTGGCGAGGACTGGGAGGAGCTCTACCTTCGGCAGATCAAGGGCGTCAGACCGCCTGATCCGCTGATCACGTCTGTTCAAGTGCTCGTGCACTCCGACGGAACCATGGCCGCGATACGCCACCTCCGCAAACAGGCCCCGCTCCTTGGACCGCAGGAGGCGAAGGCCTACGTCATGGCCGTACGGGATGGAGCCGAACCTCCAGAAGCACTGGTGAGCCTCACCCGGAAACAGGAGACGTTCCCGCCGCTGTCAATCGAGACGCTGGCCGACCCGGCTCAGTAGCGATCCGGCAAAGAGGCCGCGGACCGGGCCGTGTAGCTGGTCCTCGTCGGGTGAGCCTGCGAGCATGATGCCGATCATCGCCCAGCGGATCATGGTCTCCGACCGGGCTGGGCTGGTCTCGTAGTCACGGGCCAGGCGTCGATGAGCAGTGATCCACGAAAACGTCCGCTCGATCGCCCATCGCTTCGGCTGGACCTGGAATCCACGCTGGTCGGGGGCCTTGCGAACGATCTCCAATTCGCGGCCGAGGATCGAGGCGGCCCACTCGACCAGGCGGCCCGCGAAGCCCTGGTCCGCCCAGACCTTCCGAACGCCCGGGTGGTCGAGACGGGTCCACAACAGCGGACGACGGGCACCATCACGGTCCTGGCTACTCGCCCCGACCACATGAACGGCCAGCAGGAGTCCGAGCGTGTCGGTGACGATGAACCGCTTGCGGCCCTTGACCTTCTTCCCCGCGTCGAAGCCCCTGGTCACGGCCGGAACGGTGTCAGCCGTACGGACGGACTGCGAGTCGATCAGGCCCGCGCTCGGCTCGGCGTTCCGCCCGTCGGCTACACGGACCCTGCCTCGCAATGCGTTGTGGATGCACTCGACGGTGCCGTCGTCATGCCACCACGTGAAGTACCAGTACACCGTCGGCCACGGAGCGAAGTCTTTCGGCAGCTGTCCCCAGGCGCACCCGGTCCGCACCACGTAGAAGATCGCACCCACGATCCGCCGCCGCGGGTGCTTCTCCCGACGCCCACCCTTCGGTCCCACCCGAGCTGCCGGCAGCAACGGCTCCACCAACGCCCACTGCGCGTCCGTCAGATCCGACGGGTCGTACAGCAGCGGGTCGACGTCCTGTTCGCCGACGAAGCCCATGATCTCCACCGTCTTGCGGGTGGCCAGGGGCAAGTGGTCCAGGTCCTCATCGCGCAGGACGACCATGCGTCCGTCTGGCGCCTCCCAGCCCCTGCTGATCTCGGCTTCGCTGACCTCGCGGCTTCGGCTTCGCACACCCTTCGGTGCCGAATTCTGGACCCGTCGACGGTGTGGACCTGGTGCATCCGCGGCCGCGGATCCTCGGTCGCGGCGTACAGACGCACCGGCACGCTGACCATTCCGCAGGTGACGTGACCTGTCCAAAGGGCGCGCATGATCCAACTGTGCACACCCGGGCCGACAGCCGCGGCGGTTGCTCCACCAGGAACGTTCCAGCTCCCGTCGGCCTCGGCACGCGAGTTCACCGGCGTCGGCGCTGTGACTGAGCACTTCAGTCGGCGGGTTTCGCCAAGCACCGCGCTCAGGACGTGGCCGGAAGATCAATTCGGTCTGTCACTTCAGGAGGCGGTAGCTGCGCCGACTGCTTGTTGCCTGCTTCTTCGTCGAGCCGGTCAACGAGGAGCATCGCCACATCGTCTGCCAGGTGGCCCCCTGTGTGACGGATCAACGCCTGGTGCAGTTGTTCCAGGAACTGCGGCGGGGTGCAGGTGTGCACCGCTTCCATGGCCTCGGGCAAGGCGAAGAAATCGTTGTCAGGATTGCGGGCCTCGATTACGCCGTCGGTGTGCAGCAGCAGACGGTCACCGGGTGCGAGCGGATAGCTCTCCGCCTTGGCGGGAGGACCGGTCATGAAGTCGTCCAGGCCCAGGGGTGGCAGTGGTGAGCTGGGCATCAGGGCGTGAACCTTGCCCTGGTGCAGCAGCAGCGGAGGCGGATGGCCGCGATTGACCACCTGGACCTCGAAGCCGTCGGGCACCTGAGCTACGAGCGCAGTGACGAAATCCTCCGCCCGGTCTTCCCTCTCGTCCTGGCCGCCCGCACCCGGCGCGGCTTGCTCCCGGTGCAGCGCAGCCGCGCAGTGGTTCACCACCTCTACTAGGTCGTTCTCATAGTGCACGGACTCCCGGAAGGCGCCCAGCACGGCTGCGGCCAAACGCACAGCAGGCAGCCCTTTGCCGCGGACGTCCCCCACGATCACCCGGACCCCATACCGGGTCTGTACGGCCTCGTACAGATCGCCGCCGATCTGCGCTCCCGTCTCAGCCGCGAGGTACATGCTGGCCGCCCGCACCGGGCCCAGCCGGGCCGGTACAGGCCGCAGCAGGACTCTTTGTGCTGCCACGGCGACCCGGCGAACCTGGTTGAGCTCGCTCTGCCTGCGCGTGCGCACAGCCTTACTCGTGATGACACTGGCCACGGACACCACGAGGAGGCCCAGGAGGTTGCTGTAGATCAGCATGCCACCCCACGCCTCGTGCAGGGTGGTGGTGATCAGGCTGACGGCCAGGGCTCCAGCCACTGCCGACAGGGTGCCTTTCGGGCCCATCGTCAGCGAAGCCAGTGCCGGCATCGCGATGAGAAGAGGGCCGGTGTAGATATCGTGCGCAGGCGAGAGCTCGATCCCCAACCCGAGCAGTATGATCACGAACGGCACGCACTGCACGACTCGGAAAAGTGCCCGGCTGTGACCGCCCGCTCCCGGCCGAGGAGCTGGGCGGAAGAGTGTCCGCATGGGTACAGCCTGCCTCGCTGAAGTCGAGTGTTCCACTCATCACTCCTGCGGCCTCCCGGGGCATCCGGGGACCCGTGGCCGACACCTCCCCCACCGCTACGCAGCCCGCTGCGCTCAGCTTGTCCTTTAACCTCCGGCCCCGGATCGCTCCGTGAGCGCGTGGGGTCGTTGGACGGTTTTCCGGCCGCCAGGCCGCCCACACCCAACTCCGCCTCGCCCGGCCGCTGGCCGCGGACCTCCGCCGCCCCTGGGAGAAGCCCACCGAGCCCGGCCGGCTCACCCCCGCCCGGGTTCGCCGGGGGTTCAGGAACCTCCGCCCGAACTTGCCCTGTCCGGCCCGTGCGCCGAAACCCAACCGGCCCGGCCCCGGCCGCCCGCCCGGCTCGAAGAACCGGTACCCCGCCACCCGCTACGACGTGGGCAAATCGGTCAGGCGGCCCGAGACCATCGCCGAACGTGACCAAGTCAGACCATAAAGAACAAGCTTACCGGCCGTCCGGTGATGTTCACCCGTTTACCCTCGGCGCCATAGCGGCTCTGTTTTAACCGGTCGAATCGCAAACCGCGCGACGTACTGCGCAAGGCGCAAGGCCTGGTCGAGCACGCCTCCAACGACAACCTGGACACCATCGACGAGAAAGCTGTCGCCCGCTATCTCGACGCGGTCGGCCCTGACACGGAAGAGGACATCGGCCCCGTCGTGGCCGGACCCGTGACCACTTCCCCTGATTGGAGCGAAGGGTGAGCCCTTGTCCCCATGGGACCGGAGCGGCGGCGTGACCGTTAGCGCCTGCCGTATCTGTGGCTCCTCCCTGGCACCGTGGGAGAGGGGCCGCTGCGGATGCGGCGGGCCGCGCCGGATGGGTAACGCGGAGATCATTTACGCGATCGCCTGCTCCGTCCCCGCCGCCGTGCACGTCCGTGACTTCGTGCGCTTGGTCGACCGCGACTACGGCCGACACCTCAGCGAGCCGACCGCAAACGCCGTCCTCTCGCCCGACCGGCGTTTCTGCTGGGCAGGGAAAGGTATGTATGCCCTGTACCGGCACGGTCCGCTGCCGGGCCCGCGCAATCTGGAGGAGGCCAGCCGTCTGATCCTCGTCGCAGCCGATGTGCCTCTGACGATCGACGCGTTGGACTACTGCCTCAAGCGGCTCGGCTACCGATACAACGTCGCTTCCCTCAAGAACGCGATCAGCCGCTCAGCCAGGATCACTTGGCAGCGGGACGGCCGGTGGGCCCATATCAGGGGAGTGGCCGCCGAGCGGGAGCTCCGGCGTGAGATACCTGTCGTGCCAGAGAGACAGCAGACCACCTGGATCGCCATGCGCGATCTTCTCGCCCACCAGGTTCGGGAAGCTCTGGCACAACGCGCCGAACGGCTGAGCGACCTCGGCAATCCGCACCGATTCGGTCTCGACTGGACTGAAGACCCCGAGACAGCGAATTGAGGGGTGCTTTACGACCCAGGTCGCGGCGGTGCCGTAAACCCGGGGCCGACCAGCCACTCTGCGCTCGCTGGGCGGCCCCGGTTCACGACCACGTGCCGGTCGCTGCATTCCATGTGCGAGTGGCGGCAGGGCCTTGAGGAGAGGTTCCGCGAAGGCGATGACCTGCCGGATCACGTCTGTGAAGGATTCCGACGGCATCAGTGACGGCCGTTTGCCACTCGCTGCGCCGACGGCTGACGGCAACCAACCCGTGGTCGCGCAGAGCGTGGGCAGTCCGCCGCATACCGGGATCTTGCGTGTTTCGGCGTCTTCACCGGCAGCGATGCGTTCCAACAGGGTGAGCTGACGAGAGTTCAACGAGTCCCAGCAGTGCGCATCAGCTCACACCTGAAGCAAAGCGACACGCAAGTGGATCAGACAAAGGTTCCCAGTGCTGGCCCTGCCGCCTGCAACCCAGGCAGGGGCCTCGAACCTGCTGGTGAGACCCCTGCTGATCATCGTTTTCCCAGGGACTTTTCAGGGACTTTCAGCTCTGTCAGAGGGACTCTTCAGGGACAATCCGCCGTGCAGACGGGGAAGGCCCTGACAGAGCCGAAAGAAGAGAAACCGCTGATCAGGTGTGGCTTTCTCAGCACTCGATGACGTTGACCGCGAGGCCGCCGCGCGCCGTCTCCTTGTACTTCACCTTCATGTCGGCGCCGGTCTCGCGCATGGTCTTGATGACCTTGTCGAGCGAGACCACATGAGTGCCATCGCCGCGCAGCGCCATCCGCGCCGCATTGATCGCCTTGACCGAGGCGATGGCATTCCGCTCGATGCAGGGGATCTGGACCAGGCCCCCGACCGGGTCGCAGGTCAGTCCGAGGTTGTGCTCCATGCCGATCTCCGCCGCGTTCTCGACCTGTTCCGGCGTGCCGCCGAGTGCCTCGGCAAGACCGGCGGCCGCCATGGAGCAGGCCGACCCGACCTCGCCCTGGCAGCCCACCTCCGCCCCGGAGATCGAGGCGTTCTCCTTGAACAGTGCCCCCACCGCGCCGGCGGCGAGCAGAAAGCGGACGACTCCGTCCTCGTCGGCCCCGGGAACGAAGCGGGTGTAGTAGTGGAGCACCGCAGGCACGATCCCGGCGGCGCCGTTGGTGGGCGCCGTCACTATGCGGCCGCCCGAGGCGTTCTCCTCGTTCACGGCCAGGGCGAAGAGATTGACCCAGTCCATGACCTTCAGCGGGTCCGTGGACTGCGCGTCCTCATCGAGGGTGCGCAGCAGCTGGGGAGCGCGACGTGGCACCTTCAGCCCCCCGGGCAGGGTGGTCTCGGTCCGTGAGCAGCCGCGGCCGACGCACTCCCGCATCACGGTCCAGATTCGCAGCAGGCCGGCTCGGACCTCGCTCTCGCTCCGCCAGGACAGTTCGTTGGCGAGCATCACCCCGCTGAGGGGCAGGCCGGACTCGTAGGCGCGCAGTAGCAGTTCGGACGCGGAGCGGAAGGGGAGGCGTACGGGCGTGTCGTCGGGCTTGATCCGGTCGGCTCCTGTCGCGCTCTCGTCGACGACGAAGCCCCCGCCCACCGAGTAGTACGTACGCGTACTCAGCTCGCCGCCGTCGTGGTCCAGGGCCTGGAACCGCATGCCGTTGGGGTGGAAGGGAAGGGTGCGGCGGCGGTGCAGCACCAGGTGCTCGGGCTCGCTGAAGTCCACCTCCTTGACGCCCAGGAGTCGCAGCCGACCCGTCTCGCGGATCCCGTGCACGCGGTCGTCCACGGTGTCGGTGTCGACTGTTTCGGGGGCCTCGCCCTCCAGGCCCAGGAGGACCGCCTTGTCGCTGCCGTGACCGTGGCCGGTGGCGCCGAGGGATCCGAAGAGCTCTGCCCGCACCGAGACGGCGCGGGACAGCAGACCGTCCTCGTCCAGTGCGGTGACGAAGAGGCGGGCGGCCTTCATGGGCCCCACCGTGTGCGAGCTGGAGGGCCCGATACCCACTTTGAACAGGTCGAAGACGCTGATCGACACGTCGTTCCCTCCGGATCCGAAGTTGTGTAGTACGCACAGCGTTGCGTAAAAAGAAACATGGAACAAGGGGTCGCCCGCCCGGAGGATGCCTTGACACGGGCTTTGGGGGACTTCAAACTGGCGTTGCGCTAACCGCAATCCGTTTCGCTATATGCACCCGAGTCACCCGAGGTGTCATGATGATTCCCGCGTGCCGTCTCGCGGATCTGCCGCGAGGCGAGGCCTACCGGCTCGATGTCGATCCGCCCGTCTCGGTGTTCCACACCGATGACGGCGAGGTCTTCGCCATCGACGACACTTGCACCCACCAGGATGCGTCGCTCGCCGACGGCTGGCTGGAGGGCCGCGAGGTCGAATGCCCGCTGCATGCCTCGAAGTTCGACCTCCGGACGGGGGCCGTCGACTCACCGCCTGCCAAGCTCCCCGTCCGCACCCATCAGGTCCTGATCGAGGACGGCATGATCTACGTGCAGCCGTCCACGGCGGCTCCGAATCTTCCGCCCTGCATCGCGGCGCGGCTCGCCGGAGGTCTCGCGTGAGAACCGTGGCCGTGGTGGGCGCCTCGCTCGCCGGACTGTCGGCCGCACGTTCCCTGCGCAAGCAGGGCTACGACGGACGGCTCGTCGTGATCGGTGACGAGCCGCACCGCCCGTACGACAGGCCGCCGCTGTCCAAGGAGTTCCTCGCCGGCACGATCCGCGAAACGGATCTCGCGCTGGAGGCGGACGGCGAGGATCTGCAGGCGGAGTGGCTGCTCGGCGTGCGGGCCGCGGGATTCGACCCCGGTGACCACGCCGTGCGGCTTGCGGACGGCCGGTCCGTCCGGGCCGACGGGGTCGTCGTCGCCACGGGTGCGACCGCGCGCACGCTGCCGGGCGGCGAGGGCCTCACCGGGGTGCATACGCTGCGCACCCTGGACGACGCCCGTGCCCTGCGGGCCGACCTCGCCCGGGGCGGGCGGCTGGTGGTGATCGGCGGCGGGTTCATCGGCGCCGAGGTCGCCTCGACCGCGTACGGCCTGGGACTTGACGTGACGGTCGTCGAGGCGGCGCCGACTCCGCTGGCCGGACCGCTCGGCGAGGTCATGGGCGGCGTCGTCTCCACGCTCCATGCGGACCACGGCGTACGCCTGCTGTGCGGCGTCGGCGTCAAAGGGCTGAGCGGGGCGGCTCGTGTCGAGGCGGTCCTGCTCGAGGACGGCCGCAGCATCCCGGCCGACACGGTCGTCGTCGGCGTGGGCGCCCGCCCGTGCGTCGAGTGGCTGGAGGGATCCGGCGTCGTACTGGACGACGGCGTCAGGTGCGGCGTGGACGGCCGCGCAAGCGTGTCCGGTGTGGTTGCGGTCGGCGACTGCGCCTCCTGGTACGACCCGGTCGCCGGGGTCCACCGTCGCGTCGAGCACTGGACCGGCGCGCGGGAACGGCCCGACGCGGCCGTGGCCGCGCTGCTGTCCGGCGGTGCGGCGACACCGGCGGTGCCCAAGCCGCCGTACTTCTGGTCGGACCAGTACGGCGTACGGATCCAGTTCGCCGGGCATTCCGCCGGGGCCGACAGTGTGACCGTCGAGGAGGGGCTCCCGGACGACCGCAGCTTCCTCGCGGTCTACCGGCGGTCGGGGCATCCGGTCGCGGTCCTCGGGATGAACCAGCCGCGCCTGTTCACCCGCTGGCGCAAGCAGCTCTCCGTCGCCACGCTCTGACGCCACTCGTGCGGTGTCACCTGCTGTTGCTCATCACGCCATGTATTGCATATCGCACCCGCCGTTCGGACTACCTCGTCCCCGGCGCGACGACCGACCGACGACGTCACCCCGCGAGGAGTGCATTGTGACCTCGACCAGCCTGCCGGACAGCCTGATCGCCACGCTCCCCGGCTCCTACTACACCGATCCCGGGATCTTCGCCCAGGAGCAGGAGCGCATCTTCGAGGCGATGTGGTTCTGCGTCGCGCGCTCCTCCGACCTGGCCAAGCCCGGCGCCTTCCGGACCGTCGACGTGGGCAGCGAGAGCATCCTCGTCACCCGGGCCCGGGACAACTCCGTCCGAGCCTTCTTCAACGTCTGCCGGCACCGCGGCGCCAAGCTCTGCACGGAGGAGACCGGCGAGGTCAAGCGCGCCTTCCAGTGCCCGTACCACGCTTGGACGTACGACCTGACGGGCAAGCTCGTCGCGGCGCCCAACCTCACGAAGATGCCCGACATCGGCCGTGTCGAGTACGGCCTGGCGAATGTGGCCTCTCGCGAATGGCTGGGCTATGTCTGGGTCTGTCTCGCGGAGACCCCGCCCTCCTTCGAGGAACAGGTCATCGGTGAGGTCGTCGCACGGCTCGGCGATGTGGAGTCGATCGAGCGCTACGACATGGAAAGCCTCGAAGTCGGCAGGCGGATCGTCTACGACGTGAAGGCGAACTGGAAGCTCATCATCGAGAACTTCATGGAGTGCTACCACTGCGCCACGATCCACCCGGAGCTCACCGAGGTTCTGCCGGAGTTCGCCGACGGCTATGCCGCGCAGTACTACGTCGGCCACGGCGCCGAATTCGGCGCGGAGATACAGGGCTTCACCGTGGACGGCTCCGAAGGCCTGGACCGCATCCCCGGGGTCTCCGAGGGCCAGGACCGCCGCTACTACGCGATCACCGTCCCGCCGCAGGTGTTCATCAATCTCGTCCCCGACCACGTGATCTTCCACAGGATGTACCCGGTCGCCGTCGACCGCACGATCGTCGAGTGCGACTGGCTCTACCTCAAGGACGTGGTGGACAGCGGCAGGGATGTCAGCCGGTCCGTGGAGCTCTTCGACCGGGTCAACCGGCAGGACTTCGACGCCTGCGAGCGCTGCCAGCCCGCGATGAGCTCCCGCCTGTACGCCAAGGGCGGGGTACTCGTACCCAGCGAGCACCACATCGGCGCGTTCCACGACTGGATCCACGAGCGCCTCGGCACCCGGCAGGCGGAGTAGCGCGGCAAGACCTGGGCCGCCGGGAATCCCCGCGGTGACCCACGCCCTACCTGCGGATCCGGCTCTACCGCGCCCGGGTCAGCCCAGGTAGCCCATTCGGTGACTGATCTCCTCGGCCCCCTTGATCAGCAGCGGGGCGACCTCGCGCATGCGCTCCTCGGTAAAGCGGTACGAGGGTCCTGAGGCGCTGAGCGCCGCGATGACCTCTCCGTCCCGGTCGCGGACCGGCGCGGCCATGGCGTGCAGTCCGAGCTCCAGTTCCCCCAGGGTCCAGGAGTAGCCGTGTTCTCTGGCCTCGGCGAGGTTCTTCTCGAGCTTTGTCTTCGCGGTCAGGGTGCGCGGGGTCATCTTCTTCAGGCCCGCCTCCGACAGGAGCTCGGCACGCTCCTTGGCGGGCAGGTGGGCCAGCAGGATCTTGCCGCTGGAGGTGGCGTGCAGCGGGGTCAGCTGGCCGACCCAGTTGTGCGCCCCCACCGCCGCAGGTCCGCGCACCTGGAAGAGGTTGATCGCGAAGTGCTCCTGTCTGACGGCGACGTTGACGGTCTCGCCGATCTCCTCTGCGAGGCGCTCGCAGACCGGGCGGCCCTGCTGCGTGATGTCGATGCGGCCCGTGACCGCGCCGGCCAGGCGCACGATGCCGAAGCCGAGGCGGTACTTGCCGCGCTCGCCCGCCTGCTCCACCAGACCGCGCGCCTCCAGCGCGCCGAGCAGGCGGAATGCGGTGGACTTATGGACGTCGATCTCGGCTGCCACGTCACTGACGCCCGCTTCACCGTGTTGGGCAAGGATTTCCAGCACGCTGATGGCGCGGTCGACGGACTGGACTCCGCCGGGCTGCGAACCGGTCGTTTCGGTATCTGGACTGTAGTTGCTCACAACGAAACTATACGCGCAGTAAACAACAGCTGCGCAGAGGTGCGCACGTCCCGGTAAGTTGCGTGGCTCGCAACCTGGTGCGTATAGCGCTACTCGTACTAGCATGCCGGGCGTATCGAACGGCGCGAGCGAGACGAGGCAGCCATGGCTCCCCTGCAATACGACTTCGTCATCGTCGGCGGCGGATCGGCCGGCAGCGCACTGGCGAACCGGCTCTCCGCTGATCCGGGCAACCGCGTGCTGGTGCTGGAGGCCGGCCGGTCCGACTATCCGTGGGACGTGTTCATCCACATGCCGGCGGCGCTGACCTACCCCATCGGCAGCCGCTTCTACGACTGGAAGTACGAATCCGAGCCCGAGCCCCACATGGGCGGTCGGCGCGTCTACCACGCCCGCGGCAAGGTGCTCGGCGGCTCCAGCAGCATCAACGGCATGATCTTCCAGCGCGGCAACCCCATGGACTATGAGCGGTGGGCGGCCGACCCGGGCATGGAGACCTGGGACTACGCCCACTGCCTGCCGTACTTCCAGCGCATGGAGAACTGCCTGGCGGCCGACCCCGACGACGAGTTCCGCGGCCACGACGGCCCCCTCGTTCTCGAACGCGGCCCGGCCTCCAGCCCGCTCTTCCCCGCCTTCCTCGAGGCCGTCCAGGAAGCCGGCTACCCCCGCACAGACGACGTCAACGGCTACCGGCAGGAAGGCTTCGCCCCCTTCGACCGCAACGTCCACCGCGGACGCCGTCTGTCGGCATCGAAGGCCTACCTCAAGCCCGTGAAGAGGCGGCCGAATCTTGACGTCAAGACCCGTGCCCTGGTCACCCGCGTGCTCTTCGAGGGCAAGCGCGCCGTCGGCGTCGAGTACCGGCGCGGCCGCGGCAAGCCCCAGCAGGTCCGCGCCCGCGAGGTCATCCTCTGCGGCGGCGCGATCAACTCGCCGCAGCTGCTGCAGCTCTCCGGCGTCGGCAACGCCGAGGAGCTGAGCGCGCTCGGCATCGACGTCGTCCATGACCTCCCGGGCGTCGGCGAGAACATGCAGGACCACTTGGAGGTGTACGTCCAGTACGCCTGCAAGCAGCCTGTCTCCATGCAGCCGTACATGGCGAAGTGGCGCGCCCCGTTCATCGGCCTCCAGTGGCTCTTCCGCAAGGGCCCGGCCGCGACCAATCACTTCGAGGCCGGCGGCTTCGCCCGCAGCAACGAGGACGTGGACTACCCCAACCTGATGTTCCACTTCCTGCCCATCGCGGTCCGCTACGACGGCTCCTCGCCGTCGGGCGGGCACGGCTATCAGGTGCACGTCGGACCCATGTACTCCGACGCCCTCGGCTCCGTGAAGATCAAGAGCAAGGACCCGCGCGAGCACCCGGCCCTGCGCTTCAACTATCTGTCCACCGAACAGGACCGCCGTGAGTGGGCCGAGGCGATCCGGGTGACCCGCAAGCTCCTCAACCAGCCCGCGCTCGCCCCGTACAACGACGGAGAGATCTCACCCGGGCCGTCCGTGGAGAGCGACGAGGAGATCCTTGCCTGGGTCGCGAAGGAGGGCGAGACGGCCCTGCACCCGTCCTGCACCTGCAAGATGGGCACCGACGAGATGGCCGTGGTCGACCCGGAGAGCATGCGGGTGCACGGCGTGGAGGGGCTGCGCGTCGTGGACGCCTCCGTGATGCCGTACGTCACCAACGGGAACATCTACGCACCCGTGATGATGATCGCCGAGAAGGCCGCCGACCTCATCCTCGGCAAGGAGCCGCTTCCGCCCTCCAAGGCCCAGTACTACCGGCACCGCGACCCACGGTGAGAACACTGCTGAAGAGCGTCCGCTACGAGGTCCTGCCGGCGAAGTCCACGCAGGACAAGGTGCTCGCCCATGTGCCGCGCGACGTGGTGGTCACGGTCACCGCGTCGCCGGTCAAGGGTCTTGAGCCGACCCTTGACCTCGCCACCCGGCTGGCGGCGCACGGCTACCGCGTCGTGCCGCACGTGCCCGCGCGGCTGCTGCGGGACGGCACCCACGTGGCGGAGGTCGTCCACCGGCTGCGCGAGGCAGGCGTGGACGACGTCTTCGTACCTGCCGGGGACGCCGATCCGCCCGCGGGCCCGTACGAGGGCGCGCTGCCCGTGCTACGGCACCTCGCCGAGCTGGGCAGCCCCTTCGCCAGGGTCGGCATCACCGGCTACCCGGAGAGTCATCCGCTCATCGACGACGACGTCACCATCCAGGCGATGTGGGACAAGCACGCCCATGCGACGTACATAGTCAGCAACCTGTGCTTCGACTCGCGTGCGCTGGGGGAGTGGGTGACGCGGGTACGGCGGCGCGATGTCACGCTCCCGGTGTACGTGGGCGTGGCCGGGCCCGTCGAGCGTACGAAGCTGCTGTCGATGGCGGCGAAGATCGGTGTGGGGGAGTCGGCGCGCTTCCTGGCGCGGCACGCGTCCTGGTTCGTGCGCTTCGCGGTGCCGGGCGGCTACGCGCCGGAGCGGCTGCTGCGGCGCAGTGCGCCCGTGCTGACCGAGCCTTCGGCGGCGGTGGCGGGCCTGCACGTGTTCACGTTCAACCAGATCGCCGAGACGGAGCGCTGGCGGCAGGCCATGCTGGACCGCCTCGACGGGTGTTAGCCCCCACCCCGTTGTCCTCAATCTCCCCCGGACGAAGTCCGGGGGAGATTGAGGAGCGGGGTTCGGGGCGGAGCCCCGAAATCCAGCCTCGCCGGCGATTGAGGCGCGGGGGTCCGGGGGCGGAGCCCCCGGTTACAGGCTCAGCGGAAAACCACCGTACGGTTCCCGTCGATCATGACGCGGCTCTCGCTGTGCCACTTCACCGCATGCGCCAGCACCTGCGCCTCCACGTCCCGCCCCACCGTGACCAGCTCGTCCGGGTCGAGCGAGTGATCCACGCGGACCACGTCCTGCTCGATGATCTGCCCCTCGTCCAGGTCCGGCGTCACATAGTGCGCCGTGGCGCCGACGAGCTTCACGCCGCGGTCGTACGCCTGCCCGTACGGGCGTGCGCCCTTGAAACTCGGCAGGAAGGAGTGATGGATGTTGATGGCCCGGCCCTCGAGCTGCTTGCACAGGTCGTCGGAGAGGATCTGCATGTAGCGGGCGAGCACCACCAGGTCGATGTCCAGCTCGCGCACCAGCTCCAGAAGACGTGCCTCGGCGTCGGCCTTCGTGTCCCTGGTCACCGGGATGTGGTGGAAGGGGATGCCATAGGTCCCGGCCAGCTCCTCGAACTCCTCGTGGTTGGAGACGATGGCCGGGATTTCGATGTTGAGCGCGCCGGTGCGCCGGCGGAAGAGCAGGTCGTTCAGGCAGTGGCCGAATTTCGACACCATGATGAGCGTGCGGGTCGGGGTCGAGGCGTCCTGGAGGGTCCACGAGATCCGGTAGGCCTCGGCGACGGGGCCGAATCGGTCACGCAGGTGTTTCACATCGGTGTCGGGGTCGGACACATCGAAGTGGACCCTCATGAAGAAACGGTCCTGAAGCCGGTCGTCGAACTGCTGGCTCTCCAGGATGTTGCCGGAGTTCCTGACCAGGTAGCCGCTCACGGCGTGCACCAGTCCGGGCTGGTCCGGGCACGAGAGCGTGAGGACGTATTCGCGGCCAGGTTGCGGTCGAGGGGACATACATGGCCTCCGTTGGTGCGTATTGCACAACACGGTGAGTGATACGCAACATGGTCAGCCTCTCGTGGGCCGTGGTCAAGAGAGTCGGGACAACTGGGTCTCGGGGAGGAATCGGCCCGTCTCGTCCTCTTGACGCGGGTCACACGTTCGGCCATGGTGTTCCACCACAAGCAATGCGGTGCATGATGCGCAACGAACTTCGGTCGAAGGGCTCCGCTCGTGGCAGATCTGTATCTGGACGGAGAATGGCGCGATCCGGTGGCCGGAGGCCACCGGGAGATCCTCTGCCCCGCAGATGGCACGCTTGCGGCGGTCGTGTCCGAAGGGACGCGGGCCGACAGCGAGGCCGCGATCGCAGCGGCCCGCCGGGCTTTCGACGAAGGCTCCTGGCCGCGAACCCCCGAGCGGGAGCGCGGCGCGCTGCTGCTGCGCACCGCCGATCTGATCGAGCGCGACGCCAAGGAGTTCGCCCGCGCCGAATCGCTGGACACCGGCAAGCGACTGGTGGAGAGCGAGTACGACATCGCCGATGTGGTCTCCTGCTTCCGCTACTACGGCGGGATCGCGGGCACCAGCACCGGCCGGGTGGTCGACACCGGACGCGACGACGCCGTCAGCCGTGTCACGTATGAACCGGTCGGCGTGTGCGGGTTGATCACCCCGTGGAACTACCCGCTGCTCCAGGCGTCGTGGAAGGTCGCCCCCGCTCTTCTGGCCGGCAACACGATCGTTGTGAAGCCGAGCGAGCTCACCCCCTCCACAACCATCCTGCTGATGCGGGCACTTGAGGAGGCCGGTCTGCCGGCCGGTGCCGCCAACCTTGTGCTGGGCTCCGGTCCCGAGGTGGGCGCACCGCTGTCGGAAGACCCTGCCGTCGACATGATCTCCTTCACCGGGGGCCTGGACACCGGCCGAAGGATCATGGCCACAGCCGCCGCGACTGTGAAGAAGGTCGCCCTCGAACTGGGCGGCAAGAACCCCAACGTCGTCTTCGCCGACGCCGATTTCGAGACCGCGGTGGACTTCGCTCTCACGGCCGTCTTCCTGCATTCGGGGCAGGTCTGCTCGGCCGGCGCCCGCCTGATCGTCGAGGACTCCCTCCACGACGCCTTCGTCGACGAGGTCGTGCGGCGCGCCGGGCGCATCCGTCTGGGTGGCCCCTTCGATCCCGAGGCCGATACGGGACCGCTGGTCTCTGCACAGCACCGGGAGAAGGTCGAAGTCTATGTCGCGGCGGGCCTGGCCGAGGGCGCCGTACTTCGCTGCGGAGGCACGCGCCCCGGGGACCCCGCGCTCCGGAACGGCTACTACTACCCGCCGACCGTGCTCGACGAGTGCCGCCAGGACATGCGCGTGGTGCATGAGGAGTCCTTCGGACCCGTGCTCACCGTCGAGCGCTTCAGCGGCGAGGACGACGCCGTACGTATCGCCAATGACACCGAGTACGGACTCGCCGGAGCCGTATGGACGCAGGACGCCGGCAAGGCCCAGCGGGTCGCGCGGCGGCTGCGCCACGGCACCGTGTGGATCAACGACTACCACCCCTATGTACCGCAGGCGGAGTGGGGTGGCTTCGGGCACTCGGGCGTGGGCCGGGAACTGGGGCCGACGGGCCTGGACGAATACCGCGAGCCCAAGCACATCTGGCAGAACATCCAACCCCGGCCGCAGCACTGGTTCCGCGGCTGAACGCCGAAGAGAGGTCGATCGTGACCCCAACGCAGACTGAAATGCCGCAGCGGCGCGGCATGTCCAAGGACCAGGACCGGCCACCGGTCATCTCCGTGCGCGGGCTGTGGAAGGTGTTCGGACCGAAGGCCGACCAGGTGCCGGATTCCGAGGAGCTGTGCGGACTTACGCGCCGCGAGCTCATGGACCGCACGGGATGCACCGCCGCCGTACGGGATGTGAACTTCGACGTGTCGCCCGGCGAGGTCTTCGTCGTGATGGGCCTGTCCGGCTCCGGCAAGTCCACACTGGTGCGATGTCTCACCCGGCTGATCGAACCCACCGCGGGCGAAGTCAACTTCGAGGGCGAGGACATCCGCGGCGCGGACGCCAAACGGCTGCGCGAGCTGCGGCGCCGCAAGTTCTCCATGGTCTTCCAGCACTTCGGACTGCTGCCGCACCGCAGGGTTGTCGACAACGTCTCGTACGGCCTGGAGATACGCGGCATGGGCAAGGCCGAGCGCGCCGAGCGGGCCCTGGAGGTCGTCGAACTGGTCGGCCTGGCCGGATACGAGAACTCCTACCCCGACCAGCTCTCCGGCGGAATGCAGCAGCGCGTCGGTCTCGCCCGGGCGCTCGCCGGTGACCCGGACGTGCTCTTCTTCGACGAGCCGTTCTCCGCGCTCGACCCGATGATCCGGCGCGACATGCAGAACGAGGTCATCCGCCTGCACCACGAGGTCGGCAAGACCATGGTGTTCATCACCCACGACCTGTCCGAGGCGCTCAAGCTCGGCGATCGCATCCTCATCATGCGCGACGGCAAGATGGTCCAGTGCGGCACCGGTGACGAACTGGTCGGCGCGCCCGCCGACGATTATGTCCGCGAGTTCGTCAAGGATGTGTCCCGCGCCGAAGTCCTTACCCTGCGCTGGATCATGCGGGACCCCGAGCCCGGAGACGCCCTCGACGGCCCGGAGCTGGGGCCGGACGTTGTGGTGCGCGAGGCGACGCGGGCGGTGCTCGCCGCCGACAGGCCGGTCAAGGTCGTCGAGGGCGGGCGGCTGCTGGGCATCGTCGGCGACGAGGAGATCCTCGCGGTCGTGGCCGGGCAGGAAGGCGGCGCGTGATGGCCGTCGTCGTCAAAACAGCCGCGCCTGTCGCCTCCGTACGCCGAGTCAGCCGCCGCGTCGTGGTGGCCGCGATCGTGATCGCCTGGCTGGTGCTGTTCGCCGCCCTGCGCGGGCGGCAGACCCTGGCGCTGGCGGCGGCCGACCTGACGGACCTGCACCGCTGGTTCAACTCGGTCAACGACAGCATCGGGGCGAACCGCAACAGCAACCCGCTCTTCCTCTACTTCTTCAACGAGATCCGACTGGTCATCGACAATCTCGTCACCTTCGTCCAGTCGCTGATCTCCCAGCCGCAGGGCGGGCGTCCGGTCCCCGTCATCGGCTGGCTGGGCGTCGTCGCCCTCGCCGGCTATGTCTCCTGGGCGTTCGGGAACATCCGCGTCGCGGCACTGGCCGTGGCCGGGTTCGTCTTCTTCGGGCTGCAGGGGCTGTGGCAGGAGAGCATGGACACGCTGGCCCTGACCCTGTCGGCGGTCTTCGTGTCTCTGCTCATCGGCATCCCGCTCGGCATCTGGGCCGGGCTCTCCGACCGGGTGAACCGCGCCATCACGCCGTTCCTGGACTTCATGCAGACGATGCCGACCTTCGTCTATCTGGCCCCGCTCACCCTGTTCTTCCTCATCGGCCCGGCATCCGCCACGATCGCCACGCTCATCTACGCGGCGCCTCCCGCCATCCGCATCACCGCGCACGCCATCCGCTCGGTGCCCGCCACCACGGTCGAGGCCGCCGAGTCGCTGGGATCCACCCGGCAGCAGACGCTCACCAAGGTGCTGCTGCCCATGTCCAAGCGGACCGTCGTGATGGGCGTGAACCAGACCATCATGGCCGCGCTGTCCATGGTCACCATCGCTGCCCTGATCGACGCGCCCGGTCTGGGCAAGACCGTCGTCAAGGCGCTGCAGACCCTCGACGTCGGTGTCGCCTTCAACGCCGGCCTCGCCATCGTCGTCATGGCCATCGTGCTGGACCGGGTGACGACCGCGGCAGGTGACCGCGTAGAGGCCGCCAGGAAGCGTGGCGCCGGCCGCTTCACGAAGTGGCGCCGTCCCCTGCTGCTGGCCGGCGGCGTGGCGGCCGCTGTGTGCGTGTGGCTGTCCCACACCTATGTATGGGCAGCCCAGTTCCCCGGCGACGCCGGAGTCGGCGGCGCGATCGCGCGCACGGCGGACTCGGTCACGCTATGGACGCAGGACACCTTCGGCGGACTGACCAACGGAACCAGGGACCTGATCACCACAGCGCTGCTCAACCCCTTCGAGACGCTGCTCACCGAGTCACCCTGGTGGCTGGTCGGCGTCGTCCTCGTCGCCGTCGGCTCAGTGCTCGGCGGGTGGCGCGCGGGTGTCACGGCGGCGGTCTGCGTAGCCCTGCTCGTCGGGACCGGGGTGTGGTCGGACAGCATGACGACGCTGGCCTCCACGGCGGTGGCCACCCTGATCGTCATGTTGCTCGGCGTCGTGGCCGGTGTCTGGATGGGTCGCAGTGCGCTGGTCGACCGGCTGATCAGACCCAGCCTCGACGCGGGCCAGACCATGCCCTCGTTCGTGTACTTGGTGCCGTTCCTGGCGCTGTTCGGTGCGACGCGCTTCACGGCGATCATCGCCGCGGTCGTCTTCGCGGCCCCCGTGACGATCAAGATCATCGCGGACGGTGTGCGAGCGGTGCCACAGACCACGGTGGAGGCCGCCACGGCAGCCGGCTCCAGCACCTGGCAGATCATCACCAAGGTCCAGCTCCCCATGTCACGCAGCGCCCTGACACTCGCGACCAACCAGGGACTGATCTACGTCCTGTCCATGGTGGTCGTGGGCGGTCTCGTCGGTGCGGGCGCCCTGGGCTACGACGTCGTAGCCGGTTTCTCCCAGGGCCAGTTGTACGGCAAGGGCCTCGCGGCAGGACTCGCCATCGTTCTGCTCGGGGTCATGTTCGACCGGATAACCCAGGCAGCGGCACGGCGCACGACGCGAACGCCCGGTGCCCGCTAAGCCGGCCACAACCCAGCGGCCACAGGAAAGAAGCACAGGAGGCAGCACATGTCAGGGAACTTCATCACGCAGTCGCGGCCCGCGAGACGGCGGGCCGTGGCGGCCGGGCTGGCGCTGGGCCTGGCCGCGCTCACCGGCTGCGGCGGCGCCAAGGTCGGCGAGTCGGGATCGGACAAGGCGGGGGGCGACTCCGGGAAGTGCGGCACGTTCAACCTCGCGATCAACCCCTGGGTCGGATACGAGGCAAACGCGGCGGTCATCGCGTATGTCGCCGAGCAGGACCTGAAGTGTCAGGTCACCAAGAAGGATCTCAAGGAAGAGGTCGCCTGGCAGGGCTTCGGCACCGGCGAGGTGGACGCCGTCGTCGAGAACTGGGGCCACGACGACCTGAAGAAGAAGTACATCACCGACCAGAAAACCGCCATTCAGGCCGGTACGACCGGCAACAAGGGCGTCATCGGCTGGTTCGTGCCGCCGTGGCTGGCCAAGGAACACCCGGACATCACCGACTGGAAGAACCTCAACAAGTACGCCGCCAAGTTCAAGACGTCGGAGTCGGGCGCCAAGGGCCAGTTCCTCGACGGCGACCCGTCGTTCGTCACGAACGATGCCGCACTGGTGAAGAATCTCAAGCTTGACTACAAGGTTGTCTACGGCGGCAGCGAGGCTGCGCTCATCCAGGCGTTCCGACAGGCCGAGGCGAAGAAGACCTGGGTGATCGGGTACTTCTACGAGCCGCAGTGGTTCCTGTCGGAGGTCGACCTGGTGAAGGTGAATCTGCCGAAGTACGCGCCCGGCTGTGACGCCGATGCGGAGAAGATCGCCTGCGACTACCCCGAGTATCAGCTGGACAAGATCGTCAGCAGTAAGTTCGCCGAATCGGGCAGCCCTGCCTATGACCTCGTGAAGAACTTCACCTGGACCAACGACGACCAGAACCTCGTGGCGAAGTACATCGCCGAGGACAAGATGACGCCGGAGGCGGCGGCCAAGAAGTGGGTGGACGCCAACCGCGACAAGGTCGACGCCTGGCTCAAGAAGAGCTGATCCACCGGCTCGGCACGAGCTGATCCACAAGAGGGACCGGGACGCACAGCCGTGCCCGGCGGGCTGCCGTGACAGCCCGCCGGGCACGGCTCTTTTTTGCCCCGGTTACGGCCGTGAAGGCCCCTTGACACCCACCCTCGGCGACCGGCATCGTGAGTTGCGCAACCTGAAGCATGTTGCGCTGACAGCAACTGGACTGCTTTAAAAGGCGGAGGTGCGGCGATGGCGGGACCCCGAGTGGTCATCATCGGAGCGGGCGTCGTGGGAGCGGCGCTTGCCGACGAACTGTCCTCCGCAGGCTGGAGCGACATCACGGTCGTCGACCAGGGGCCCCTGCCCGCCACCGGCGGGTCCTCGTCCCATGCTCCGGGGCTGGTCTTCCAGACGAACTCCTCGAAGACCATGACCGAGCTCGCCCGCTACACCGTCGAGAAGTTCTGCAGCCTCGACGTCGACGGACAGCCCTGCTTCCTGCAGGTCGGGGGCCTCGAGGTGGCCACCACCCCCGAACGCCTCACTGAGCTGCACCGCCGCCACGGCTGGGTCACCGCCTGGGGCATCGAGTCCCGGCTGCTGAGCCCTGAGGAGTGCATCGAACTGCACCCGCTGGTGGACGGCGGGCGTGTCCTCGGTGGCCTCCTGGTCCCCACCGACGGCCTGGCCAAGGCGGTGCTCGCCGTCGAGGCCCAGATCCGGCGGGCCACCGAGCGCGGCGTACGCTTCCTCGCCCGCCACGAAGTCCTCGACGTCGTCCAGGACGAGGGCAAGGTCAGCGCGGTCGTCACCGACCAGGGAGAAATCCCCGCGGACATCGTCGTGTGCTGTGCCGGCATCTGGGGCCCGAGGATCGCCCGCATGGTCGGCATGAACCTGCCGCTGACCCCGCTCGCCCACCAGCTCGCCTGGACCGGTCCCGTACCCGCGCTGGAAGGCCAGGCCGAGGAGGCCGTCCGGCCGATCCTGCGCCACCAGGACGCGGATCTGTACTACCGCGACCGCTTCGACCGCATCGGCATCGGCTACTACGGCCACCGGCCCATGCCCGTCGACCCGGAGGACATCGCCTCGGTGGACGAGGCCGAGCTGATGCCCTCGGTCCTGAAGTTCACCGAGGACGACTTCGCCGACGCCTGGGCCGAGACTCAGGCCCTGCTGCCGGCGACGCGCGACGCCAAGATCGAAGAGGGCATCAACGGCCTGTTCTCCTTCACCACCGACGGCCTGCCGCTGCTGGGCGAATCACCGGACGTCAAGGGCTTCTGGGTCGCTGAGGCCGTGTGGGTCACCCACTCCGCCGGCGTCGCCCGCGCGGTGGCCGAATGGCTCGTGGACGGCCACTGTTCGTCCTTCGATCTGCACGAGTGCGACGTCAACCGCTTCGAGCCGCACCAGCTCTCGCCGGAGTACGTCCTGGCCCGCGACTGCCAGAACTTCGTCGAGGTCTACGACATCCTCCACCCCCTCCAGCCTGCAGGCGAGCCACGGCCCCTGCGCACCAGCCCCTTCTACGCCCGCCAGCAGGAACTCGGCGCCTTCTTCCTGGAGGCCACCGGCTGGGAACGGCCCCAGTGGTACGAAGCGAACGAGCACCTGGCAACCGGGCGTTCCATTCCCACTCCCAACGACTGGGCAGCGCGCTACTGGTCGCCCATCGTCGGCGCGGAGGCCCAGACCACCCGCGAGACCGTCGCGATGTACGACATGACGGCACTCAAGCGCCTGGAAGTCACCGGTCGCGGCGCCGCCGCCTTCCTCCAGCGGCTGTCCACCGGCAACGTCGACAAGTCGGTCGGCTCGGTGACGTACACCTTGCTCCTCGACGAGGACGGCGGCATCCGCAGCGACATCACCGTCGCCCGCCTCGGCCGCGACCACTTCCAGGTCGGCGCCAACGGCAACCTGGACCTCGACTGGTTCGGCCGGCACCTGCCGGCGGACGGGTCGGTCCAGGTACGCGACATCACCGCCGGCACCTGCTGCATCGGTCTGTGGGGCCCACTGGCCCGCGAGGTCCTCCAGCCGCTCGCCGACTCGGACTTCTCCAACGACGGTCTGAAGTACTTCCGCGCCAAGCGCGCCCACATCGGCTCCGTCCCCGTCACCGCGATGCGCCTGTCGTACGTCGGCGAACGCGGCTGGGAGCTGTACACCACCGCGGACATGGGCGTGAAACTGTGGGACACCCTGTGGCAGGCCGCCCAGCCGCTCGGCGGTATCGCCGCCGGCCGCGGCGCCTTCAACAGCCTCCGTCTGGAGAAGGGTTACCGCTCCTTCGGCACCGACATGACCTATGAGCACGACCCCTACGAGGCGGGTGTCGGCTTCGCCGTCAAGCTCGACAAGGACGACTTCATCGGCAAGGCAGCGCTGGAGCGGCGAAAGGCCGATGTGCGGCGCCGCCTTACCTGTCTGACCATCGACGACCCGCAGGCCGTGGTCATGGGCAAGGAGCCGGTGTACGACGGCGACCGCTCCGTCGGCTACGTCACCAGTGCCGCGTACGGCTACACGATCGGCAAGGGCATCGCCTATGCGTGGCTGCCCGCCGAACTCGCCACGACCGGCACGGCCGTGCAGATCGGCTACTTCGACCAGCGCGTCGAAGCGGTCGTCGCCGACGAGCCGCTGTTCGACCCCTCCATGTCCCGCCTGCGCGGCTGAGCCCGCACCGCCCAAGAAGAGGAGCGATGTGAACGCACGGATTCTGGACGGCAAGCGGACCGCGGCCGCGATCCGCACCGAACTCGCCGAGCGCGTCGCCAAGCTGGCCGCGCGGGGAATCAGGCCGGGCCTCGGCACCGTACTTGTCGGCGACGACCCCGGCAGCCACGCGTACGTCGCCGGGAAGCACCGCGACTGTGAACAGGCCGGGATCGCCTCAATCCGGCGCGAACTGCCCGCCGACGCTACGCAGGGGCAGGTGGAGGCCGTCATCGACGAGCTCAACGCCGACCCCGCCTGCACCGGCTACATCGTCCAACTGCCGCTGCCGCGGGGCCTCGACGCCAACGCAGTACTGGAGCGCATGGACCCGGCCAAGGACGCTGACGGCCTGCACCCCGTCAGCCTCGGCCGCCTTGCGCTCGGCGTCGAGGCCCCGCTGCCCTGCACCCCGCGCGGCATCGTGGAACTGCTGCGCCGCCACGATGTCCCCCTCGCCGGAGCGCGGGTGTGCGTCATCGGGCGAGGCATCACCGTCGGCCGGCCGATCGGGATGCTGCTCACCCGCAAGTCCGAGAACGCCACCGTGACCCTGTGCCACACCGGAACCAAGGGTTTGGCCTGGCACGTACGCGAGGCGGACATCGTCATCGCGGCCGCCGGATCACCCGGACTGATCACCCCCGAGATGCTCCGGCCCGGTGCCGTCGTCCTCGACGTCGGAATCACCCGCACCGACGAAGGGCTGATCGGCGACGTCCACCCCGACGCCGCCACGGTCGCCGGATGGGTCGCGCCCATGCCCGGCGGCGTAGGACCCATGACGCGGGCGATGCTGCTCGCCAATGTCGTTGAGGCCGCCGAGAGGAACGCCGCATGAACACGCTGAACGCGCCACTCGCCGAGCTGGACCCGGAGGTCCACGCCGCCGTCGCCGCCGAGCTGGACCGCCAGCAGTCCACCCTCGAAATGATCGCGTCGGAGAACTTCGCCCCCTCGGCGGTCATGGAGGCCCAGGGTTCGGTCCTGACGAACAAGTACGCCGAGGGCTACCCGGGCCGCCGCTACTACGGCGGCTGTGAACACGTCGACGTGACCGAGCGGCTGGCCATCGAGCGGATCAAGTCCCTCTTCGGCGCCGGGTTCGCCAATGTGCAGCCGCACTCGGGCGCCCAGGCGAACACCGCCGTCTTCTTCGCTCTGCTGAAGCCCGGTGACACCGTCCTCGGCCTCGACCTCGCGCACGGCGGGCACCTCACCCACGGCATGCGCATCAACTACAGCGGCAAGATGCTCAATGTCGTGCCCTATCACGTGGACGAGACCGACAACCTGGTCGACATGGACGAGGTGGAGCGGCTCGCCAAGGAGCACAGCCCCAAGATGATCATCGCGGGCTGGTCGGCGTATCCCCGGCAGCTGGACTTCGCGGCCTTCCGGCGGATCGCCGACGAGGTGGGCGCGTATCTGATGGTCGACATGGCCCACTTCGCGGGCCTCGTGGCCGCCGGGCTGCACCCCAATCCCGTACCGCACGCCCATGTCACCACCACGACCACCCACAAGACGCTCGGCGGCCCGCGTGGCGGCGTCATCCTCACCAATGAGGCCGACCTCGCCAAGAAGATCAACTCGGCGGTGTTCCCCGGTATGCAGGGCGGACCGCTGGAGCATGTCATCGCCGCGAAGGCGGTGTCGTTCAGGCTCGCCGCGTCGCCGGAGTTCGCCGAGCGGCAGGCCCGCACGCTCGCCGGGGCCCGCATCCTCGCCGAACGGCTCACGCAGCCCGACGCGACCGCGGCCGGAGTGAGCGTCCTCACCGGCGGCACTGATGTCCACCTGGTCCTGGTCGATCTCAGGGCGTCGGAACTGGACGGGAAGCAGGCGGAAGACCTGCTGCACGACATCGGCATCACGGTCAACCGCAACGCCGTCCCCTTCGATCCCCGCCCGCCCATGGTCACTTCAGGGCTGCGCATCGGCACCCCCGCTCTGGCCACCCGCGGCTTCACCGAAGAGGACTTCGCCGAAGTCGCCGACGTGATCGCGCTCGCGCTCCAGCCCGCCCCGGATGTCGCCGCGCTCCGCGCCCGTACGCAGGCGCTGGCCGCCAAACACCCGCTGTACCCGCACCTTTCAGGAGACGCCCGATGAGCCCCCGCACCCCGGGTGCCGACCTCCCAGAGCACCCCGACTGGCTGTGGCGCACGCCCGAGCCGAAGCCGTCGTACGACGTGGTGATCGTGGGCGGCGGCGGACACGGTCTCGCGACCGCCCACTACCTGGCGAAGAACCACGGCATCACCAATGTGGCCGTGCTGGAGAAGGGCTGGCTCGCGGGCGGCAACATGGCCCGCAACACCACCATCATCCGTTCCAACTATCTGTGGGACGAGAGCGCCGGAATCTACGAGCACGCCCTCAAGCTGTGGGAGGGGCTGGCGGACGAACTCGACTACCCGATCCTCTTCTCCCAGCGCGGTGTGCTGAACCTCGCCCACAGCCTGCAGGATGTCCGCGACAGCGTGCGTCGTGTCGAGGCCAACCGGCTCAACGGCGTCGACGCCGAATGGCTGGACCCGCGGCAGGTCAAGGACGTCTGCCCCATCGTCAATATCTCGCCCGACGTGCGGTATCCGGTGATGGGCGGCACCTACCAGCCGCGGGCCGGCATCGCCAAGCACGATCACGTCGCCTGGGGGCTGGCGCGTTCCGCAGACGCCGCCGGCGTCGACATCATCCAGAACTGCGAAGTCACCGGCATCGACATCCAGGGCGGGCGGGTCGTCGGAGTGCAGACCACGCTCGGCCCCATCGCCGCCGGCAAGGTGGCGCTCTGCTCGGCCGGTCACACCTCGGTGCTGGCCGCCATGGCGGGCTTCGAGCTGCCGCTGCAGAGCCACCCGCTCCAGGCGCTGGTCTCCGAGCTGCTTGAGCCCGTGCACCCCACGGTCGTGATGTCCAACGCGGTGCATGTGTACGTCAGCCAGGCCCACAAGGGCGAACTGGTGATGGGCGCGGGCATCGACGCGTACAACGCCTACACACAGCGCGGCGCCTTCCACATCATCGAGCACCAGATGTCGGCCGCCCTGGAACTCTTCCCGGTCTTCGCCCGTGCCCATGTGCTGCGTACCTGGGGCGGCATCGTCGATGTCAGCCCCGACGCCTCGCCGATCATCGGGCTCAGCCCGGTCGACAACCTCTACCTCAACTGCGGCTGGGGGACCGGCGGGTTCAAGGCCACCCCGGGCGTCGGCTGGGTCTACGCCCACACCATCGCCCACGACACCCCCCACCACCTCAACGCCCCCTTCTCGCTCGACCGATTCACCACCGGCGCGCTCGTCGACGAGCACGGCGCGGCCGCGGTGGCCCACTGAGGAGCCGAATCGATGCTGCTCATCCCATGCCCCTGGTGCGGGCCCCGTGACGAAGCCGAATTCCACTACGGCGGTCAGGCACACGTGCCCTATCCCGAGGACAGCGCTGCCCTGACCGACCAGGAGTGGGCGCGCTACCTCTTCTTCCGCGACAACCCCAAGGGGCCGTTCGCGGAGCGCTGGAGCCATGCGGCCGGATGCCGTCGTTGGTTCAACGCTGTGCGTAATACGGCGACGAACGAGATCCTGGCGGTGTACCGGACGGGGGAGCCGCGCCCAGCTCATCCAGCCCCTCCGGCGTTTGAGGAGCTGGGGGTCCCCCCACGCCCGCAGGGCGTAGGGGGCGGGTCTGGGGGCGGAGCCCACAGCGGGGTCCGGGGCGAAGCCCCGGTCTCGGGATGGGGGTACCTCCCAGGCGAAGCTCTGGGGGAGGGCGGGGTGGGGGAGAACCTGCCGCCCACCGGCCCGCACCCGGCGACGAAACCCCAGGCACCCGAGGCTGCTGGCACGGGCACTCAGCCCTTCCGCCTCACCACGGGCGGTCGCGTAGCCCGGGACGAACGGGTCACCTTCACCTTCGACGGCACGACGTACGAAGGCTTCCGCGGCGACACCCTCGCCTCCGCCCTCCTCGCCAACGGCATCATCCAGGCCGGCACCAGCATCAAGCTCGGCCGCCCGCGCGGCATCTTCTCCGCCGGAGTCGAGGAGCCCAACGCCGTCGTCCAGATCGAGGAGCCGTTCCCCGAGCCCATGCTGCCCGCGACGGCCGTGGAGCTGTACGACGGGCTCGTCGCGAGCAGCCTCCCCGGCCAAGGACGGCTCGCCACCGAACCCGACCCCGCGCGCTACGACGCCGTCCACGCCCACTGCGACCTGCTCGTCATCGGCGCAGGACCGGCCGGACTCGCGGCCGCGTCCGCCGCCGCCGGCAGCGGGGCGCGCGTCATCCTCGCCGACGACCAGCCCGAGCTGGGGGGAAGCCTCCTCGGCACAGGCCAACTCCTGAACTGGGCAGGCGAGTTGGGCGAGCGGCTCGCTGCCGAGCCAGAGGTCCGCGTGCTGCGCCGCACCACCGTCTTCGGCTACTACGACGACAATCACGTCCTCGCTGTCGAGCGCCGCACCAACCACCTCGGCGGCGAAGCCCCCGAGTACGTCTCCCGCGAGCGCGTCTGGCGCATCCGCGCCCGCCGCGTCGTCCTCGCCACCGGAGCACACGAGCGGTCGCTGGCCTTCGCCGACAACGACCGCCCCGGCGTCATGCTGGCGGCATCCGCCCGTACGTACGCCAATCGCTATGGCGTCCTGCCCGGCCGTCGCGCCGTTGTCTTCACCACCAACGACAGTGCCTATGCGGCCGCGCTCGACCTGGCGGCGGCGGGTGTGGAGATCGCGGCGGTCGTCGACACCCGCCTCGAACCGGGGGAGTGGGCGCGACGCGCCCAGGACGCCGGGATCGAGGTGCTCGCCGGGCATGCCGTCACGGGTACCGAGGGCGGTGCGCGCCTCACGGCGGTGACTGTCGCCCCGTACGGAGAGTCCGCGGGGAACCGCGAGTTCGCCGTCGACCTGCTGCTGGTCTCCGGTGGATGGAACCCCGTCGCGCATCTGTTCAGCCAGGCGGGCGGAAAGCTGCGCTACGACGAGACGCTCGGCACGTTCGTCCCGGACACCTGCGGTCAGGCGGTCGAGGCCGCAGGCTCCGTCGCCGGTGTCTTCGACCTGCCCGGCGTCCTCGCTCAGGGCGCCGCGGCGGGCACCCGAGCGATCGAGGCCGAGGGCTATGTGGCCGGCGTACCCCAACTCCCGGTCGCGGCCGGCGAACCCCAGTCCCCGTCCATGCAGGTCTTCGTCGTCCCCGGCGCCGCAGGCGCGCCCCGCTTCATCGACCTTCAGCGTGATGTCACCGTCGACGACCTCGCCCGCGCGACCGGCGCCGGTATGCGCTCGGTCGAGCACACCAAGCGCTACACCACCGCGGGCACCGCCAACGACCAGGGCAAGACCTCCGGTGTCCTCGCCAGCGGCACCGTCGCCCAGCTCCTTGGCGTGGACATCTCCGCCCTCGGCACTACGACGTTTCGCCCTCCCTACACCCCCGTCTCCTTCGCCACCCTCGCGGGCCGCGACCGCGGCGCGCTCCATGACCCCGTGCGCGTGACCGCCCTGCACGACTGGCACGTTGAGCATGGCGCGCTCTTCGAGAACGTCGGTCAGTGGAAGCGGCCCTGGTACTACCCTCAGGACGGCGAGGACATGAAGGCCGCCGTGCTCCGTGAATGCGGTGCGGCCCGCGAGGGCGTCGCCTTCATGGACGCCTCCACCCTCGGCAAGATCGATGTGCAGGGGCCGGACGCCGCCGTGTTCCTCGACCGGC
This sequence comes from Streptomyces sp. NPDC002868, assembly GCF_055563295.1. Taxonomy (NCBI): domain Bacteria; kingdom Bacillati; phylum Actinomycetota; class Actinomycetes; order Kitasatosporales; family Streptomycetaceae; genus Streptomyces; species Streptomyces sp. NPDC002868. The sequence goes on along the minus strand of NZ_JBVHDR010000005.1, from coordinate 118,453 downwards.
TCTACACCAACATGATGAGCACCCTCAAGGTCGGCATGATCCGCTACGGCGTCATGTGCCGCCTCGACGGCATGATCTTCGACGACGGCACCGTCATCCGCCTCGCCCAGGACCGTTTCCTTGTCACCACCACGACCGGCAACGCGGCCGCCGTCCTGGACTGGATGGAGGAGTGGCTGCAGACCGAGTGGCCCGAACTACGCGTCCACTGCACCTCCGTCACCGAGCAGTGGGCCACCGTCGCCCTCGTCGGCCCCCGCTCCCGGGACGTACTGGGCGGCCTCGCACCGGACCTCGCCGTGGACAACGACAGCTTCCCGTTCATGGCATGGCGCGAGTCGGCCGTCGCCGGAATCCCGGCCCGCGTCTGCCGGATCAGCTTCTCCGGCGAACTGGCCTACGAGATCAACGTGTCGCCATGGGAAGCCCGCGCGCTGTGGGAGGCGCTCTACGAGGCGGGGAGCCGATTCGGCATCACCCCGTACGGCACCGAGACCATGCACGTCCTGCGCGCCGAGAAGGGCTATCCGATCATCGGCCAGGACACCGACGGCACCGTCACCCCGCAGGACCTCGGCATGAGCTGGGCGGTGTCCAAGAAGAAGCCCGATTTCGTCGGCAAGCGCTCCCACGCACGCGCCGACACCACGCGTGGTGACCGCAAGCACCTTGTCGGCCTGCTCCCGGAAGACCCGGACTCGTTCCTCCCCGAGGGCACCCACCTGGTCGCCGACAGCGTGCTCCCCGAGCCACCGGTGCCGATGCTCGGTCATGTCACATCGAGCTACCACAGCGCGGCGCTCGGCCGAACGTTCGCACTGGCCTTGATCAAGGGCGGCCGGGACCGCATCGGCGAGCGGCTGTTTGCACCTGTGGGCGACCGTCTGGTCCCAGTGACCGTCGCAAGTCCCGTCCTCTACGACCCCGAGGGAGCCCGCCGCGATGGCTGACACCGCTACCCGCCACAGCCCCCTGGCGCACGCCGCCGGCCGCTTCGCCGCGGCCACGCGCGCCTCGGGCGGCGACCTGCGCCTGGCCGAACTGCCTTTCCTCGCCCAGGTCAACGTCCGGCTCGACCCCAAGGGGCCGGCTGCTGACGCCGTCGGGCTTGCTCTAGGTCTCCAACTGCCTCTCGAACCCAACACCGTCGTACACGCCGGTGACCGCTCTGCCCTCTGGCTCGGCCCCGACGAATGGCTCGTCGTCGGCCCGCCCGGCAGTCAGGCGGGCCTGGAGCACCAGATCCGGGCTGCCGCCGGCGACGAGCCGGCAGCAGCCACGGATGTCTCGGCCCAGCGCACCACCCTGCTCGTCGCGGGCCCTCGCGCCCGCGACCTGCTGGCCCACGGCTGCCCGTTGGACCTGTACCCGCGTTCCTTCGGTCCTGGTCGCTGCGCCCAGACCACCCTGGCCCGCGCGCAGGTCGTGCTGGTTGCACGCGACGAGGCCCGGGCCGGGTTCTGGCTGCTGGTCCGTTCGTCCTTCGCCGGGTATATGGCGGACTGGCTGTTGGATGCCGCGTCGGAGTACGTCTGAGTCTGACGTCGAGAATCAGGCTGATGATGAGCACGAGGAATACCAGGGCCAGCTGCCCCAGTGCGGATCCGTAGAGACCAAGTGGCACTGTGGCAAGGACGGCTGCCGCGGTGGCAAGCCGCAGCCAAGGACCGCCGACCATTGGTGAGTGAGAGCCAGCTCGGCCCGCTCGATGTCCGGCATGAAATCGGTCATGCGGACATGTCCTAGGTCTTACGACCCTGGAGCTGATGGCGCCGGTCGCCGGTCTGCAGGTCCGGCCGCCGGCCCGGCCGCGTCGGTGGCGCGGGGGAGGGTGCCCAGGAACCGGCGGACATCTCGTCGGAGTTGAGCACGTCCTCGCCGTACAGATCCTGCAGCCAGTTGGCCTGGTAAATGGTGTCGAGGTAGCGATCGCCCAGATCCGGGGCGATGGCCACCGCGGTGATTTCACGCGCGTCATGCTGCGTCAACCAGCCCATTGCGCCGCTGACCACCGTGCCGGTGGAGCCACCGAACAGGAATCCGTGCCTGGCCAGACGATGGCACGTACGGATGGTGTCCGCCTCCTCGACGCGTATCACCTCATCCACATAGGACTCGTCGAGCAGCGGCGGACGGATGCTCATGCCCAGGCCGGGAATCATCCGGCGGCCCGGCGCACCACCGAAGGCCACCGAACCTACGCTGTCCAGTGCGATGATCCGCACCGGCCGGTGCCACTCTCGGAAGTAGCGCGCGCAGCCCATCAGGGTCCCGGTAGTGCCGGCTCCGACGAACAGCACGTCCAGCCCCGGGAACTGGCGGGCGATCTCCGGCGCTGTCTTGCCGTAGTGCGCCTTCCAGTTGCTCGGATTGGTGTACTGGCTGAGCCACACGTAGCGGTCATCGGAGGCGCACAGTGCGCGGACATAGTCGAGCCGCGCGCCCAGGAAGCCGCCGTAGGCCTCCTGTCCGGCGACGATGTGCACCTGGCTGCCCAACGCCTCCATCATCAACCTGGTCGACAGGTTGCAGCGGGAGTCCGTCACGCACAGGAAGCGGTAGCCCTTGCTCGCCGCGATCATGCTCAGCGCCACGCCGAGGTTTCCGGACGAGGACTCGACCAGGATCGAATCCGGCGTCAGGACTCCATCCCGCTCAGCGGTCTCCACCATCTCGGTCGCGGCCTTCAGCTTGATGGAGCCGGCGAAGTTGAAGCCCTCACACTTCAGGAATAGCGAGTGCCCGAAGATCGACCGAAGGTCGACATAGAGCTCTTCTTCATTGAAGGCGTAAGGAACGGATATGACGGGCACGATGGTCTCCTCACCTGCAGCAGAGCATGGGGAGCCCTGCGTCAGCGGCCGCGGTCCAGTACGCCCTGATCTGCGGCGACTTGACCGGCGATCTCTCCTGGGATTACTCCTGCATAAGGCCTCCTGGGCTCTCGGCCGGCTCATCCGTACCGGCTCAGTTCGTGGAAGAAGTCATTGACGACGTGCAACTCTCCGGAGCGGACCACCTCGTCGTAGACGTACTTGCCGACCGCGAGGTCGAGCACCCCGAGGCCGAAGGGCGAGAACACCAGCGGCCGGTCCGCCGGCAGCGTCACCCGCCCGGCCATCACGTCGTCCAACGTGCCGTGCAGGAACTCCCGGTTGCCCGTGAGCTGCTCCGCCAGATGCGGCGAGGTGTTTGCCTTCAAGCAGTGCTCGATGTCATCGACGATGTTTGTCGAGGCGAGCACGATCTCCGGCGCGAGGTCGCGCAGCGACACATGCAGCACCAGTGGATTGTGTGCGAACCACGACACGTCTCTGACGTGTGGTTCACCGGCGACGGTGGCGAACACCACCAGGTCGCTGAGGCGGATCAATTGCTCGGCGCTGTCGTGCACGGTGATCCGGCCGGCGGTGGCGGACTGCTCCAGGTAGCACCGGAAGCCGGACGCGCTGTCGGCGGACAGGTCGTGCACGCCGATCTCGTCGAACGACCAGCCGGTGCCGGCCAGGAAGGTGTGGATGTAGCGGGCGATCAGGCCCGTCCCGATGAACCCCACGCGCGTCGGCCGCGGCCGGCCGTGGCTGAGGCATTCGGCCGCCGACGCCGCCGACGCGGCCGTCCTGCTGGCGCTGATGATCGAGCTTTCCAGACAGGCGAACGGGTAGCCGGTGTCATGGTCGTTGAGGATCAGCACGGCCGAGGCCCGCGGGATGCCGGCCGTCACGTTCTCGGGGAAGCTGGAGATCCACTTCAGGCCGTCCACCCGCACCTCCCCGCCGATCGAGGCGGGCAACGCGATGATCCGGGAGGAGGGGCGGTCGGGGAAACGCAGAAAGTAGGACGGCGGGTTCACCGAATGACCGGCGCTGTGCAGCCGATAGGTGGCCTCGACCAACTCCACGATCTCCTTCTCGTGCCCCCGCAGCACGCGCTGAACCTGGGCACCGGAGATCACCGCGAACGGTGGCACAGTGGTCGGCTCGGACATTGCGGACTCCGTAGCGGTGGAACGGATGGGGGTCATCCTGCGGTCACCTCGACGGTCGGCGAGCAGTCGGCCAGGCGCACCGCGTCGGCCATCGCCACGAGCACTTCGCGCGGTCCCTCGAAGGGCTCCCTGCTGTGCGCGGTGCGGACGTTGTCCACGAGCATCAGGTCGCCGGCCTGCCACGGCTCGCGCGCGGTGTTGTCCTCGTAGACCTTGTTGAGCAGCTGCACGGCGTCCTCGCCGATCGGGTCGCCTTCGCCGAAGCGGGTATTGAACGGCAGTCCGTCGGCGCCGTAGACGTCCACCAGGTACTCGCGCACCTCGGGGGCTATCGTCCACTCGTTGAGGAACGCGATCTGGTTGAACCAGCAGCGTCGGCCGCTGACCGGGTGTCGGACCACGGCGCTGCGGCGCTGCCTGGTGCGCAGTCCACCGTCGGGCTGCCACTCGAACTCGATCGCGTTGGCACGGCAGTAGCTCTCGACGGCGCCCCGGTCCTCGGTGCCGAACGCCTCGGCCAAGGACGCGCCGATCTCGTCGTTGTAGCTGCGGGTGAGCAGCCAGCCCTCCCGCTCGAACCGCTGGATCAGCTCGGCGGGCAGCGCGTCGAGCACGGTCGGTGAGTCGGCCACCGCGGTAGCCCCGCCCTCGGTGGGCGCACTGAGGCACGCGAACAGCATCAGGCCGGGGAACTCGAGCCGGTAGCTCAGTTCGTGGTGCATGCACATCGGCTGGTTCGGCGGCCACTGCGATGAGGAGTACACGCCGTCGGCGTAGGCCCGCCGGGGCGCGAAGGCCTCCTTCTCGGTCATCAGCCCGGTAGCCAGCCTCGAGAAGACGGCACCGGTCTCGGCCGCGTCCCGCAGCTCGAGGCCGCGGGCCAGGACCGAACCGTGCTCGGCGACGACGGCGCGCAGCGCGTCCCGGTACTCGGCCGCCCAGCTCAGCGCGTCGCCGGTGGTCTCGACCTGCAGCATCGGCGGTTTGCCGGGTTGCAGCTCCAGGTCGAGCAGTGACGCCGGGGATGAGGACGACATCTCGTTTTCCTTTCGGTCGCGGCTCACGAAGAAGTCAGCAATTCGGCGGCGCGCAGCACGGCCTTGGCCGCCTCGGTCGGACGGCTGCGCAGGAAGTAGTGGCCGCCGTCGGCGAGTTCGTGCAGGTCGACGCGCTCAGCCAGGAGCTGCCAGTCGCGGTAGCGGCGTGAGAACTCCGCCGTGTGCGGGTCGTCGGCGGCAACGACCACGGTGACCGGCGCGGACAGCTTCACCGTCGGCGGGGCGTCCAGGGCGTCGGCGAAATAGCGGTGTGCGGCAACGCAGTCGTGCCGGTAGGCGGCACCGACATGCTCGGCGTGCTGCGCATCCAGCTCACCGAGCTCGCTGTAGCCGCTGTCTGCGCTCAGCCCCGCGGCGATCTCGGCGTTGCTCCGCCCGGTCAGCTCGGTGATGGCGGCGCGCCGCTCGGTGGCGTCACCGAGCAGCTGCGCGCCAAGGAACACCCGTTGGACGTCCACCCCGCGCTCCTGCAGCTGCCGGGCCGTCTCCACGGCCGGCGCGGTGCCCGAGGAGTGGCCCCACAGCAGGACCCTGGTCAGGCCCCGCCGGGTGATCTCGGCGACGACCTGTTCGGCCACCTGTGCGATCGGCGCGAACGGCTCGCTCTCGGCGGCCACGTCGTGACCGGGCAGCTCGACGGCGTAGACCGCCGGGCCGTCGGCCGGCAGTGCCCTGGCCATCGGCCGGAAGTTCACCGCGTTGCCGCCGGCGTGGGGGAAGCACACCAGGGCGCCGGCCTGCGCGCGGTCCGATTCCGACAGTGACTGCAGCAGCCCGGAGCGCTGCTCGGACCTGCCGTCGACCAGCTCGGCCAGATCAGCGAGGATCGGGTGACGGGTGACGTCCTTGAGGGTCACCGCACGGTCCAGGGTGATCGCCAGCTTCACTGCCGACAGAGACGTGCCGCCCCGGTCGAAGAAGTGGTCCCGCCGTCCGATCTGGTTCTGCGGTATGCCGAGTACGTTCGCCCATGCGGCCGCCAGCCGCTCTTCGGTGGGCGTATTCGGCGCGCGGTAGTCGTCCTCGACGACGTCGAGCTCTCCGGCGAGCGCCCTCAGCGTCTTCCTGTCGATCTTGCTGTTGGCCGTCAGCGGCAGACTTTCCCGCCAGTGGAAGGCGGACGGGACCATGTACTCGGGCAGTGACGCACCCAGCCGGTCCGGCAGGACGTCGGCGTCGAGTGGCTTCCGGCCGGAGTAGAAGGCCACCAGATGCTTGCTCTGGTCGGCCCGCTCGGCGACCACCACGGCACCGTCGCGGACACCGGGTACCCGCAGCAGGGTGTTCTCGATCTCGCCGATCTCGATCCGGAAGCCGCGAATCTTGACCTGGGTATCCCGGCGGCCGAGGAACTCCAGCTTGCCCTCGGGCTGCCAGCGACCGTAGTCGCCGCCGAGGTAGAGCCGCATGCCTTCGCGGTGCGGATCGGCCAGGTAGGCCGCCTGGGTGCGTTCGGGGTCGTTGATGTAGCCGCGGCCGACACAGACCCCGGAGAACGCGATCACACCCGGGGCGCCCAGCGGCACCGGTACGAGGTGTTCGTCGACGACGTAGACCTGCACGTTGTTGACCGCGCGGCCGAGCAGGATTCGGTCCGGCACCCGGTCCATGACCTCGTGGTTTGTGTCGTCCGAGGTCTCGGTCAGCCCGTAGGCGTTGACCAGCTTGATCTCCGGCTCGGCCGCGAACCAGCGCTCGGCGAGCTCCTTCTTCAGCGCCTCACCGGTCACCGACACGTACCGCAGGTCCGGCAGCTCGCGGGGGTGCTGCTCCAGACAGGACACGACGACTTCCAGGTAGGAGGGTACGACCTGGAGCACCGCGACCCGGCCGTCAATGATCTTGTCGACGAACTGTTGGACGTCCAGGATCACTTCCTGCTCGACCAGCAGGGTCCGCCCACCGACCAGGAGCGCGGAAACCAGTTGCCACAGCGAGATGTCGAAGCACTGAGGTGCGGTCTGGGCGACCACCTGCCCCTCGCCGATCTCCAGGTCGTCGATCTTGGCGTAGAGGTGGTTGAGCATGCCCGCGTGCTCGCACATCGCACCCTTGGGCTCACCTGTGGAGCCGGAGGTGAAGTAGATGTATGCGAGCTGGTCCGGCGCGACGCCGAAGCCGAGATCACCGTCGGCATGGTCCTCTTCGTAGGCCGCGTCGACGAAGAGCCTCTGGACTCCGGGCAGCGAGTCGAGGGCCTGGTCGAGCGTGGTGGTGCTGCCGGGTTCGGTCAGTACGAGCCCGCACTCGGCACGGGAGAGCGTGGCCCTGATGCGCTCGGCCGGGAAATGCGGCTCGATGGGCAGATATACGCCACCGGCCTTGAAGACAGCGAGGACGGCGGCCATCCAGTCCAGGTTGCGCTCGGTCACCACCGCGACGACACCTTCACGGCGCAGCCCCCGCGCCAACAGGGCCCGTCCCAGCCGGTTGGCACGGCCGTTGAGCTCCCCGTAGGTCCACTGCCGCTCGCCGTGCACGGCTGCGACGGCGTCCGGGTGTGACCTCACCCGCTGCTCGAACAGTTCGTGGAACCGGCGGTCCGGCAGGTCCCGGCGCGGTCCGGCGAACCCTTCGAGCTGGAACTGGAGTTCCTCGGCGGAGAGCAGGCTCTGCCGCCCGTGCTCGGCATCCGGATCGGCGGCGATCAGTGCGAGTGCGGTGAGGTGATAGCCGGCGATCCTGGCGGCACAGTCCGCGTCGAGCGCGTCGGTCCGATACCGCAACCGCAGCAGGAGTTGGCCCGCGTGTTGCGAGAATCCCACCCACAGCGCCGTGCCGTCGGCGAGCTCGCCGCCGACGCCGGTCGGATCGAACACGGTCTCGAGCGACGGTTCGGTCAGGCCCAGCTCTGTCTTAAGATCACCGACCGCAAAGTCCTTGTGCGACAGCAGTTCCGACTCGACTTGATGGGTGTTCAGCAGCAGCGTCCGCCACGAGTCGGGTTCGGTCGTCAGTCGGCAGGGCAACGGTTGGCCGCCCTCCACGGCGACGTAGCCGGTCGCGACCTCGTGCTCGCCGGACAGCGCGGCGAGCACCTTGGCATGCGCCGCCAGCAGCACCGAGTTCAGCGGCACCGCCAGGTCCTCCGCCAGCCGGCACAACGCTCCCACGACGTCGTCCGGGATCGTCGCCCCGTGCTCGTCAACGCCCGTCAGCGGATTGAGCGTCCACCGCGGTATCGCGGTGAATCCACCGGCGACGAGCACACCGCGCCAGAACTCCCGGTCGGCTTCCACTTGCGCTCCCATCGTCATGCCCCTCCCCTCACGGTCGCCACGGTGCTGTGGGCCGTCGAACGCGGCGGCGCCGCAGTCGTCGTCGGCTGATAGTGATCTCGCATCTCCGTGGCTGGGTTTCCTCCCCACCGTGCGTGCTGGGGGATCTCCTCGCCTTTCATGAGGAAGGAGTCGGCGGCGAGCACTGCGCCGTCGCCCATCGTCACGCCGTAGTGGACGTGGGCGCCGACCCCGAGCGTGCAGCCGGTGCTGAGCGTGCTGTGGTCGGACTTGAAGGTGCCGTCCTCCTGCGAGTGGCACTGGATCTTGCTCCCCGCGTTGAGGGTGCAGTCGTCCCCGATGGTGGTGAGCGTCCGCTCCGTCAGATAGCAGCCGTCGTCGAAGACCCGCTTGCCGATCCGAACACCCAGCAGCCGCCATATCACGTTCTTGAAAGGGGTGCCGTTGAAGACGTTGAGGTACTCGTCGGGCACCTTCCAGAGGCGCTCGTGCCACCAGAAGTACGGGTCGTAGATGGAGCACAACTGAGGGCGCAGCGCGCGGAATGCCGCGATCCCACGCTCCACCAGTACGAGGTAGAGAGCGGTGAACCCGAGCGTCAGCGCCAGGGACCCGGCGATCACCAGTTGCCCGAGAACGCCGTACAGATCGACGGCCGCGAGGCCGACCACCGTGAGCGCGAAGACGTACATCCACCGCATGAACAGGAAGAAGATCATCGAGCGGATGTTGTAGCGGTTCTTCGCGGCGAGGTGGCGGCGCAGCTCGTCCCCGGCCCGGAGATTGTCGAACCGGGAGTCGCGCTCCACCGACCTGGGAATCTCGAAGCACGGCGAGCCGAGCAGCCCCACCCCCTCGCGGACCTCGCCGTCGAGCGGAACCATCACCTTCGTCGCCAGGAGGCAGTTCTCACCTGTCTTGGCCCCCGAGGGGTACGCGATGTTGTTCCCAAGGAAGTTGTGTGCCCCGATCGACGCCCGGGACACACGGAAGGACGTGCTCGAGAAATCGGCATTCACGATCGAGAGCCCGTCGGCGACCATCGTTCCGCTGCCGACAGAGCTCAGATACGGGGTCTCGTGCTGCACTTCCGTACCGAAGTTCGACCCGGTCTGTTCGACCCGGGACAGGTCGTATCCAAGGCCGCGCAGATAGTGAACGATGTAGGAGCTGTCACCGAACAGCCATTTGAAGAACTTGATGTTGGTCATGCGCGCGATCGCGCGGTGCACCGAGTAGTGGAAGCCGTACAGCGGATAGACCTTGTCCGGCTTGACCACCAGGTTCAGCAGGCGCGGGACGGTGAACAATGCGGCGAGGCCCACGACGAGAAAGCCGAAGAACACCACGGTGGAGACGGCCAGCGCGTCGACGTAGAGCTGCGACGACGTGAACTCCTCCGTGCCCGGGGCCAGCAGTCTGCCCACCGACGGGATCCCGGTCAGCAGCATGTACGTACCGCCGACGGTCAGCGGTATGTACAGGAGGAACAGCTGGAGCAGGGTCACGAGGCCGTAGCCCGCCCGGCGCAGCGCACCGCAGCCGGCCGGAGCGACCCTCACATAGTCGAGTTCGGTGCGCTGTGCGGGGGACCCGTGCCACCGCTCACCGTCCGGCACCACCTGGCCGCTGTACAGCGCGGACGTGTGGCCGAGTTGCGCACCGTCGCCCATCGACGTGTCGATGTCGAGCACGGTCTTCTCGCCGATGAACACGTCCCGGCCGAGGGTGACCGGGCCGGTCTGGATACGCCCGCTGTGCGCCCGGTAGCAGAGGAAGTACGCCTCTTTGCGGATCACCGTGTCGGCGCCGATCGTCAGCAGGTCGGTGCAGACCGGGACGGTGCGCGAGAGGATCGTGACACCCTTTCCGATCCGCGCGCCGAGGGCCCTGAGGTACAGCACGTACAGCGGATTGCCGACGAGGAAGATCATGGGGTTGGCGTGGACCAGCGTTTTGACGGTCCAGAAGCGCAGATACGTCAGACCCCAGACTGGGAACTCGCGGGGTTCCCAGCGACCGATGAGGATCCATTTGGCCACGATCGGGAACGTGCACAGGCCAACGAAGCCGGCGCCGCCGAAGAGGACCGACCGCAGGTAGATGTCGCTCAAACCTGAGCCGGCGGAGACCCACTCGTAGCCTTTGGCGGTGACAATTCCGGCGAGGAAGCAATATCCGAGGAAAATCAGGAACTGAAGCGTTCCGCATAGGACGTACTGCAGCGTGCTGGCCGGTGTCACTACCTCGGTCGACCCTGGGACCGACGAATCGACAGGGGTGGGTGCCGTGTCCGCGAGCGCCGCCGACAGGCTTCGGATCGTTGGGTTTTGGTAGACGTCCTTCATCGACACCGATGGCAGGTCCGCCTGCTTTCTCACCCGTGCACAGAAATGGGCCATCACCAACGAATTGGCGCCGAGGTCATCGAAGTAATGGCTGTCGACCGACACCCGCTCGACGCCCACGACGTCGGCCAGCACCTCGGCCAGAATCTCCTCGAGGTTTTTCCCGATGCCGGTCTTCGGGCCGGTGTACCTGCGCTTGTCGACTGCAGATTCATCCGGCCCGGGCGTCAAAACCTCGACAGATTTGTCTTCCATGTCAGCCCCTTGAAGAAATTTCTCCTTGAGGAAATTTCGAACATGATGGGCCAATGCGGCCGGCGTCCGGTGCCCTCGCGCTCCTCGATGGCGGGAGCGAGCAATCCGGAAGCCACGAGCTCGTGAGCTCTCATCCGGTCACAAAACCGTCACCTGTAGTCTTCACCGTCCATCGTCGGGTTGCCACTCGAACTCGATTGGCAACCCGCTACCAAGGCCTGCGGAGCGAAATTAGATTTTCGGTCACTGGGCGCCAAACTGGGCCGATTACCGGTCAAGCACCTCTGAGTACAGAGAGTTGAGGGACGGTCAGGCCTTCGATGTACCCCTGTCGGCATCCCGCACAGGAAGGAATCGGCCGGCGGGTCACACCGCCAGGGGCCGGTCCGTCGGGGCGATCGGGGCCGGGAGCACGGTGGAACCGGTGAGATAGAGGTCGGTGGCCGCCGCTGCGGCCCGTCCCTCCGCGATGGCCCACACCACCAGCGATTGGCCGCGTCCCGAGTCGCCCGCGACGAACACGCCCTCCGCCTTGACGCGGTCTGTCTGCTTCGCCTGCGCTGCTACGGCCGCGAAGCCGGCGTCCCGCGCGAAGTTTCCCCGCCCATCCAGCGTAAGCCCGAGCTGCTCCATCACGCCGCTGCCCCGCTCGGGACCGGAGAAGCCGAGGGCGAGCAGCACCAGCTCGGCCGGGATCATCCGCTCGGTGCCCTGCCGCGGCTTTCTGGCCTCAGGCTCCACTTCCGTCAGGTGCACCGCACACACGTGGCCGGCCCGGTTCCCCTCGAAGCGGAAGGTGGCGCAGGCGAAGAGCCTCGGATCCGTACCCTCCCGCCCTCGGGCCTCTTCATGGGCATGGGAGATCCGGTAGACCTTCGGATGGACGGTGGGCCAGGGCTCGCTGTCCGGCCGGGCGCCACCTGGCTCGGGGTTGATGTCCAGCTGCACCACGGAGGCCGCGCCCTGGCGCAGCACGGTGCCCAGGCAGTCCGATCCGGTGTCCCCGCCGCCGATGATCACCACGTGCTTGCCCTCGGCGGTGATGGGGGGTGAGGCATAGTCACCCTCCGTGACCCGATTGGCGAGGGTCAGGTAGTCCATTGCCTGATGGATGCCGCACAGCTCGCGTCCGGGTACAGAGATTTCCCGCCGCTCCGTGGCCCCGACAGCGACGACCACCGCGTCGTGGCGCCTCCTGAGGTCGGTGGCGTCCAGATCGCTGCCGACCTTCACACCGGTGCGGAACTTCGTGCCCTCTGCACGCATCTGCTCGATACGGCGGTCCAGGTGCCGCTTCTCCATCTTGAACTCGGGGATGCCGTAGCGCAGCAGCCCGCCGATGCGGTCGGCGCGCTCGTAGACGGCAACGGTGTGGCCGATTCGGGTGAGCTGTTGCGCCGCCGCCAGCCCCGCGGGCCCGGAGCCGATGACAGCGACCGTCTTCCCGCTCAGCCGCTGCGGCGGCTGCGGTGGCGCGTATCCGCGCTCCCAGATCTGGTCGGCGATGGCCTGCTCGACGTTCTTGATCGTGACTGGATCGGCATTGATGGCCAGTACACAGGCATCCTCACACGGCGCCGGGCAGAGTCGCCCGGTGAACTCGGGGAAGTTGTTGGTCGCGTGCAGCCGCTCGGCCGCGGCCCGCCAGTCGCCCCGCGCCGCGTACGCGTTCCACTCGGGGATGAGATTCCCCAGCGGGCAGCCGCTGTGACAGAACGGTATGCCGCAGTCCATGCAGCGCCCTGCCTGCTCGGAGACGAGCGGCAGCAGCGTCTGTCCTGTGTGGACCTCGTTCCAGTCGCTCAGCCGTTCCTCGACGGGGCGCGCCACACTGGGCCGACGGGGTGTCTTGAGGAAGCCGTGGGGGTCGGTCATGCGCCGCCTCCGTCGAAATCCGCGGTGCATTATCGGCGTTCTGGACAGGATACGCCCGCTTTGTTGTGTTTTAACCTGATCGGGTTTGAGTCGGCTGTCCGCGGCGCCGGTGCGCGGCCTGGAGTAGCAGGCGGTCATTCCTTGTCGGATCTGCCAGGGTGATCAGACAGGGCTGCGAGCAGCGTTTCGGCCTGCCCGACGGCGCCCGGGGCGCCGGTGCTCGCCGGCCCCTGTTCTGCGCCCTCCTCCGTGCCGAACCCGAAGACGCCCGCGAGGTGGGCGGACAGCTCGGGCGCGGTCGCAGGGGTGAGGCGTGCGCCCAGGTAGCCGTCGGGGCGTACGAGGAGCGCCGTGGGGCCCTCGGCGTGGTAGATCCGCCGGAAGTCTCCTCGGCTGTCGCGGAAGACCGGCAGTTGCGCCTCGTCAGCACCCGCATCGGCGGCGAGGACGACACAGGCATCGACCTGTCCATGGGTCAGGTTCCTTGCTGCGGCGGCCAGTTCGTGGAATTCGGGCATCGGTGCGTTCGCGTCCGCGTAGAGCAGCAGCAGGTGGCCGCGGTCGCGGAGCAGGTCGTACAGGCGCATGGGGAAGGAGGCGATGGTGCCGGTGAGGCCGCCGCAGTCGGGCGCCCGGTCGCCTGCGTCGGGGCCGTCCTGCCCCGGAGTGCCCGGTCCCACGACAGGGCTGTCGCGGTAGGCGACGAGCAACTGGGCTTCTCGCAGCATCATTGTCTCGGGGTCGGCCGGGTCGGCCGGGTCGGCCTGGATGCCCGCGGTGGCATGCCGGACGGTGCGTCCCACGACTTCCTCGCCGACGGGCCGGCGTTCGGCGTCGTAGCTGCCGAGTAGTCGGGGGTGCGCGTTGCCCGCTACGGCGAGGGCCAGCTTCCAGGCCAGGTTGTAAGCGTCCTGGATGCCGGTGTTCATGCCCTGGGCGCCCGTCGGCGGGTGGATGTGCGCGGCGTCGCCGGCGACGAAGGCCCGGCCGTTCGCGTAGTGGTTCACCATACGGTGGCTGATGCGGAAGACGGAGGACCAGCGCATGGCTGAGGCGGTGGTCGGCTGCGGCGAGAGCCGGTCGAGGACCTCCTGGATGTGTTCGAGCCCGGGTGCGCGGCCGCCTTCCAGTCCGTGGGCGACCTCGTCCCGGTCGTCCGGCTGTCCCTTGGTGGAGAGCTCGGGCGGGACCAGCATGGACATGCGGTAGCGGGAGCGTCCGGGCAGCGGGATGCAGACCAGCAGGTCGTCGGTGCCTCCGTCGACCTGGTGCATGGCCCGTACGCCGTAGCCCCGCGGCATGCTCCAGTCGACCTCCACGTCCGCGAGCATGTACTCGTCCGGGAATGCGCCGCCTTCGAAGGTGAGTCCGAGCGTCTTGCGGACGATGCTGTGCGCTCCGTCGCATCCGATGAGGAAGCGGGACCGGAGTTCCTGCTCCTCGCCGGAGGATGTGGCGAGCCGGCTCCGGACCCCGTCGTCGTCCTGTGTGAACGACACCAGCTCGGTGCCGCGCTCGATCCGGGTGCCGAAGCGGGCCAGGTGTTCCTCGATGATGCGCTCGGTCTCGTACTGCGGCAGGGCAGCGAAGCCATAGGGGACGTCGGGCGGGAGCTTGAGTTCGATGCGTGCCTGTTCGGCACCGTTGACGTAGATCAGCTGCCCGCGCATCGGCACAGCGGCCTCCAGGGCGGCGCGCACCAGGCCCATCCGGTCCCAGATCTCCAGTGTTCTGGGCTGGATTCCTACGGCCTTCGCGTACGGCAGCCGGGCCGGGAGCTTGTCGATGATGCGGCAGTCGACGCCGCGACAGCGGAGTTCCGCGGCCGCGGTCAGCCCGACGGGGCCGGCGCCCACGATCAGTACATCGGTGTGCACCACTGGTATCTCCCACCGAGAGGCCCTCTGCGCGGACCGCCCCGAGCCCCCTGCTCCCGGCGTTCAGCGCCAGGTTGTATCGCGTGCTGTGCCTTGTTCTCCATGGTCACCCGGCGGGGCATATCCGGCGACTTCGGTGTCCCTCCACGCCCGAAGTCGGGCGCGACCGCCACATCGCTCATGTCGCGCGGCATCCGCGCCACCCATCTGACGACACCTGGGTGAGCGACTTCGCCGCAGTGGGGTACTCCTTCTCCTGGGAGACGGGAGAAGTCATGCGTACCGAACTGTGGGTGGTGGTGGCGGTCGCCGCTGCCCTGATCGTCACCACCGTGGTGCTGGCCGGCATGCTCCTGGTCAGACTCGTGAGGGCACGGCGCCGGCTGCGGGACGCCGGAATTCCCGTCGAGAACAAGATGATCTTCTGGGGCGCCCTGATCTACCTGGCGAGTCCGGTTGACCTGCTGCCCGACCCGGTCCTCCTGGACGACATCGGCTTCCTGCTGCTCGCGGTGCGTTCGCTCCAGTCCGCGGCGGACAGCGCGGGCGTCGCCCGCAGACGCTGACGACCCTTGGCCGATCGTTCAGCCTCTGCCGGCCGTTCGCCGCGGTGGTGGTCCCCCGCAACAGCGGGATGATCACGCATGGTTGAGTGGTCCGCGAACTGCCGCGCCAACGGCTGTTCCACTGTTCCCTGGGGCCGGGTGAACCTCCTGGCCGCAACAGAAGAGGAGAATTCGAATCTTGGAGTCCTTAGGGGGACGCCCCACCCGCCGCGCGATCCTGGCCATCGGCGCCGGGACAACACTGGCCGCCGCCATGTCCACGGGCGGGAGGGCATACGCTTCAGCGCCCGGCGGAGACGAGATCTCCAGGCAGCTGAGGGAGCTTGAGCAGGAACATTCCGTTCGCCTCGGTGTGTTCGCCCGCAACACAGCCACGGGCAGAAGAGTGCTGTACCGCGCGGACGAACGCTTCCCCATCTGCTCGGTGTTCAAGACGCTCGCCACCGCGGCCGTCCTGCGGGACCTCGACCACAACGGCGAGTTCCTGGCCAAGCGCATCCGGTACACCGAAAAGGACGTCACGGACTCGGGATACGCCCCGATCACGGGTACTCCCGAGCATCTCGCGGGCGGCATGACCGTCGCGGAACTGTGCGCCGCCACCATCTGCTACAGCGACAACGCCGCAGGAAATCTCCTGCTCCGCGAGCTGGGAGGCCCGACCGCCATCACCCGCTTCTGCCGCTCGATCGGGGACGGTACAACCCGGCTCGACCGGTGGGAGCCCGAATTGAACTCGGCGGAACCGTGGCGCGTGACTGACACCACCAGCCCCCGTGCCATCGGACAGACCTACGCGCGCCTCACTCTCGGCAACGCGCTCACACACCAGGACCGGGAACGGCTGACCGGGTGGCTGCTGGCCAACACGACCAGCGGCGAGCGCTTCCGGGCCGGACTTCCTGCGGACTGGACCCTGGCGGACAAGACCGGTGGCGGGAAGTACGGAACCAACAACGACGTGGGCATCACCTGGCCTCCGGACCGGCAACCGATCGTAATGGCCGTCCTCACGACCAAACACGAACCCGACGCGTCGGCGGACAACGCGCTCGTCGCCGAGGCGGCCGCACTTCTGGCGGCGGCACTCACCTGACCGGGCCACGCAACGAACAGGCAGTGGCCGTGCTCAAGAGACGGCACAGGCTCATTGGAGTGTGGCCCGGTCGCCTTGACGGACGCGGTGGACGCGGGCGAGGACGAGAACCGTGTCGTCGGCCGGTGGGTCGGGCAGCAGGCTCGTGAGGATGCGGTCCGCCATCGCCTCCAACGGCCCCGACGCTCGGCCCAGTTCGGCGCGCAACGCGTCCAGGCCGGCCTCGATGTCCCGGCTGCGTGCCTCGATGAGGCCGTCGGTGTACAGGGCGAGGGTTGCGTTCTCGGGGAGTTCAATCTCGGTCGTGCCGAAGGGGTAGCCGCCGACGCCGAGAGGGACTCCCAGAACGTCGTCGATGGTCTCGACACTGCCGTCCTGGTGGAGTACCAGGGGCGGGGGGTGGCCGGCGCTCGCGATCCGGGCCCGGCCGGTCTTCGGGTCGTACACGATGTAGAGGCACGTCGCCAGCTCGATGCCTGCCTCCTGGGCGCACGCGTCGAGCTCGGCGAGCAGGTGGCCCGGTTCGTGGTCGTGCCTGGCCAGAGCCTTGGCGGTGATCCGGAGCCTGCCCATGGAGGCGGCGGCCGGCACTCCATGTCCCATCACGTCGCCCACCACCAGGACGACCCGGTCGCCGGGCAGGCCGATCACGTCGTACCAGTCGCCGCCGACTTCGGTGATGTGGCTGCCGGGTACGTACCGATGGGCAATCTCTACGTACGGGCTGGTCGCCAGTGCGCTGGGCAGCAGAGCGCGTTGGAGCGTGAGCGCGATGTCCTGTACTCGGCTGTACAGACGCGCGTTGTCCAGGCAGAGCGCGGCGCGCGAGGCGAGCTCACTGGCGAGGCTGAGATCCTCCTCGGTGAACGCCGGCCGGGCCGCGGACCGGCCGAACATCGCGAGTCCCTGAACGGTGCCCCTGGCAATGAGCGGGGCGACGAGGATGAAGGCCAGGCCGCTGTCGGCCAGCAGGCGTGCGCGCGCCTCGATGATGACGGTGCGGGCCACAAAGTCCTCGTCCACCACGGCGGAGATCGGACGGCCCGTTCGCAGCATGTCGTGGATCACGGAGCCGGGTGGATAACTCACGGTCTCCACGCCGCTCACCAGCTCGGTGGCGGGAGGCGGCAGGATGGTCCCGGAGGCGATCCGGCGGGTGAACAGCGGCAGAGTCGGGTCGAATACCTCGGCCTCGTCCATCCACTCCACGACTTCTACGACAGCGCCGTCGGAGAAGTCCGGAACCGCTGTTTCGACCAGCTCCTGGGCCGTGAGGTTCATGTCCAGGGTGGTGCCGATCCGCGCGGCGGCCCGGTCCAGCAGAGCCAGCCGCTGACGGCCGGCGGTGGCTTCCAGCATGGCCTGCTCCCGGTCGGTCACGTCCACCAGCAGCCCGCCCACGCCGGGCGGCGTGCCGACCGCCTGGCTCAGGGGGAAGAAGCTCACCGATCGCACCTGGTCACGGTCCCGACGACCCTGTGTGCGCATACCCACCAGCGTTCCCACGACGGGCAGGCCTCCCGCGGCAACGGAGCGGAGCATGCGCTGGTACTCGCCGCCGTCGGACGTGATCATGATCTCGTCCATGGGCCGCCCGAGGTGCTCCTCGATGGGGAGCCCGTCCATGTCGGCGAGCGCCTGGTTGAGGTGGACGTACCGCAGGTCCTGGTCGAGCATGACCAGACCGATGGGGCAGGTTTCGAAGAGGGCGTCGAGGAAGGCCAGGTTGGTCTTGACCCGATCGAGCTCGTCGCTGCGGCTCGCCAAGCCCATGACCACCGAACTTTCCCCGGCACCGGTCATGGGAAAGACCCGGAAGCCGCAGTCGAAGACCGTGCCGTCACGATGCCGCGCCGCCAGCCGGCCACGCCAGTACCCCAGAGTCCGGCCCCGCTCCACCAAAAGGGTGCACGAATCGGAGGCGCCTTGGGACGCGTCGGGGAAGAGAACGGCGCCAGGCTTCGACAGGACCGCGGCGGAGTCGTACCCGAAAAGGTCGCGCGCGCCAGGCCCCCAGTAACAGACCAGGTTGGCGTCGTCGATACCGAAGACAGCCACAGGCACGTGCTCCAGCAGTGCCCCTGGCTCGGACCAGAACGGGCCATGAGCCTTCTCGCCCCCTGGTCGATCAGATGGCACGAGACGTCCCCTTCCACCCGCCGCTCTCCTGTTCATTATGCGGAATTAAGGCAGTTCCGGTCGGTGGAGAGCTTGACGGGCGTCCCCGTGGTCACGAGCAGTTTCCAGTCGCAAGCAGCAGGTCATCGACCATTGTCGAATATGAGCTCGATTGTGGGGCGTCCGCCAGGCCCACCGGTCACCGACCCCGTCGAGGCGCCGCGAGGAAACGGTCGCGGTGCGCCACGGACACAGCACTGCTACCCGGAGGCGGCGAGCGGACCGTCGAGGACCGCCAGGACCGGCCCTCCGGCCACGCCGAGCCCGATGGAGATGGTGGCGGCCGTGTATGCGACTCCGCGCGCCCGGCGGTCGCCGTCGTGGAGCTTGTCCCCGGTGCCGCGTGACAGGGCGGGCACGATCCAGCGCAGGTAGTAGAAGAGCGAAGCGACCGTGTTCACGGCGGCCAGCACGGCGAGCCAGGCGTAACCGCCGTCGAACGCGGCGGTGAACGCTTCGAGTTTGCCGACGAAGACCGCGGTGGGCGGCGTGCCGACGAGGCCCAGCAGGCAGATGACGAGACTGACGGCGAGCAGAGGGCGCTGCCGCGCCAGGCCCCGGTAGTCGTCGATGCTCCCGGCTCGGGGGAGGGCGCAGACCACCGCGAAGGCGCCGAGATTGGTGACCGCGTACGCGGCTGCGTAGAACAGCAGCGCTTCCTGGGCGAGGTCCGAGCGCCCCGCCACGGCCACCGGCATCAGCAGATAGCCGACCTGACTGATCGTCGAGTAGGCCAGCAGACGTTTGACGTCCTGCTGGAAGAAGGCGGCGAGGTTTCCCAGGCTCATGGAGGCCGCGGCCACGACGGCGATCAGCGCGGGCCACGGCAGCGTACTGCCGGAGAGGACGACATCGCCGAGGCGGAACAGCGCCGCCAGGGCGCCGATCTTCGGCAGCGTGGTGAGCAGCGCGGCGACCGGAGGGCTGCTTCCCTGGACGGCGTCCGGAACCCAGAAGTGGGCGGGCACGGCACCGGCCTTGAACAGGACCCCTGCGAGGAGTCCGATGGTTCCGGCGGCGACGAGCGCCTCGGGCGCGTCGCGCAGTGCCATGCCGAGTGCCGGGTAGCCGGTGGAGCGCCCGGTCGCGTACAGGACGGTGATGCCGGTCAGCATGAGTACGCCGAGCAGGGCGCCGATGACGTAATACTTGAGCGCCGCCTCGGTGCCTGGGCCGTCCTTGCGGAAGCCGGCGAGCGTGTAGGCGGGGATGCTTGCGAGCAGGTACCCGGCGGCGAGCAGCAGCAGATTCTGTGCCCCGGCCATGACCAGAGCCCCGAGGGCGGCGAGTTGGAGCAGAACGTAGAACTCGCTCTCCCGGGGATGGGCGTGAAGCGGTCCCGCGCTGAGGGCGAGTACCAGCAGGGTGCCGCCGAGGATCACGATCCGGGACGTGCTGGTGATGGGATCGACGGCGAACGCCTCGCCGAAGGCGGTCACGGCCGGTCGGCCGGCTGCCACAGCCGCGGACACGATCCCGGCCAAGCCGGCCACGGCCGCCGACAGGCCCACGATCCACTGTCGTCTGCGGGGCAGCCAGGCCCCGAGCAGCAGTCCGAGGACGGCTGAGGCCGCAAGCAGGACCTCGGGGAGGATGTCGAGAGGGTTCTCGTTCATGTCGGTCATCGGGCGAGCAGCTCGAGTACGGCCCGGGAAGCGGGCTCGATGACGTCCAGCAGGAAACGCGGTGCCACTCCGAGGACCACGGCCAGCACCAGCAGCGGAACGACGGCGGCGCTCTCATGGGGGCGGATTTCGGGGAACGTGCGCGGAGTGCCCGGGGCGTCGGGCAGCCGGAGCGGCCCCATGAAAATCTGCCGCAGCGCCCGGAGGAACAGCCCGGCCGTGAGCAGGATCCCGAGTACGGCGAGTGCGGTGGCCAGCGGCCGTGGGCCGAGGCTTCCGGTGAAGATCTGGAATTCCGCGATGAAGCCGGAGAAGCCCGGCAGTCCCAGCGAGGCGAACGCGGCCACGCCGGTCATGGCCGCGAATGCGGGCGCGACGGCGGCGACTCCGGAGTAGGCGCCCATGTCGTAGGTACGCCCCCGCTCGTAGAGCACACCGGCGAGCAGGAACAGCGCACCTGTGATCAGTCCGTGGCTGACCATCTGGGTGACCGATCCGGTGACTGCGAGGGAGCGTGCCTGTGCGGAGCTGTCGGCGGTCGCGGCGGCGGCGCCGACCGCGAGCACGATGTAACCCATGTGGTTCACGGAGGTGTACGCGATCATCCGCTTGAAGTCGGTCTGTGCGAGGGCGACCAGTGCGCCGTGGAGGACCGAGATGACGCCGACGACGACGAGCACCAGGGCGTAGCGGCGCCAGGCGTCCGGGAGCATGGGCATGGCGATGCGGAGGAAGCCGTACGTGCCCATCTTCAGGAGCACTCCGGCGAGGACCGCGGAACCGGCGGCCGGCGCCTCGGTGTGCGCCGGCGGCAGCCAGGTGTGGAACGGAACGGTGGGCGTTTTGACAGCCAGCCCAACCACGACGGCGAGCAGCACGAGGCCGCCGTAGACCGAGCGCCCGGCGAGCGGGTTCTGCCTCGTCAGCTCGACCATGTCGAAGGAGTGCGGGGAAGCGGCCAGATACACGCCGATGAAGCCGAGTAGCAGCGCGAGCGAGCCGATGAAGGTGTAGAGAAAGAACTTCAGCGCAGCCCGGGCCGCGTCCCGGTGACCCCAGCCCGCGATGATGAAGTACATCGCCACGATGGACAGATCGAAGAAGACGAAGAACAGGATCAGGTCGAGGGAGACGAACAGCCCGAGACAGGTGGTCTGCAGAAACAGAAAGAGCGCGGCGAACTCGCGGATCCGTCTGTTCTCCCGCAGCGAGTAAAGGGCGCAGGCGAGGAACAGTACGCAGGTCATGGCGAGAAGCGGCAGCGACAGGCCGTCGACTCCGACGTGGTAGCTCACACCGGCGTTGGGGATCCAGCGGGCCCGTACCTCGTACTGCAAGCCACCGCCGGACCGGTAGGCGGCCCACAGGGCGATGACAAGCGCGAGTTCGGCTGCGGTCACCGTCACCCAGGCGGCACGGAACACCGACTGTGGGATGCGGAGCGGCAGGCCGAGGAGCAGCAACGCCACAGCAGTCGGGGCGAAGACGAGGGCGGTGAGCAAGGGGTCACCTCACGAGGACGAGCACGACAGCGAGGACGGTGAAGGCCGCGACGGCCTGGGCGAGGTACTGGTGGAGTTGGCCGGTCTGCGGCCGGCGGGCCCAGCGGCCGAGAGCTCGAGCCGCCGCCGCGACCGCGCCGACTCCCCCGTCGACTGCCCGCTCCACGACGCTGTTCGTCCAACGGGCCAGGCCCAGTGCCCCTTTGGCCGTGCCGTCGACACCGCGGTCGAGAATCCGGTCGTCGAAAGCAGCCGCGGTACGGGCGGTCCACAAGACCGGCGAGATGACGAGAGCGTGGGCGGCACGCTCCAGGCCCAGCCAGCCCCGGCACGCCGCCTTCGCCCGGCCCGGCAGCGGGAGCGGGCGGGATCCCCAGGCCCACGTGGCGGCTGCGGCAACCAGGGCGAGAGCACCGGACAAAGCCGGCTCCCAGGCGTGCGGCGCTGGTTGAGCGGAGGCGCCGAGGACGCGCCCCAGCGCATCACGGATCGGCGGGAGAGCCAGGGGAGTCAGGGCAACGCACGCCACGGCGAGCACAGCCAGCGGCGGTACGACACCGCCGGGGATCCTTCGGCCGTCATCAGGCCGTGCAGCAGGACGCCATACGAACCACAGGACCTTCGCGCTGTAGACCGCGGACAGCACGGCAGCGGCAAGCCCGGCGGCGTACAGCCAGGGATCACGGGCAAGGGCCCCGGCGAGCAGAACGTCCTTTGCGGCCCACAACGACAGCGGAGGCAGCCCCGCCAGCGAGATGGCGCCCACGGTGCAGATCATGCCCACCGTCCGGTGATACCGGGCGGCTCCGCACAGCGCGGTCAGCTGCTGGGTTCCCAGCGCCGTCAGCCAGATGCCTGCCACGAGGAACAGCAGGCTCTTCGCCGCCGCGTGCGCCATGAGTTGCAGCGTTCCTCCGGTGGTGGCGCCGACTCCGGCGGCGAGAACCATGAACCCGATCTGGGCGCAGGTGGACGCGGCGAGCAGTTGCTTGAAATCGGTCTGCGCCACCGCGACCAGCCCGAGTCCGATGGCCGTCGCGGCCCCTGCCCAGGCCACCACGTCGCTGCCCCACCCCGAGGCGTCCAGCAGAGTCCCGGTTCGCAGCAGCAGATACGCGCCGGCCACGACCATGGTCGCGGAGTGCAGCAGAGCGGAGACCGGGCTGGGGCCCTGCATCGCCCGCGACAGCCAGAAACTGAAGGGGAGTTGAGCGGACTTGCCGAGCGCCGCCGCGACGATGCCTGCCGTGATGACCGACAGCCATGGCTCCCCGGCGTGTGCCAGGCCGTCGAGCGTGAGCGCCTCGTCACGGCCGCTTGCGAGGGCCGCGCCCGCGGCCAGGTAGAGGCCCAGGTCGGCTGTACGCGTGGTCAGGAACGCGGTGTTGGCGGCAGCGGTACGCTCCGGCTCCCGCCACCGGTAGCCGATCAGTGCCCAGGAGGTCGCGCCCATCATTTCCCAGCTCATGAGCAGAACGGGAAGGGTGACGGCGGTGACCGTGACCAGCATGCTGCCGGCGAAGAGCAGCATCAGTCCGAAGAACCGGGCGCGTGCCTCTTCGTCGCCGAACTCCGCGGCGCTGATGAGCAGAACGGCCAACGTGACCGCGGTGACGGTGACGACCAGGATCCCGGACAGTCCGTCCACCGCGAGCCGTATCGGAAGCTGCTCCAGCAAAGGCGCCTCGACGACCGGATGCCGCAGTGCGGCCGCAACCGCAAGGCCGAGGGCAGAGACGGCGACACCGACAGCCACGCCCGGTGCCACCCCGTCTGCGGCCCGTCCGGTCAGAGCGAGCAGCGCACCCGCGGCCAACGGCAGGGCGAGGAGCGCCCACAGCAGGACGCTCACTCCTTCAACTCCGCCGCCATGTCGGTCATGTCGATTTCACGGGACCTGAAGAGGGCGGTGACCACGGCGAACCCCATCGCCATCTCCAGAGCCATCGCCGTGATCGCGACCACCACCAGCACCTGCCCGTCGGCCGCCGCGGGGGCGATGTAGCGCCAGGCTGAAGCGGCCGCGAGGATCACCCCGCCCAGCATCAACTCCAGGCCCATCATCAGCATCACGATCGACTGCTGGGTCAGAGCGCCGAACAGGCCGACGCAGAACAGCGCGGCGGCAAGGAGCAGGAACAGTTCCAGACTCACCGGCCGACACCGCCCCGTACCGGATCGTCCGCTCGTCGAGCCCGCAGATCGTCGCCGAAACGGTCGTAGCGGCCGCGCCGGGTCGCCAGTACCACCGTGGCGACGATCGTCGCGAACAGAGCCATGCCCAGCGTCATCATCGTGAGCATCTGCGGCCCCATCAGGGACAACCCGAGGTCCTTTGTGGGGTCCGGGGGCGGTCTGCCTTGGCGGGCGGGCCAGGGTGCGAGCAGGACACCGGCGGCGAGCAGCACAAAGGCAACTACGCAGATGACCGCCGCGCCCTTCTTGTTGTGCACCATCGTCATGGGCATGAGTCCGGCCGGATTCATCATGAACATGATCATGAATACGGCCATGATGGCCATCTCGATGGTCATCATCAGCACGGTGACGATGCCCAGATAGCCGAGACCGAGCAGCAGGATCTCTCCGCCCACGCACAGCAGCGAGGTGAGCAGCGAGAACGTCGCGCGGGCCATGGAGTCGAACCGGAAGACCATGACTCCGCTGCCCACGGCGAGGACGGCCAGCAGCCAGAAGGCCACGTCACTCATCGCGCAGGGCACCTCCCTCCTGTCATCGGTTCAGCACCACCACAGCCACTACCAGGGCCTGCGCCACGGCCAGTGGCGTCAACACGACCCACGCCAGCTCCACATAGCGGTCCATCCGTACGGTCGGAACTCTCCGCCGAACCCAGACCAGAAAGGCCAGCACGACGGCTGTCTTCAGCAGCGTCCAGGCCCAGCCGGGCAGCAGCGGGCCGTGACCGCCGCCCAGGAAGAGCGGCACGCAGAACGCGGCCGCCACCACGAACAACAGCCGGCGCCCGCCCAAGAACACGATCCGGTCCACGCTCGACAGTTCGGCCGCCGCACCTCCTGCCACATCGCGTCCGGCCGGCTGATCGAACGGACCCCAGAAGGACATCGCCAGTGCGCTGAGCAGATAGATCCCGAACGCGGCCGGCATCCACACCACGAACCACAATCCGGCCTGGGCGTCGACGACTTCGCCCACCCGCAGAGACCCGGCCCCGAGCGCGGCGGTGGTGATCGCCAGCATGTGGGGCAGTTCGTACGCCAGTCCTTGAGCCAGAAACCGATAGCCGCCGATGAGCGAGAGCGTCGAATTCGGGCCCCAGCCGGTCAGCCACACCGCCGCCCAGGCAAGCGCCTCCATCGCGTTGAACCAGACGATCCCGTCGGGGAGATCGCTCACCGACCGGAAACCGAGCGGCAGGACGACCGCGGCCAGGACGGCAGCCACCGGAAGCAGCGTGGTCCCCAGCCGAGTCAGCGGCACATCGGCCGCGCGTGTGCGTCGGGGTTGTTGCACGAGCAGTCGCAGCACCTCACGGCCCGGCCCCGCCGCCCGGGCTCCCGCCGTGAGCTTGGCGTCGAAGGAGGCCACCGCCCAGGCCGCAGCGGTCAGGACCGCCGGCAGTACGAGTACGGCCCACAGCGGAGTCGAATCAGTCATCGGGCCCCCGCGCAGGTCGGGGAGTCCAGGTGAACTCGTCGAGGTCGGGGTCGAGGCTCGCGACGATGAGCCGCGCACAGGCGAACTCAGCGCCCTCCAACAGACCTGGCAGTACTTCCATCAGGGCCTCAGACGGGGGCGTCGGGCCGTCGATTCTTCCCCGCGGGGCGGCCAGGGCGGTTGCACCGAGTGTGCCGGGGTCGTCGCAGTCGCCCGCGCTGCGCTCGATCCCGTCCAGCCAGACGAGCATCCTGCTGTGCACGTCCCCGTCGGCCAGCAGCGCAGGACCCGTCACACCAAAGTGGTGCGCATGCTCGCTGGACAGTACGCCGAGTCCTGCCGTCAGCCACCGCAACGTCCGCGACCGGCGGACGCGCCGGATCAAGGGGCGTAAGAACGACTGGAGTTCGGCGGTTGCGACACCGGTCAGCGCACGGTCACGTCCGTACCGCGCGCCGGCTGCCGCGTCGTCCCACCCGGCCACGGCGAGGAAGCGGCCGAGGCTGTCCAGGTGAGCCGCACACAACCGCCGCGCCGCGTCACCTCGGGTCACGCCCTCGCCTGCTGACGTATGCAGCCATGGCTCGTTCCAGAACGGCGGACGAAGGCAGGCGGGGGCGGCGATCTGTTCGACGGCGGCTCGCTGCACGACATCACCTTGAAGTTCCAGCCGGAACACGAGCCCCGCGGGCCAGTCGGGCAGGACCGGCCCCAGAGGTACGTGCAGTCGGTCGAGCCGAAGCCCGTCCCGGTCGTCCGCCCGGTCGGCCATGGGCAGCCCGGCCACGACGGCCATCTCGTGGCCGCCGTGCGAGTCGTGGTCGCCATGTGCAGACGGACCGGATTCCGGGGCAGGCCCCGGGTTTTGGTGATGCTCGTGCGGCCCGGTGACCAGGGCTGCATGTCCCCGGTCAAGGGCGTCGGCGGCCTGTTCCACATCCCTGACGGTCACGCGGGCCTTGGGCGCCGGAATGCCGAGCCACAGCCGCTCGGCCCAGTCATCCTCCGTGGTGGTGGGCTCGCCCACGCGCACGAGCAAATCCGCGGTGGCAGGCCCTGCGACGCACGGCCAGCCGCGGCGCTGCAGCTCCGCCTCGACGAACAACCGCTCCCGAGTAGCCCCGGGGGACACCGCCAGCAGCACACCCGGCCGCACCGTGGCCGCCCGGAGAAGCCTGTTCCTCAACTCCACCTGAACGCCCCCTCACGCCAGGCGTAACCCACCCCCGCGAGAAGCACGCCGAGGAAGAGGAACATCTCGACGACCGCACTGGTGCCGACCTCGGAGACGACCCTCGTCCATGGGTACATGAAGAGCATTTCCATGTCGAAGGCGAGAAAGATCATCGTTACGGGATACCAGCGCACATGGAACCGCGAGAGCGGATGCTCTCGCGGTTCGAGTCCTCCGCTGAACGGGCCGGTGTACAGAGGCTCACGGACGGCACGAACGGCAGCTGCCACGGAATGGAGCAGAGCGACCGCCGCCACGACCAGCACAAGCAGGATGAAGACCGGTTGCCAGTCGGAAGTTCCCATGCGAGCCCCTTCACGGCGCTTGGGTCGCAGTACGACCACCGGGACGCAGCATCTCAGCCGCTTCCGTCGGGCGGAGGTCGCGACACCATGGTGACCGTGACATTTGCCCTGGCAGATCTGTCAGAGACCGGGAGGGCAGGCGGCCGGTAACGGCAGCAGGGGTGGGCGGTGCCGTCATCCGGCCAGGCGTTCCACGAGGAGGAAGCCGCCGATGACGATCATCATGCCACCGGTGCCGAGGCGGCAGGAGCACCAGCGTCGCCCGTCCCGGCCCGCCCCAGCAGAGGCCTGCGATGAACGCAGGTGAACGGGCCTGGACGACCTCAGCAGACCACCAACAGACTTGGAAAGTGTGTTGGTGGGGAGGCGCGGGGGCCGGCAAGAGCGCTACTCAAAGCAGCTCCAGGCCGAAGTCGCTCCGCCTCGCCGGAATCGCGTTCAGCAAGACGCCCGGGGCAGAAAGGGGGACTGTCCCGGGCGAGCTGGAGTGACGGCTTCGCACCAACGCTGAGCGACGGGGGATGCACCAGCGTCGATGGTCCGGGGGACGACCGGCGTCACCCCTCGAAGTGGTGGCTGAACAGCTTCTCGGTTAACGCTCAGAGAGCACGAGCCCCCAGCGCGATCATGAGCCGACCAGCAACCTCGCGAATCTTCCCCTTGACCTCCGGGAAAGGGTTCGACTTTTCCATCACTCCACCTCATCTCTGGGGCTGCGTCTCGTCACCGTGCGGGACGAGGCGCCCCCCCTCTCAGAGATGAGGCCCCGTAACGTTAGCGCCCACTTCCGACTGATCACCACCCAACGCAACTCACGTGGCGTCCAGCGCCGTTGCGGTACAGCAGCGAAGTGCAGCAACCCCAACAACCGCCCCCACCCAGCACCCCCCGGAATCCTCGAAGCGACCGCTATGACCGCGCCCGACCGATCCACATAGAGCTACGGATCAGATGCCCCAAGCCCCCCGCGCCAAGGCCGATGGGCTACCGTCCTCCACTGCTCACCTTGCTGGCCGGAGTGCTCGCTCTCGCCATAGTGTTGGCGTCTGGGTTGCTCCGAGTCTCACTGTGCCGCTCAACACCGCAGCGGCTGTACTTGGGGGCGGCGGAGTAGCCGTCTACACGGCACTGCGTGCCGGCCGGCAGGACGTTCGCCACCGCGAGAACGAGTCGGCACACGAGGAGCACCCGGGCCAGGCATGGTAGACGGGAGTGTGAACGCAGTCCGCGTGGCCTGTGTTTACGATGGGGTGATGTCACGCAACGAGAAGCCCGGTGAGCCGCAACCGCTGTTGCGGCTCACCGGGCTTCTCGTGTTCGGGCTGCTCATAGGGCTGCTTGGCATGCATGGCCTCGGGCCCGTACCGGCCGCGGCACATCTGACGGGGCATGTGCGTACTGCTGAGCCCCAGCAGGTCGCCGCCGTCATGGACGCGCCGGATGAGTGCGGCCACGACGGTCACGGGCGTAGCGGGCATGCGGATCATGCGGATGCGACGTGTGCCTCAAGCGGCGTGGCCGGGTCTCCCGTGCTTCCCGCCCTCGTCCCGGCAGCGATCGGTCATACCGAGGGCGCCGAGGGGCCGATCACCGCCACTGGCAGCGGTCCCGACGGAGGCAGGGCGCCTCCCTCTCTCTCAGAATTGCAACTCCTGCGGATTTAGGGCAGGCCACACGACGCCGCTATCTGTCCGTTCTGGGCGCGGCGCCGCGATTCGCCATGCTCTTTCACAGACAAATCCCAGGAGTTCCCGCATGAACGCGCACCACAAGCTGATCCGCCGTACCGCCCTCGTCGCCGCCACTGGAGTGGCCGCCCTGGTCCTGGCCGCCTGTGGCGGTGGCGGGCACGACATGGGGTCCACGGAGTCCGGCTCCTCGCCGTCCGCCGCCACGGCACCGGCGAAGGCAGGGGACCACAACGCGGCGGATGTCTCCTTCTCCACGGAGATGATCCAGCACCACCGCCAGGCGGTGGAGATGGCCGAACTGGCTGCCACGCGCGCCTCGTCCACCGAGACCAAGGACCTGGCCACGAAGATCAAGGGCGCCCAGGACCCGGAGATCAAGACCATGTCCGGCTGGCTCACCTCGTGGGGCGAGGAGATCCCCGCCGACATGTCCGGCATGGGCCACGACATGTCGTCATCCATGCCCGGCATGATGAGCACGGACGACATGGACAAGCTGGAGAAGGCGAAAGGCGCCGAGTTCGACAAGGCGTTCGCCGAGATGATGATCAAGCATCACGAGGGCGCCATCGAAATGGCCAAGACCGAGAAGGCGGAGGGCAAGTACGCCCCCGCCAAGAGGCTGGCCGACGATGTGATCAAGGCTCAGACGGCCGAGATCGAGCAGATGAACAAGATGCTCGGCAGGAGCTGAGTCGCTGAGGCGGGGCGGCCGGCGGAGCAATCCGCCAGCCGCCCCGCGGCGTCCGGGCCGGGTACTACGGGGGCGCGAGGACTCGCATGGCGAGCCAGGCATCCGGCCGTTCGGTCAGACTGTTACGGCCTCGCTCCGCACCTCAGGCACGGGCGGCGCAAGGCGCCTGGTGCGCTGCAAACCGTGCAGAGCGGCTGCGCACACAAGGCCGAGGGAGAAGAGCGCCAGCCACGGCAGCGCGGACATCCCGGCGTCCCGGGCCGCGTCCAGCGCCGCGCCTGTCAGCAGATTGCCGAGCGCGATGCCGACACCGCAGATGGTGTTGTACAACCCGTAGTGAGTCGCCACCAGGCGGCCGCCGGAGAGACGGACGATGGTGTCCATCTCGAACGGGTAGGCGATCATCGTGCCCAGGGCCAGCAGCAGGGCGGACAGAGACGGCGGCACCGCGGCCAGCAGCCACAGTTCTGTCCCGCCGTCCGGCACGGGCACTGCAGTGGCAACCAGCAGGGGCAGGAAGGCCACCGCCATCGCCAGCAGCCCCCAGATGAGCGCGTGGCCCGGCTCCATGCGCGCCTTGCACCAGGCGGTGACCTTCGTCTGGAAGAGGACCGTGCTCAGCCCCGAGACGGCGAACAGCACGGCCACGGAAGCTGTGCCGAACTGCCCTTCTCCGCCCAGGCGCCGGACTTCCAGCGGGAGCGCCAGGTAGACCTGAAAGGTCATGACGTACGAACCGATCATGGCCACGGAGAAGAGAAGGAACGGGCGGTTGGCCAGGATGCTGCGCCACTGGGTGAGCACGCTCTCGCGCCGGCCGTCCTCCTGGTCTTTTGCATCGTCGCCCCGGCGGGCGGGCAACGCCCGGATCTGCACGATGCTCAGCACGGCGAAGATCCCGGCTGCCACGAGGCACGTGACGCGGAAGTCGACGCCTGTCAGCACCATGCCCACCAGCGGGCCCAGCAGGATGCCGGCCTGGTAGAAGACGTTGAACAGCGCGAAGGCCTCGACCCGGCGCTCGCCCGCGTCGGCGGCCAAGTACGCCCGGGTGGCCGGGTTGAACAGGGCACCGGCCAGGCCTGTCGCGGCGGACGCGGCGAGCAGGGCGGGCACGGAGTCCACGAGCCCGAGGGTTGCGAAGCCGACGATGCGCAGCACCATCCCCGCGATGATCACCGGCTTGTAGCCGAGGCGGTCGGCCAGTGTTCCGCCGATCAGGAACATGCCCTGCTGGCTGAAGTTGCGTACACCGAGGATCAGCCCGACGAGCCAGCCCGCGAGCCCGAGCGGGCCCGCCAAGTGCGCTGCCAGATAGGGCATCAGCATGTAGAAGCCGAGGTTGATCGTGAACTGATTCACCATCAGCAGCTGGACGCTTCGCTCGTACGAACGGACCTGTGCGATTGTCCCCTTCATCAGGCCTGCTCCTCCGAGTCGGCCGCGGCGAGCGGCTCCGTCGCGTCGGCGAGGTCCGCCACTTCGGTCTCACGCGCCTCGCTGTTCAGTTTGAGCGGGTCGATCACGGTGGTGCACCGGGTCCAGCGGGTGACTTCCTTCTCGTCGAGGCGGCCGATCACATCGGGTTCGGGCGCCGGCGGGGAGTCGAGCAGGCCGTGCGCCGCGCAGTAGTCGTCGTCGTACACAGTGCCGAGATAGCGCTGCGGTCCGTCGGGAAAGATCGCTGCGACCCTGGTGTCCTTGGGCAGGGCGCGGGCCAGCCACCCGGCCACGAGAGCGACCGCACCGACACTCCATCCGCCGGTGGCGTAGTGGGACGCCGCGAGTTGGCGGCAGGCCCACACGGCTTCCGCCGGCGCCACCCAGTGCACTTCGCTGAAGTTGTCGTAGGCGACGTTGCGGGGGTAGATGCTCGACCCCAGTCCTCGCATCAACCGGGTTCGGGCGGGCTGGCCGAAGATGGTTGAGCCGACGGTGTCCACTCCCGCCAACGTCAGGTCGGGATAGAGCTGCCGGAGCACGCGGGAGACGCCCGCGGAGTGTCCACCGGTGCCGACGCTGCACACCAGTACGTCGATATGCCCCAGGTCAGTGGCCAGTTCGAGCGCCAGCGGCGTGTACGCGCCGGTGTTGTCAGGGTTGTTGTACTGGTCCGGGCACCACGAACCGGGGTGCTGCTCCGTCAGCTGGACTACGCGGTCGCGACGGGCCTGCTGCCAGCCGCCGGTCGGGTGGGGTTCGGAGACGACGTTGACCTGGGCTCCGTAGGCGGACAGCAGCCGCGTCATGGACGCCTCCAGGCCCGGGTCGGTGACCAGGGTGACCGGGTGGCCGTAGACCATGCCGGCCAGGGCCAGGCCGAGGCCCAGGGTGCCGCTGGTGGACTCGATGATGCGCGCTCCCGGCTTCAGATCGCCGCGGGCTCGGGCACGTTCGACCATGTGCAGGCCGGGGCGGTCCTTGATACCGCCGGGATTGAAGCCCTCCAGCTTCGCCCAGAAGCCGCGTCCCGCCGGGGCGAGAGGCTCGGAGATCCGAAGCAGAGGGGTGTTACCAACCAGCCCGGACAGGGCGGAGCGGGTGGGGGGTGTCACGTCAGTGGCCGAAGAATGCATTATTCCGCTCTCGTTCGATGATGCGCGTCATGTACTCGCTCATGCGCATGCCGTCCCCTCGGGCAGGGCAAAGCCGGCCTGGAATTCGGCACGCGTCAGCCGTTGCAGACGGCTGCACGAGAGCGGTTTAGATGCGCCACCGGCAAACGCTGGTGAGCGTGGAGCGGCCCGACTGGGCTATCAGCACTCTGCTCGTCCGGCGCGGTGCGGGCAGGAGCCCTCCCGCTACGACAACAGGGGATGAGGCAAGGGGAGGCAGCGGTGCCGCGCCCACCGGGAGCTGGCGTCCGCTCTGGGCCTGGGGATTCAGGCCGGCGAGCGTGCATACAGAGCCGTGAGGGTGATGGTGATGCGGATGCCCGGCGGCGTCCGCCTCGTCCGCCTCGTACGGCTCGTCCGCCTCGTACGGCTCGTACGGCTCGGAAGACTGTGCGGGTTCACCGGCAGCCACCGGTGTGGGGGCGTACTCATGGCCGTCGCTGAGGAGATACGAAGAACAGTGCACCGCCGCGAGCAGCAGTGCGCTCAGGAGGCAGGCCAATAACCGGCCCGGCCACGGCGATGCGCGGCGGGTGAGGCATGCGAGGGGGTGGCGAGGCACAGCTTCTCCGTATGGCAGTCGTGTCCTCGGTCCAGGCGGGCCGAGGGGCTGCAAGGGGTCGGCGAGAGGCGGGGGGAGAGAGGCGTCGGCTCTCCCCGTCTGCCGGGTGCATGTGGCTGTCAGGGGAAGCGGGGCGCAAGGAACCTGGACGAATACGAACATAGCGCCGATAAGGGGCGAGCATGCCCATATGTCTTGAGGCGGGCCGGAAGTTGGCGAGATCTAAACCTGCAGCACGGCTGACGCTCTGGAGCCCGACAGCGAATGGCTGTCCGGTCTTGCCTGGGCAGGAGCGCGCAGGTCCGGACGTCGTTCGACGGCGCACGACGCCGTGGCCGACGGAGACAGGCAGGGGGCGCCGACAGTGACACACTCCCGCGACGGCCTGGGTGCGCAGCAATGCGCAGGTCGAGTTGGCCCGTTGTCGTCGGGGGAGGCCTGTCGCACTCCCTTGGGAGCGTCTTCGGCATGGGCAATTCCGGTGTGACCGGCGTCGGCCTGAGTGGCATTCGGCGGTGGCGCGGACAGAGCGGGAGTCAGGTGGCCCGCGATCCCTTCCGTGTCCACACCGTGCGCGTACAGGAGACCGAACAGCAGCATGGTCAGGCCAAGCAGACGTCGCAGAACCGCCGAAGGGCGGAACTGCTGCACGCGAGAGCGTGACCGGGACGTAACCATGCCGTGATCGTAGCTGCCCTTTCGCCTCGGGGCGGAATTCCTCCGAGAACGGCGTGAACAACTCGTATGGGCGGTGCGCGAGTTGTTGTGCGATGGCAGAAGGGGAGGGCTGCTTTCGTCCCGATCTACTATGGAACCAAGCAGCTGTGTTGGCGAATTTCGCCAACCGGAACCCGACCGGTCAGAGGCCCCCGGCCGAGCCGCGTCCCGGTGCCGTGCGGCCGGAGGCCCGGCGCCGGGACGCGGTGGTGCTCAACTGCTCAACACGTACTGACCGGCGTCAGCCGCCCAGCCCGTCGGCGGCCTGCTTGATGTCCGCCGCGAAGGTGCTCACCTCGGTGTAGACACCGGGCTTGCCCGGGCGCGCGCAGCCCTCGCCCCAGCTGACGATGCCGACCTGGATCCAGGCGCCCGCGTCGTCCTTGCGGAACATGGGGCCGCCGGAGTCGCCCTGGCAGGTGTCGACGCCGCCGGTGTCCAGGATCCCGGCGCAGAGCTCTTCGCCGGGGGTCAGCTGGTCGCCGTACGCCTTCTGACAGGTGGCGTCGTCGATGGCCGGGACCTTGGCCTTGAGCAGATAGCGCTGCTGGCTGCCGCCTTCCTTGTCCGCGCCCCAGCCGGCGATGTCGAAATCGCCAGAGTTGAACTTGTCGTCCCCGGCGATCGGCAGGGTCGGCAGATCGATCGGCTTCTCGAGCTTGATCAGCGCCCAGTCCTTGCCCTTACCGTTGTAGCCGGGCGCCTGGAGGACCTCTGTGGACTTCACGCTTATCGCGTTGGAGTCCTCCAGGTCGACGACGCCCGCCGTCGCGGTGATGCCGGTGTTCGGGCCGCTGCCGTCGACGCAGTGGGCGGCGGTCAGAACGATGTCCTTGGCGTACAGCGCGCCGCCACAGCCCATGGACAGGCGGACCATGAACGGGAATTCACCCTGATCGGCCTTGGTCCCGCCGACGACCTTCGTGCCTACGTCACCGCGTGGGGTCGGTGTGGAGGCGGCGTTGGCCGCGCCGTGGAGGCTGAAGGCGGCGAGGGCGACAGCACCGATCGCGGTGGTCGTCCTGAGGTGCTTCAGGTAGCTCTTCAACGGACTTCCTCTCGTGGGGGGTACGCCTCAATGGCGAGCTCATGCCAACCACGGAACCGGAAGTCGCCACCGAATGAAGTGCGTTGGAAAACGGCAGCGCGCCGCAAGGCGTCCGAACCCAGTGGGGGATGAGTCCGCAAAGCGCCCTGCGATTATGTGGAACAAACGGCCGAAGTGACAAGGGGGCTGCAATCCCTCAACTCCCTTAGGACTCAGGCCCGTTGGGTCCATACCGGCCGATCCCAGCGCTAATGCCGCCTGCTGTTACACGAGTGATACGAAATCTCCGGAGAGCTGTGTTGTTGGCGCAATCCGCGCTGAAGTCGCGGTGAGAGTGCGGTAATCCGGCCGGTGGCGTAGGCAGCGGCGAGTTGCGGCTCCCGGCCGGCGCCGGATTGCGACGCCGTCGTTGCGGGCGACCTGGCGCTGGGATCGCAATGTACGAGCCCGCCCGGCCAGTGCTCCCGCGCTAAGCCGTCGGCAGAGTCCCCTGGCAGGTACCCGGTCAGCCGTTGTAGTCAGCGCCTCGAGCTCCGCGCGGGCGAGCAGCACGGTACTTGGCCGAGCGACCCGCGGCTGCGGAAGATGTGTACGGTGGCCTGGACGAAAATGGCGAGCTCTGGGTCGGTCTGGAGAATCAGCGCGTCAATGAAGCGATAGATGCTGATGAATTCGGCGAACGGCGCGAAGATATTGCGGTCCTGTGCTTCGTCAAGAGCCTGTACGGAAGCTTTCCGATATCGCTCCGCTATGCGTGCGAGAACCTCGAGCGGTCCGGGGCGCGGCGCCGTCGTTCAACGACCAGCATGCTCAGGAGTGCAGGGTCGCCTCGCCCGTGACGTGGATGCCGGTGCGCTGGCCGGGGCGTACGGCAACGGGTCCGGCGACTCGGATCGCCACCGGACTCGTCAGCCCGTCGACGTCGACGGTGACCATGGCGTCGTGGCCGTAGAAGCTCACCTCGGTCACGGTGCCCTGGACTGCCGTTGCGGTTTCCGTGAGTTGCAGTTGCTCGGGCCGAAGGAGGACGGTCCCGGTGCGGCTGTCCCCGGCGGGCGGGGCGAGGGGCAACCGGCCCAGCGCGGTGGTGGCTGTGCCGTTGGCGGCGGTTGCGGGCAGAAGTACGGCGTCGCCAACGAAACGGGCCACCCAGGGGTCGGCGGGGTGCTGGTAGACCTCCTGGGGTGTGTCGCACTGGGCGACCTTCCCGTTTCGTACGACCGCGACAAGGTCGGCCGTGGAGAGGGCTTCCTGCTGGTCGTGGGTGACCAGAACGGCGGTGGCGCCGGTGGCGTGCAGGGCGGCGCGGACATCTGCCCGGACTCCCGCGCGCAGGGAGCTGTCGAGGGCGTTGAACGGCTCATCGAGCAGGACCAGCGCGGGTTTTGGTGCCAGGGCCCGGGCCAGGGCGACGCGTTGCTGCTGACCGCCGGAGAGTTCATGGGGCATCCGGTTGCCGTATCCGCCCAGGCCGACGAGTTCGAGCATCTCCTCCGACCGGCTGCGGCGCTTGCCGCGATCGGTGCCGGTCAGGCCGAAGGCGACGTTGCGGGCGACGCTCAAGTGCGGGAAGAGCGCACCTTCCTGCGGGACGATGCCGATGCTCCGGCTCTCCGGCGGCAGGTTCAGCCCGGGGGCGGTCAGGGTGCGCCCCGCGACCGTGATGGTGCCCGAGTCGGCGCGCAGGAAGCCGGCGATGATGCGGAGCAGGGTCGTCTTGCCGCAGCCGGACGGACCGAGCACGGCAGCGAGCGCGCCGCCGGGGACGGTGAGGTCCACCCCCTTGAGGACGGCCGCGTCCGGGCCGTAGGCCTTGGACACACCGGTGATCTGCAGAGCGGTCATGTGCGGTGCCTCCCGAGGAGGTAGGAGGGGACGGCGGCCAGCAGGATCAGGGTGGCGGCGTACGGGGCGGCGGCGGCGAACGATCCAGTTCCGGTCTCCGTCCACAGGCGGGTGGCCAGGGTGTCCATGCCGGTGGGGCGCAGCAGCAGGGTGGCGGGCAGTTCCTTCATGCAGACCACGAAGGTCAGGGCGGCCCCGGCGGCGACGCCGGGTGCGGCCAGCGGCACGGTGATCTCACGAAGGACGCGCAGCGGGCTGCGGCCGAGTGAGCGCGCGACGTCCTCCAGGACGGGTGGGGCCTGGAGCACGGCGGCGCGGGTGGCGGCCACTGCCACGGGCAGGAAGAGCACGGCGTACGCGCAGACCAGCAACGGGAGTTCCTGGTAGAGCGGTTCGGCGTAGCGGACGGCGAAGAAGACCAGGGACAGCGCGACGGTGATGCCCGGCAGGGCGTGGCCCGCGTAGGCGGACTGTTCCAGCAGATGCGCGGTCCGGCCCCGGTGGCGGGCGGCGATCACCCCGACGGGCAGGGCGAGCAGCGTGGTGAGTGCGGCGCCCGCGGTGGCGATGCCGAGCGTCGTGGCGGCGATGTCGAGGAGTCCCGCCGGGTCCCAGGTCGCGGAGTTGCCGACGGCCAGCCAGTATCCGAGCGTGGCCAGCGGAGTGACCACTGCGACGGCCGTGACCGCCGCGCACCAGGTCAGCGCGGCCACCCGCCACCGGCCCAGCGGTGCGGGCACGGCGTGCCGTGCCGTGCCGGTACCGGTCCTGGCGTGCCCCGCGCGTCCGCGCGTCCGCGCCTCAAGGGCGACCAGTGCCACCGTCATCACCACCAGCACGACGCTCAGCGCGGCGGCCGGAGTGCGGTCGAAACTTGCCCGGTAGGACGTGTAGATGCCGCGGGTGAAGGTGTCGTAGCGCATCAGGGAGACCGCGCCGAAGTCGGACAGCACATACAGCGCGACCAGCACCGCGCCTCCCGCCGCCGCGGGGCGGATCTGGGGCAGCGTGACACGCAGGAAGGTCCGCAGCGGCCCGAGGCCGAGCGAGCGGGACACGTCCTCCTGTGCCGGATCGGTGCCGCGCAGCGCCGCAGTGACCGGCAGGTAGACGTACGGGAAGCTGACCAGTGTCAGCGCCAGCGCGGCTCCCGGGAAGCCCGCCAGTTCCGGGAAGGCGGAGAGCCAGGCGAAGGCCGCGACGTAACTCGGCACGGCCAGCGGCAGGGTCACCAGCACCGACCAGACGCGGGCACCGGGCAGCGAGGTCCGCACGGTCAGCCAGGCCAGCGAGACCCCCAGGAGCAGGCAGGCCGTCACAACGACGGCGGCGAGCCCGAGACTGCGGCCGAGCAGCTGGGCGGTGCGCTCATTGGCGACGACGTTCCATGCGTAGCCGGGGCCGCGTTCCAGGGAGCGCACCGCGAGATAGCCGAGCGGCAGCAGCGCGAACAGCGCGGCGACAGTGGCCGGCACCAGCAGGACGGCCGGCGGTCGGCGGCCAGCACTCAGCCGCCCGGTCGGCGTGGGAGTGCCGGCCGGGCGGGCAGCGGGATCCGTCCGGACGACGGGATCCTTGGTGTGCATGTCGGCTCAGACCATCCCGGCATCCTGCAGCATCTTCAGGGTCTCCTGGAGCGATTCGAGCTTGCCGAGGTCGATCTTGGGGGCGTCCAGGGAGTCCAGCGGCGGCAGGTCCTTGACCGTGCTGGTGACGCCGGCGGCCAGCGGGTACTCCTTGGTGTCCTCGGCGAAGTAGGTCTGCGCCTTCTTCGAGAGCAGGAAGTCGACGGCCTTCTGGGCCACGGGGGCCTGGTCGCTGCCCTTGAGGATGCCGACTCCGGCCGCGTTCACAAGAGCGCCCGGGTCGCCGCCCGGCAGGAAGTGGATCTTTGCGCCCACCTTGTCCTCGCCCTTCTCGGCGACCTGCTCGTACCAGTAGTAGTGGTTGACCAGGCCGAGGGAGACCTCTCCCTCCCCCACTGCGTCCAGCACCTTGAGGTTGTTCTCGTACACCTTCGGATCGTTGGCCTTCAGGCCCTTCAGCCAGGTGCGGGTGGCTTCGTCGCCCTCCAGGACGCGCATGCCGGTGACGAAGGCCTGGAAGGAGGCGTTGGTCGGGACGTATCCGATCTTGCCCTTCCACTCCGGCTTGGTCAGCTCGCGGACGCTGTCCGGCACTTTGGTGACCTTGCCGGGGTTGTACGCGAGGACGCGCACGCGCCCGGAGGTGCCCACCCAGTCGCCCGCGCCGCCGCGGAACGCCGCGTCGACCTGGTCCAGCGACGTTTGCGGCAGCTTCTGCAGACGGCCCTTCGTGGAGAGGGCTCCAAGGGCTCCGGCGTCCTGGGAGAAGAACAGCCCGGCCTTGGTCTTGTCGCCCTCCTCCAGGATCTGGGCAGCCAGCTCGGCGCTGTCGCCGTAGCGGACAGCGACCTTGGTGCCGACAGTCTTCTCCAGCTCGTCCAGCAGCGGTTTGACCAGCTTCTCGTTGCGGCCGGAGTAGATGATGAGCCCGGCGTCGTCTTCGTCGTTGCCGCAGCTCGCGAGGGCGGGCAGCAGCAGGGCTGCCGCGAGGAGCGCGGTCAGACGTCGGACCAAGGGGCGTCGCATGAGAGAAGCCTTCCTGCGTGGCTCACTTCCGTCGCCGCACGTCGCGTCGTCAGGGAGCGAGCGGCGTAGCGGTGCCGCGGAGGAACCTTTGAACGCCCAATAAATAAGGTAAAGCTAACCTATCGTCAAGGGTGACGTACACAACAGGTACGCGGTGGGCGACCGGGCGGCGAAGCCGACCCTACCGGCGGCCGTTCTGTGGATCTTCAGTGGATCAGCTGTGACTGCGCTGTGACTATCAAATAAAGTAAGGCTTTCCTAAGATGCCCTCGTGATAGCGCCTTCCGGCCTGCTCCCAGGCACCAAGACCGTCCCGTTCGCCCGCACTCTCGCGGCCCACGGCGACCGCACGGCGGTCATCACTGCCGACGGCCCGGTGTCCTACCGTGAGCTCGCCGCACGGGTGGCCGAGACCGCAAGCCGCCTCGGCCCGGAACGGCGCCTTGTCCTCCTCGTCGGCGCCAACACGCTCGACGCTCTCGTTGTCCACCTGGCGGCGCTGGCCGGGGGGCACCCCGTCCTGCTGGTGCCGGGCGATCATGCCGAAGCCGTGCAGTCGCTGACCGACGCGTACAACCCGGATGTCGTGGCACGCCCCGACGGCGGCGCATGGGTGCTCGACGAGCGACGCGCGGTCTCAGCGCACACCCTGCACCCGGACCTCGCGCTGCTGCTCAGCACCTCAGGCTCCACGGGATCAGCCAAACTCGTCCGCCTGTCGCACGAGAACCTGCAGGCCAACGCGGAATCCATCGCGGAATACCTGGGCATCCGTGACAGCGACCGCGCGGCCACGACCCTGCCCATGCACTACTGCTACGGCCTCTCCGTCATCCACAGTCATCTGCTGAGCGGCGCCGGTCTGATCCTCACCGGCCTCTCGGTCGCAGACGCCTGCTTCTGGGAGCTGTTCCGGACCGGCCGAGGTACGACATTGGCCGGGGTCCCCTACACCTTCGACCTGCTCGACCGGGTCGGTTTCGCCACCATGGAGCTGCCGCATCTGCGTTACGTCACCCAGGCGGGCGGGCGGCTTGCGCCCGACCGGGTTGCGCACTACGCGGCCCTGGGCCGGGCCGCCGGCTGGGACCTGTTCGTCATGTACGGCCAGACCGAGGCGACGGCCCGCATGGCGTACCTGCCACCGGACCTCGCTCACACACATCCCGAGGCGGCCGGTGTCGCGATCCCCGGCGGCTCCTTCCGGTTGCAGCCGCTGCCGGACTGGCCCGGCCAGGACACCGGCGAGCTGGTGTACGCGGGCCCCAACGTCATGCTCGGCTACGCCGAAAGCCCTGACGACCTCGGGCTCGGCCGGTCCATCGACGAGCTGCACACCGGTGACATCGCCCGGCGTACCCCCGGCGGACTGTACGAAATCCTCGGGCGGCGAAGCCGGTTCGCGAAGATCCTCGGCCTGCGGATCGATCCGCAACAGGTCGAGGCGATGCTCGAGAGGCACGGCATCACCTCCTGCTGCACTGGTGACGACGACGAGTTGGTGGTGGCCGTCTCGGGCGATCCGGACGCTGTCGACGCGGCGAGCGTGCGGCGGATGGTGACCGGCGAATGCGGCCTGCCGGCCCGCGCCGTGCGTGTCCGAGTCCTCCCCGAACTGCCCCGGCTCGCCACGGGAAAGGCCGACTACCGGGCCATACGCGAACTGACCCGGCCCGAGGCCTCCGCAGACGCGGCGAAGTCGGTGCCGGCCCGGCGGACGACGCCCACCGGACCCGTTGACCTGTGCCGGCTGTACGCGGAGATTCTCGACCGGGACCAGGTCACGGAGGACAGCAGCTTCGTCGGCCTGGGCGGCGACTCGCTGTCGTACGTCGAGATGTCACTGAACCTCGAGGAAGCGCTCGGCCATCTGCCCGACAACTGGCACACGCTCCCGATCCGTGAGCTCAGGAAGCCGTCGGGGCAGCCGGCCGAGGACCGGCAGAAAACCCGCCGCCGCACCCTGGAGACCGGGGTCGCCCTGCGTGCCGTCGCCATCGTGCTGATCGTCGGCTCGCACATCCATCTCTTCATGGTCAAGGGCGGCGCCCATGTCCTGCTGGGAGTGGCCGGGTACAACTTCGCCCGCTTCCACCTCACTTCGGCCGACCGCCGCGAGCGCCTGCGGAACCTCGGGCGGAGCATCACACGGATCGCCGCGCCGAGCGTTGCCTGGCTCGCACTGATGCTGCTGGTCACCGACGACTACCGGCTCACCGATGTCCTGCTGCTCACCAGCCTCTTCGGACCGCACACCGGCTTCTGGTTCATCGAAGCCCTGGTCTACATACTGGCGGCCGCCGCCGCCGTGCTCGCCATACCGCTCGTGGACCGCACCGAGAGGCGCTTCCCCTTCGCCGTTCCCGCGGCCCTGATGACGCTCGGGCTGATCGGGCGCTACGACCTCTTCGGCCTCGACGCCCGCGGCCACATTCCGCTGGCGGTCACCGTCTTCTGGCTCTTCGCCATGGGGTGGGCTGCCGCGAAGGCGGTCACTGTGCGGGAGCGGCTGCTGGTGACGTTCGCAGCGATGGCGACAGTTCCGGGCTTCTTCGGGCAGCCTGCCCGCGAGGCGGTCATCATCGCCGGCCTCACACTCCTGGTGTGGGTGCGGAATCTGCCGAGTCTGGCCTCCGTCAACCGGGTGGCAGGCGTACTGGCCGGCAGCTCTCTCTACATTTACGTGACGCACTGGCAGGTCTTCCCGCGACTGGACGACCAGTTCGCGGTGGTGTCGATGATCGCCTCACTCCTCGTCGGCATCGCATACGCCGCCTTGGCGACCAGGGTGATGCGGTGGCGGCCGTTCCCACGAGAGCGGTGGATCAAGCTCCGTTCACGGCGGGGGAGCATGGGCTCGGTCCCGTGACCGTGAAGTGGGCGCGCAGGGCGGCGAGTACGGCACCCGGGCGCTCGGCGGGCGCGAGGTGGGAGGCGTGCGCGAGTTCGTTGAGTGTGGCGCCGGGGACGGCGTCGGTGATCTCCCGGGCATGAACGGGCGGGGTGGCCGGGTCGTCCCGGCCCGCGATCACCAGCGTCGGGGCGGTGATCGACGGCAGCACATCGCGCACGTCGTACGTGGCCAGGGCGTCGCAACAGGCTGCGTACGCCCCCGCGTCGGTGTGCCGCAGGTCGTCCAACAGGCCGGGCACCGTGAAGCCGGGAGTGAACCAGCGTGCGGCAGCCGTCCGGGCGATCGGGCCCGGGCCGTGCAAGGTGATGGTGTCGGGGTGGCCTGCGGGGGCGACCTCGCCGCCGCCGGTGAACGGCAGGGCGTATCCGTAGAACGGGCCGACGGTCTGCGAAGGCGTGGGCGGCGTGGACATCAGTGGCCTTCCTCGGTCCAGGTGGCGGACGGGCCGTCCAGGACGATGTCCCAGCGGTATCCGAGTGACCACTCGGGGACGGACAGATCGTGGTCGTAAGCGGCCACGAGACGCTCGCGGGCACCGCTGTCGGTGACGGACTGCAGCACCGGGTCGTACGCGAAGAGCGGGTCGCCCGGGAAGTACATCTGGGTGACCAGACGCTGCGTGAACGCGGTCCCGAGCAGCTCGACGGCCTCGGGGTCCCGCATGGGTGTCAGCGGCCGGTGCGGATGGCGCAAGTGGCTGCTGTGGTACGGCGGGTAGTCGCGCGGCGGGTGGTGCCCGCCGGTCGCGGCGGTCCGGACCTTGGCGATCTCGTCGTCGGACCAGGTATTCCTCGCCCCGCTCGCCCCAAAGGAGCAGGCGCTCTTCCTCCAGCTGATGCGGCGCGTCGCGGACGCCGCCGAAGAGCTACGCAATCCCGCCGAGTCCCTCGGTGCGACGCAATCGCGCGCGGCACGTCCATGAACGTGTAGACAGACGAGCACCGGATCGTCTTGCTGGGGTAGGAGTCAGCCGTGCTGCTGAGACAACTCGAGTATCTGGCCGCGCTGGCACGCGAACGCCACTTCGCGCGGGCCGCCGAGGCCTGCCATGTGTCCCAGCCGTCGCTCTCCGCGGGTATCCGGACGCTGGAGCGCGAGCTCAAAGTCATGATCGTGCGACGGGGAAGGCGCTTCGAGGGCTTCACCCCCGAGGGTGAGCGGGTGGTGATGTGGGCCCGCAGGATCCTGGCGGAGCGCGACGCCCTGTGCGACGACCTCGCGGCGATGGACGGCGGGCTGACCGGCGTGCTGCGGGTGGGAGCGATCCCGACGGCGCTGACCGCCGCCCAGCTGCTGACCACGCCGTTCTTCGACCAGCACCGCCAGGTCAGGATCTCGCTGGAATCGGTGTCGTCGAGGGAAATGGTGCACCGGCTGGCCGAGTTCGACCTCGACGTGGGGATGAGTTACGTGGACGGGGAGCCGCTCGGCAACGTACGCACGGTTCCGCTGTACCGCGAGCGCTATCTGCTGCTGACACCGAAGGACTGCGAACTGGCGGACCGGGAGCGGGTCGGCTGGGCCGAGGTGGCCGGCGTCCCGCTGTGCCTGCTCTCCCCGGTGATGCAGAACCGCCGGATCCTGGATCGAAACTTCGCCGACGCCGGAGTGAGCGTCAGCCCCTCCGTGGAGACGGACACCGTGTCGGCCCTTTACTCCCACCTCGGGACCAAGCGGTGGTCCAGCGTCATCGCCCACGCATGGCTCGGTTTGTTCGGCGTGCCCGAGGGGATGCGGCTGGTGCCCATGGAGCGGCCCGCCCGCAACCACCACATCGGTCTGGTGCTGGCCGACCGCGATCCGGGGCTCAGCCTGGTGCGGGCACTGGTGGACGTTGCCCACCGGGTGGACATGGGCACCGCGCTGGACGACATCCTGCGCAGGCATCTGCACCCGCCTGTACATCGTTGATAGACGGCGCCTAACAGGCCATAGCCAAGAACGTTTGGACGCCCCCGGAAAACCGCAGGACAGTGCCCCTGTACATGCCGCTGTACATGCCGCGCGATCGAAGGGGCGGGTCATGGCGCCGTTGCCGGAGCAGTCCTTGGAGCATCGGGTGCGTTCGATCGTCGCGGAGCACCGCGGCGGCCGCGGTGCGCTGTTGCCCATCCTCCACACCGTCAGGGAAGAACTGGGGTACGTCGATCCGGCGGTGATCCCGCTCCTGGCCACCGAACTGAACCTGTCGAGGGCCGACGTGTACGGCGTCGTCACCTTCTACGAGGACTTCCGCCAGACCCCGCCGGGCCGCAGGACCGTACGGATCTGCCGCGCCGAGGCGTGCCAGGCGGTGGGCGCGGTGACGGTGGCCGACCGCGCCCGCGAACGGCTCGGGATCTCCTTCGGCGAGACCACCCCGGACGGGGAGGTCACCCTGGAGCAGGTCTTCTGCTTCGGCAACTGCGCCACCGGCCCTGCGGTCCAGATCGACGGTCGGCTGTACGGCCGGGTCGGC
This sequence comes from Streptomyces sp. NPDC002868, assembly GCF_055563295.1. Classification (NCBI taxonomy): domain Bacteria; kingdom Bacillati; phylum Actinomycetota; class Actinomycetes; order Kitasatosporales; family Streptomycetaceae; genus Streptomyces; species Streptomyces sp. NPDC002868. The sequence goes on along the minus strand of NZ_JBVHDR010000005.1, from coordinate 74,512 downwards.
CCTGAGCGGCTGGACGCCCTGCTGGAGGTGGACGCATGAGCACCCCTGTGACGGTCTATGTGCCCCGCGACTCCGCGGCCCGCTCGGTGGGCGCCGACGAGGTCGCCGACCGGATCGCCGAGGCTGCCACAGCGGCGGGCCGTACGGTGCGTCTGATCCGCAACGGCTCCCGCGGGATGCTGTGGCTGGAGCCGCTGGTGGAAGTGGCGACCCCGGCCGGCCGGATCGCGTACGGCCCCGTGGCACCCGAGGACGTTGACGGCCTGGTCGCCGCCGGGATGCTCGACGGAGCCGGGCATGCGCTGTGCCTGGGCCCTACCGAGGACATCGGCTGGCTCCGCGACCAGACACGGGTCACCTTCGCCCGCGTGGGCGTCGTCGATCCGCTCTCCGCCGAGGACTTCACCGCGCACGGCGGCCTCGCAGGCCTGCGGCGCGCCCTGGAGCTCACCACGGACGAGATCGTCACCGAGGTCACCGAGTCCGGGCTGCGTGGCCGCGGCGGTGCCGGCTTCCCGGCCGGCATCAAGTGGAAGACGGTCCAACAGGCGGAGTCGGAGCTGAAGTTCGTCTGCTGCAACGCCGACGAGGGCGACAGCGGTACGTTCGCCGACCGCATGCTGATGGAGGGCGACCCCTTCACCCTCATCGAGGGCATGACCATCGCCGCCCACGCGGTCGGCGCCAGTGAGGGCTACATCTACGTGCGCTCGGAGTACCCGGACGCGGTGGCCACCTTGCGCGCGGCGATCGCGACGGCGTACGAGCACGGCTGGCTCGGCAGCAACATCCTCGGCTCGGATCTCCGCTTCGACCTGTTCGTCCGGGTCGGCGCGGGCGCGTACATCTGCGGCGAGGAGACCTCCATGCTGGAGAGCCTGGAGGGCAAACGCGGCACGGTCCGCGCCAAGCCGCCGATCCCGGCGCTGGAGGGCCTGTTCGGCAAGCCGACCGTGGTCAACAACGTCCTCACGCTCGGTTCCGTACCGATGATCCTGGCCGACGGCGCGAAAGCCTTCGCGGAGCTCGGCACCGGCCGCTCCCGGGGCACGCAGGTCTTCCAGCTCGGCGGCAACATCGCCCGGGGCGGCATCATCGAGACCGCCTTCGGAGTCACGCTCGGCGAGCTGGTCGAGGGGTACGGCGGCGGAACCCGGTCGGGGCGGCCGGTGCGCGCGGTCCAGGTCGGCGGGCCGCTCGGCGCCTATCTGCCCACGTCACGGTTCGAACTGCCCATGGACTACGAGGCGTTCGCGGCAGCGGGCGCGATGGTCGGACACGGCGGTGTGGTGGTCTTCGACGAGACCGTGGACATGGCGGGGCAGGCCCGGTTCGCCATGGAGTTCTGTGCCGCCGAGTCGTGCGGAAAGTGCACCCCCTGCCGGGTCGGAGCGGTCCGCGGCGTCGAGGTCATCGACAAGATCGTCGCCGGCGAGAACCGGTCGGCCAACCTCGTACTCCTGGGCGATCTCTGCGACTTGATGACCGAGGGCTCGCTGTGCGCGATGGGCGGGCTGACCCCGATGCCGGTGAAAAGCGCCCTGGAGCACTTCCCCGCAGACTTCGCAGCGACGACGGAGGCAAGGCGATGAGCCTGATCAAGGAGCCGGATTACGGTACTCCGGCGCGGCCGGGCGAGGCGGCCGTGGCGGTGGAGATCGACGGCAAGGAGGTGCTGGTCCCGGAGGGCACCTCGGTGATGCGCGCCGCCGCCGAGGCCGGTATCGACATCCCCAGACTGTGCGCCACCGACAGCCTCGAACCCTTCGGTTCCTGCCGCCTGTGCCTGGTGGACATCGACGGCCGCAAAGGCACCCCGGCGTCGTGCACCACGCCGGTCGCGCCGGGCATGAAGGTACGCACCCAGACGCCGAAGGTGGCCGAACTGCGCCGCGGCATCATGGAGTTGTACATCTCCGACCACCCCCTGGACTGCCTGACGTGTCCCGCCAACGGCGACTGCGAACTGCAGGACATGGCCGGGGTCGTCGGTCTGCGCGAGGTCCGCTACGGCTTCGACGGGGAGAACCACCTCGACGAGCCCACCGACAGCTCCAACCCGTACTTCGACTTCGACGCGAGCAAGTGCATCTCCTGCTCCCGCTGTGTACGGGCCTGCGGCGAGGTGCAGGGCACCTTCGCCCTGACCATCGAGGGCCGGGGTTTCGCCTCCAAGGTCGCGGCGGGCGCGGGCGGCAGTTTCATGGAGTCCGACTGCGTGTCCTGCGGCGCGTGTGTGCAGGCCTGCCCGACCTCCACCCTCCAGGAGCGTTCCGTGGTCGAGCTGGGCATGCCGACCCGCAGCGTGATCACCACCTGCGCGTACTGCGGTGTGGGCTGCTCCTTCAAGGCCGAGCTGCGCGGCGACGAGGTCGTACGGATGGTCCCGTACAAGGACGGCGGGGCCAACGAGGGCCACTCGTGCGTCAAGGGCCGGTTCGCCTTCGGCTACGCCTCCCACCCCGACCGCCGGCTGGGGCCCATGGTGCGCGAGCGGATCACCGACCCCTGGCGGGAGGTGGAGTGGGAGGAGGCCATCGGCCATGTGGCCCGGCGCATGCTCGACATCCAGGCCCGGCACGGCGCGGACGCGATCGGCGGCATCACCTCCTCCCGGTGCACCAACGAGGAGGTCTACGCCGTCCAGAAGATGGTCCGCGCGGCCTTCGGCAACAACAACGTGGACACCTGTGCGCGGGTCTGCCACTCGCCGACCGGCTACGGCCTCAAGCAGACCTACGGCACCTCGGCCGGCACCCAGGACTTCAAGTCCGTTGCCAAGGCTGACGTCATCCTGGTCATCGGCGCCAACCCGACCGACGGGCACCCGGTGTTCGCGTCGCGCATGAAGCGCAGGCTGCGGCAGGGCGCCCAGCTCATCGTCGCCGACCCGCGCCGGATCGACCTGGTGCGCTCCCCGCACATCGAGGCCGCGCACCATCTGCAGCTGGCGCCCGGCACCAATGTGGCGCTGGTCAACGCTCTCGCGCATGTCGTGGTCACCGAGGGCCTGGTGGACCGCGAGTTCGTCGGGGAGCGCTGCGAGGACTTCGAGCAGTGGGAGCGGTTCATCGCCCGCCCGGAGCACAGCCCCGAGGCGGTCGCCGACATCACCGGCGTGCCCGCCGACGAGCTGCGAGCCGCGGCCCGGCTGTACGCCGCCGCCCCCAACGCGGCGATCTACTACGGCCTCGGGGTCACCGAACACAGCCAGGGCTCGACGATGGTGATGGGCATGGCCAACCTCGCCATGGCCACCGGCAACATCGGCCGCGACGGCGTCGGCGTGAACCCGCTGCGCGGGCAGAACAACGTGCAGGGCTCGTGCGACATGGGCTCCTTCCCGCACGAACTGCCGGGCTACCGGCATGTGTCGGACGACGCGGTACGTACGGTCTTCGAGACGCTGTGGGGGAGGACCCTCCAGTCGGAGCCGGGCCTGCGCATCCCCAACATGTTCGACTCGGCGATCGACGGCTCCTTCCGTGCGCTGTTCGTGCACGGCGAGGACATCGCCCAGTCGGACCCGAACACCAAGCACGTCACGGCCGCGCTGTCGGCGCTGGAACTGGTCGTCGTGCAGGACCTGTTCCTGAACGAGACCTCGAAGTTCGCCCATGTCTTCCTGCCGGGCACGTCCTTCCTGGAGAAGGACGGCACGTTCACCAACGCCGAACGCCGGATCAACCGGGTGCGGCCGGTGATGGCGCCGAAGACCGGCAAGCACGAGTGGCAGATCGTCTGCGAGATCGCGCAGGCGATGGGGTACCCGATGAAGTACGACAACGCCGCGCAGATCATGGACGAGATCGCGATGACCACACCGACCTTCGCCGGGGTGTCGTTCGAAAAGCTCGACCGGGTCGGCAGCGTGCAGTGGCCGTGCAACGACGCGGCGCCCGAGGGTACGCCGATCATGCACGTGGACGGATTCGTCCGGGGCAAGGGCAGGTTCGTGGACACCGTCTACGTGCCGACCGAGGAGCGCAGCACCCGGAAGTACCCGCTGATCCTCACCACGGGCCGCATCCTGTCCCAGTACAACGTCGGCGCGCAGACCCGGCGCACCGGCAATGTGGTCTGGCACCCGGAGGACGTTCTGGAGCTGCACCCGCACGACGCCGAGGTGCGCGGAATCCGGGACGGGGACATGGTGGCGCTGGCCAGCCGGGTGGGCGAGACCAGTCTGCGGGCGAGGATCCACGACCGGATGCCGGTCGGTGTCGTCTATACGACCTTCCACCACCCCACGACCGGGGCCAATGTGGTGACAACCGAGCACTCGGACTGGGCGACCAACTGCCCGGAGTACAAGGTGACGGCGGTTCAGGTGACGCTGAAGCAGCTCGCCTCTGCGCCTTCCGCTCCCGTCCCCCTCCCCGCAGTCGTGGAGTGAGCCATGACCCATGCACCGATATCCGCCCATGTACGACTGGCCAACGAAATCGCCGTACAGTTCCGACACCGCGATCCGGCCACGGCGGCCGAGGAGATAGCCACGCACATCCGGGCGTTCTGGGATCCACGGATGCGCGCCCGGCTCATCGCCGACGCCGAGACAGGCAACGATGAGCTGGATCCCCTGATCGTGTCCGTCACCGCCCTCCTGCCGCCACCCGTCGTCGGCTGACCGGCGCCGGCGCCGGATCGTTGTCGAGGCCGTATCGGTTGAACTTCGATACGGCCTCTGGTCTGCGACACCCCCTGACGCCATTACCATGCATTGATCACTGCGACAACCTCTCTTTTTCTCGGTGTGGCTGGTTATGATCTGTATCCCTCGCGTCCCTGCTCTCCCCGCCCCGAGGACTGATGTCACCCAAAGCGCCGGAAGGCCAACGAAACCTGTCGAGAATTCGTCGGCGGCGTACCCTGCGCCTGCGTACCTTGCTCATCTGGCTGGCGGTGGTCCCCACCGTGGCGATGGGTGTCCAAGTCGTTGTGACCGCCGACCGATTGCTGGAGCAGTCGAAGCACCTGCGCGCCGATGTGGCGGCCGGTGAGCGGATCGGCATACCCCTGTACAAGCTCATGGTCGAGATGCAGGCCGAGCGGGCGATGACGGCTGCGCGGTGGGCGGGCTCTTCCGTGTCCGAGAAGGACCTGCGGAACCGGCGTACGGCAACGGACCAGGCCGCGGCCGAATTCCGCCGGTCGTCCGCCACCGCCGCGACGGGATCCGAGCAGGCGGACCGTCGCCTCCTGGAGGTGAGGAAAGGCCTCGACGACCTGGACGCCTACCGCGAACGCGTGGACGCCCGCAGCGGTATCGCCGACAGTTCGATCGCCTACTACACCAGCGTGATCACCCAGATGATCCGCTTCTACCAGGACGAGTTCAGCCACGTCGAAGACGGCGAGCTCTCCCAGGAGAGCCGCGTGGTCGTGGCCATGTTCTCGGCGTCGGAGATCCTGGCGCAGGAGGACACGATCCTCGCGCAGGCCGGGCCGTCCAGGGAGCTGAGCACCTCCAGGTTCGCCGACTTCGTCAACGCCGTCGGAGCCCACAGCTATCTGTACGACATATGGATCGTGCCCTATCTGTCCGGCGACGGGAGCGAGCTCTACGCGCAGATCAACGGCTCGGACGCGTGGCAGACCAAGAGCCGCATCGAGCAGGCGGTCGTGTCCGAGCACACGGACGTCGGCCTCCGTGTGCGGCTGCCCAGAGAGATCGGCGGCTGGCCGGCCGCGCATGAGAAGTGGGCGGCGCAGTGGGGCACGCTGAACGCCGACCGGGCGCGGGGACTGCTCGCACACGCCGACGCCAAGGCGGCAGAGCTCGAGGCGGAGGTCGCCTGGCTGGTCGTGGGGAGCGGCGGGGCACTGCTGATCGTCGCAGGCGTCGTCGTGTTCACCACGCGCACGGTGCTCCGCCGCCTGCGCGGTCTGCACGAACGCACGGTGACCATCGCCGAGGAGACGCTGCCGGACGTCGTGGCCCGTCTGCAGCATGGTCAGCCCGTCGATGCCGACAGGCTGCCCAGGCCGAGGGGGGATCAGGACGAGGTGGGACGTATCAGCGATGCGTTCGCCCGGGTCGTTGCCGTTTCCGTCGAAGGGCACAGGCAGCTCGCGGACGAGCGTAACGGCTTCGGTATGTTCGCCGCGGGCATCGCCTCACGCACCGGAAACCTGGTCAGCCGCCAGTTGAGCCTCACCGAAGACCTCCAGGACACCTTCGGCCACGACGAAGCGCTCCTCGCCCAGTTGATGAGGTCCGACCAGTTGACGGTGGGCATGCGGCGGCAGATCGAGAACCTGCTCATCCTGGCGGGCGGTGAGATACCTGACCCGCACACCGAGCCCATGCGCGTCGCCGACCTGCTGCGCGAGGCCGCCGCGGAAGTCGAGGACTTCCGGCGGATCGAGCGGCAGGCCCTGGACGAGATCAGCGTGGAACCGCGGGTGATCAGCCAGATCAGCCACCTCCTGGCCGAGCTGCTGGACAATGCCACCCGGTTCTCACCGCCGAGGTCGAAGGTCGTCATCCGGGCCGACTTGGTGGCTGACGGTCTGTCGGTCGAGATCGAGGACCGCGGTCCGCGAGTGACCCCCGCGAGCTACGAGGAGATGAACGGGCGGCTGCACTCGGCCCCGCCGTACGCCGTCCTGGCGGAGAACGCACACCGGCTGGGTCTCTTCGTGGTCGGCCACCTCGCCGAGCAACTCCGGGCCACGGTCACGCTGCGCAGGTCGGTATACGGCGGGACGTCGGCCATAGTGATCATTCCCAAGGAGCTGCTCGTGCCGACCGAGCGGGAACAGCCACGCAAGCTGGTGCCGCCCGTCCCCCCTCAGCCTGTCCCCGCCAAGCCTCTCCCCGCACCGCGCCGCATCGATGAACGCAAGCCCGAACTGGTCCTGCATTCGCGGTCCGGGCTGCCGAGCCGTCGGACGCATGAGCGGTCGCAGGAGAGCATGCAGCCGGTTCGGCCCGTGGCGCTGGACGGCGACTCCCGGCCCGCCCTGCCCGAGCGCGTCCCGCAGACCCATATCGCCGAGCAACTCCGCGAGCCACGCGAACCGGAACCAGTGGTCGGTCAGAACGCGGCGACACCTGAAGAGGTGGCCGACGCCTGGGCGGACTACGAACACGGAACCCAGACAGTAGAAGCAGAGCTCCGACAGGATCAGGAATGACGACATCGAACGACGTGATCTACAGCATCCTGGACAACAATCTGAGCAGGATCGCCGGCGTCCAGGGCGCCGTGCTCCTGTCCAACGACGGGATCAAGCTGAGCGCCTACCTGCTGGAACGGCCGCAGGCGGAGCGTATAGCCGCGGCGTCCTCCGGAATCGCGGCCACGATGAAGGCGATATCGAGGGAGGTCGGCGGCGGCCGGGTGATCCGCCAGCTGGTCGAGATGGACGACAGGTATCTCTGCATCGTCGGATGCGGGGAGGGCAGCACGCTCATCGTCGTGACCTCCCGCAAGGCACGGCTCGGGGAGTTGGGCGGCGAGGCGGTGCGGACCGCGCAGGCGCTCGGTGAGTGGCTGGGCACACCTGAGCGCACCCAGGCGCGCACGTCGTAATGGCGGACGATCCGCAGCGCGGAGGCCGCCGCAGGACGCGGCTGTACGCCATGACCGATGGCCGTACCGCCGCTCCGCGCACTGTCCTGACCATGGACACCACGATCACGGCGGTGGTCGCCGCGGACGCCCACGGCGGCCTGCCCACCGAGTGGCAGGCCATCCTCTCCATGTGCCCGGCGCCGGATGGGCGGGCGGTCGCCGAGATCGCGGCCCGGATGCACATGCGCCTCACTCCGATGACGGTCCTTCTCGGCGAACTCGCGGACCGCGGGCTGATCCACCACCGGCCGCCCCTGGCGGAGGCCGAGACCACCAATGTCCACCTGCTCATGAGAATCAGGGACAGCCTTGCCCGAATATGACTCCCCTGCCCAGGAAGCTGCCCCCGTCAAGATCCTGATCGCCGGGGGATTCGGCGTCGGCAAGACGACGCTGGTCGAGACGGTCTCCGAGATCGAGCCGCTGCGTACGGAGGAGCGGCTGACGGCCGCGGGTGTCGGCGTCGACGACCTCGACGGCATCGAGTCCAAGACGGTGACCACCGTCGCGATGGACTTCGGCCGTATCACCCTCACCGACGCCGGAGTCGTCCTCTATCTGTTCGGTACGCCGGGCCAGGAGCGCTTCTGGTTCATGTGGGACGACCTGCTGAACGGGGCTCTCGGAGCGATCGTGCTGGTCGACACCCGGCGCCTGGACCGCAGCTTCCCGGCCGTCGACTTCTTCGAGAACCGCGGGCTTCCGTTCGTGGTCGGCGCGAACTGCTTCAACGGCGAGCAGCCGTACACCGCCGAGGAGATCGGGGCGGCGCTGCATCTGCGTGACCCGAACACGCCCATCCTCATGCTCGACGCCCGCTCCCGTCAGGACGCCCGTGACACCCTGCTGTCGCTCCTCGACATGCTCATCGCCAAGGCAGAGACCTCTGCGCGCGCCTGAACGAAGAGGCCGCCGCGCATCAGCGTGGACGCGTCAGCGCTGATAGGTGCCCACCAGTGTGCCGACGGCCAACTCCCTTCCGTTCAGGGCCTGGTGCACGGAGTCGGACGACACATGGCCGTGCAGGGGCAGCGGCTCGGACACGGCAAACAGCCGGAAGAAGTAGCGGTGCGCCCCGTGCCCCGGTGGAGGCATCGGCCCGCCCCAGCCCACTCGTCCGAAGCCGTTGGGCCACTCGCGGCCGCCGGGAGGTGTCCCGCCCTCCTCCATCCCGGAACTCTCCGGGGCGATACCGGTGACCAGCCAGTGCAGGAACGTGCCACTCGGGGCGTCGGGGTCCTCGCAGAGCAGGACCAGCTCGGCCGTTCCGTCCGGCACCCCGGACCAGGTCAAGGGAGGCGAGACATCGTCCCCTTCCCCGCTGTAGCGGCGGGGGATCGCCTCGTGGTCGCTGAACGCCGTGCTTGTGAGCTCGATTCGGGTCATGTGCGCCGCTGTACCCGGATGGGCACGGAAGGCACCGGTCCGGTCGGCAGAACACTCGATCGGCCGAGGCGGCCCAGCGGCACCCTGGGCGGCATCGTCTCCGGCCGGACGGGCTACAGCGACCTCCCGGTACCCGTCCGCCCAGAAGGCCGAGGACGGGGCAGCGAGAAGCCGTACCGGAGACATCCAGTACGGCCTCTCGCCAGTTCCATTCGTACGAGGCCGGGCGCAGGCAGTCAGTGCCCGGCACCCTGCTCCGGCTTCGAATCCTGTCAAGCCGCGGCGTCGGCGGCGTCCGGGATCCAGGAGCCGTGGATCATGGCCGGCACCCGACGCGGCAGGTGGATGGTGGCGATCGGCGGGACGGACAGATCGGATGCGTCCAGGACGAGCATCCTCGAGGCGTCCTGGTTCAGGTCGCTGACGATGGTCAGCAGATAGCCGGCGTCCTCGTCGGTGGCGTCCGCGGCCGGGACGAACACGGCCTCGCTGGGAAGCTGTCCTGTTCCCACGGGCAGCAGTTGGCGGGCTCCGGTCGACCGGTCGTACTTGACGAGGGCGTGGTTGCCGATACCCAGGTCGTCCGGGAAGGAGAGTGCGTACTGGTAGCGGTGCTCCCGGCCGAGGACGTCCTCGTTGATGGTCGGGAACTCCACCGTCAGGTCGTCGGTCACCTCCTCCTTGACGTTGCCCGCCGCCAGGTCGACCGTCCAACGCCGCTGGCGGGAGCCGGAGTTGGGCTCGGCACCGCGGTCCGGGGCGCCCACCCACCAGTTCCAGGAGCGCTGCCAGCCGGTGCGGCCCACGCACGGGCCCTCGACGACGATCCGCCCGTACGCGTCCTCGTAGGCGTTGGCGAAGTGCATCCCGTACCCCTGACCGATCTCGAACCAGCGGATCCTGCTCGCGCCGCCGACGCCCCGTGGCATGACGCCGATGCGCGACTGCTGCTCGTCGCTCCAGCTGTACGGGATGCCCGAGTGCTCGGCCTGGTCGAAGGTCACCGACCCCTCCAGGAACACGACGTAGTGCTCGGTGATGGCGAAGTCGTGCTTCAGCGCGGCGCCGGCTCCAGGGACCTCCTGGCTGTGCAGGACGTCACCTTTCACGGAGGCCACATGGTGGACCAGGAACGGCGGGAACGGCGAGGACGCGAAGAAGTGCAGCTCACCGGTGACCGGGTCCTCCTTGGGATGCGCCGTCATCGCCGTGGTCAGCTTCCCGCCGAAGTCGAATGCGCCCACGGTCTCCAGATCGGCCGTCAGCTCGAAGGGGAGCGCCGACTCGCACAGCGCGAGCAGTCGGCCGCCGTGCTCGATGACATGCGTGCCCGCGGTGCTGGCGGTCAGGTCGGGGCCCCGGTCCGTCATATACGGCGCGCCCTCAAGGGCGGGAGTGTGCACCCAGCGGTTGCGGTACCACTCGGCGCGGCCGTCACGCAGCCGGATGCCGTGCACCATGCCGCTGCCCTTGAACCAGTGGGTGGGGGTGATGCCGGGCTTCGGGTTGTGGCTGTTACGGATCAGCCGGCCGGTCAGCTCGGGCGGCAGGCTGCCTTCGACGGTGAGTTCCGTCGCGGTGACCTCGTCGGCGACGGGGGTGTAGTGGCCGGTCAGGTAGGGCTTGTTCGTGCTCATGCTGGTGACCTCTCCTACGGGTTGTACTGGGGACCAACTCGGGTGAGTGGGTAGTGGTGGTGACCTGTCGCGGAGGGCGACGGGGAGTGGAAGGGCTCCCCCCCGGCGCCGCGACGCCGCTAGCGGCGCTCGGCCTCGGTCTTCAGGTGGCTCAGCCACGACTCCAGGGACTGTTCGAGCGCCTGCCGGAGCTGCTCGGGCTGGGCCTCGACCGGAGCTCCGCTCCAGGACTCCTCGGTGTGGACGGTCACCACTCCGTCCGTCTCCTTGAAGGTCCATACGTGGACTCCGTCAATGCCCTGCGACGGGCCTCCCCAGACGATGCGCCGGCCGGGCACGATCTGGCGGACCGTGGAGGTGATGTCGAGGCCGTGGGTGAGCCACCGGAAACTGGCGCCGGTGGCGAGCGGGCCGTCGAGCTCGGCCCGCTCGATGTCCGGGTTCCAGTCGGCCCAGGAGCCGATGTCCGTGTGCACCGCCCACACGGTGGCGAGCGGGGCGTTGACGGTGGTCGAGAGCCGTACGACGACGGGGGCGCCCTCGTCGACGGTGATGTCGGTGTTCATGTCGAGATCTCCTTCGGGAATTCCTGGCTGGTTCAGCGGGTGGTGGTGGGTGTGGTCCGCGCGGCGCTGTTGCCCGGTGGACCGGGGTCGGGAGCCGGAGGCGGCTCGGTGGACGGCGGCGCCGGGTGACGGCGCGCCAGGAGAGGGGTCAGGGCGGCCCCGGTGGCAACGACCGCCGCCGAGGCGAGGAACGCTGCCCGGTAGCCCTCGGTGAGGGCCGCCGCATGGGAGTAGTGGTGCTCGAATGCGGCGGTACGGGATGCGGCGAGGGTGCCGAGCACGGCCAGCCCCAGCGCTCCGCCGACCTGCCGGGTGGTGTTGACCAGGCCGCTGGCGAGGCCCGTGTCGGCGGGCTGGACGCCGGTGACGGCGGCACCGGTGAGCTGTACGAAGGCAATTCCGAGGCCGAGGCCGATGACGACGATGGGACCGAGCACATCGGCGGCGAAGGTCCCGGTCGCGGAGATACGGGCCAGCCACAGCAGTCCGGCAACCTGGGCCAGCAGTCCCGCGGCGAGGGTGACGGCCGGCCCCAGCCGGCGGGCGAGCCGTGGTGCCAGGGACGACCCGACCATGTTCGCCGCCGCCAGCGGTAGTTGCGAAAGCCCCGCCTGCAGCGGCCCGTGGCCGAGCACCTGCTGCTGATAGAGGGGAAGGAAGAAGAACAGTCCGACCCAGACGGCGCCCAGGAGTGCCATGACGAGATTGGCGGGACCGACCGATCCCGTCGTGAGCAGGCGCGGCGGCAGCAGCGGTGCGGGGTGGCGCCGCTCGACCGGGACGAAGAGCGCGAGCAGGACGGCGGCGGCCGTCATGCTGCCCAGGACCTGGGGGTCGGTCCAGCCGGAGCGGCCGGCGGTCGTGAGGCCGTAGACGAGGGCGACGAGACCTGTCGTGACGGTGACCGCTCCGGTGAGGTCGAGGCGCCGGGGGCCGGGGCCGGGAACCGGGTCGGCGGGCACGAGCACCATGGTGGCGGCGAGGACCACGGCCGCCGCGAGCGCGGATGCGTGGAAGACCCAGGGCCAGCCCAGCGTCTCGGTGAGTACCCCGCCCAGCAGGACTCCGGCGGCTCCGCCCGCGCCGGAGACCGCGCCCCACACCCCGAGCGCCCTGCCGCGCCGTGGGCCGGGCGGAAAGTGCCGCATGACCAGGGAGAGCGCGGCGGGTGCCACGGCGGCGGCACCGACGCCCTGCGCGGCACGGGCGGTGATCAGCGTCCACGGTGCGGTGGACAGGCCCGCTCCCAGCGACGCGGCGGCGAAGAGCGCGAGGCCCGCGAGGAGGACCCGGCGCCCGCCTACGAGGTCTGCGGCCCGCCCGCCGAGGAGCAGCAGCGCTCCGAAGGCGAGCCCGTAGGAGTTGACGACCCAGGACAGGCCTGCGTCGGACAGACCGACGCTGTCGCGGACCGAGGGAAGGGCGACGTTGACTATGGACGTGCTGAGCACGACCGCGAACTGCGCAGCGGCCAGAACGGCCAGGGTGGCCCCGGGACGGCCTGCGGGGAGGCCATCGGATGCGGCGGACGAGGGCGGCGCACCGGACCCGTCGGCGGCGCCGTTCGGTGTGCTGGGCATGCGGAACACTCCTATGTGTGGTTGACCACTCATTCATTAGTCCAGAAAAAGGGCGAGGCGTCGGTCCGTGCGCGGTGCGGGCCGACGCCCTGCCGGGTTGTGCTGTCAGAAGTGCCGGATACCCGCCGTGAGGGTGCGCGTCCAGGGGGCGTCCACCTTCTCCGCGTCCATCGACACCAGCAGGTGGCACAGCATGCCGGTGGCGAAGAACTCCTGGATCTGCCGGTCCTCGCCCCCGGACGCCCCGCGGACGTACTCCACCAGCCGGGCGTACCCCGCCCGCACGGCGTCCCGGACCGCCACCTCGGAGACCGCGGCAGCCTGGGCGTGCATCTGCACAAGCAGGAGGTCGTTGTCGCTGATCAGCCGGGCGTAGGCATCGCCCATCGCGGAGAGGACGGCCTCGGGTGAACCGCCCTTGGCGCCGGCGGCGCCGACCTCCAGGCTCTCCCGCACCCGGACGAAGCAGTGCTCGACGACCGCGACGAACAGGGACTCCTTGCTGGGGAAGAGCCGGTAGACGTACGCCTGGGAGATGCCGGCGGCCCTGGCCACCTCGGAGGTCGTCGTGCCGTAGTACCCCTTCGACGCGAAGGCTCCGATGGCGGTGCGCAGCACCGTGTCGCGGCGCTCTTCGGCGGTGGACAGTTGGCGGCGGCGTTCGGATTGCATGTGAGTACTTAACCACTCACACTTTTGGGCGTCAAGGGCTCAGGGTGGCCAGAGGGGTCGGACCGCGCAAGGTGGGGGCTGGGCGTAACACACGGTGACGGTTTGACGTGCGAGCGTGGCGGGTCCCTGTTTCGCTGAATCTGCCCGCTTTCCCTTCGAGCAAGGAGTCACCCATGGGCGTCGCAGGCGAATCTGGCGGCCGAGCGCAGCAGATGCGCGACAAGGCCAAGCAGCTGTCCGAGGCCGCGGAGCGCGCGAGCGACCCGCAGGAGCGACAGAGGCTTCAGGAGAAGGCTCGGCGACTGCAGGAACAGAGCCGGCAGCAGGACGCGGGCGGCGACCGGGACGAGTTCCCTCCCGCGTAACTGGTCTGTCCTGCCGATGGCCTGCCCTCACGTCGAGGGCAGGCCATCGGAACGCGGCATAGGTATCTGTACGCGGTATTAGTAACGAAATGCTCCCCATCCTGTGATCTTTCCGGCTCATGGGGCACCCGGAGTCCATGACGACTCTGTCTCGTGACACAGGCGACCCGGGCGGCCCGCTGGTAGTGCCGCCTGGCGTGTACCCGCCGCAGGAAGACACCTTTCTGCTGGCCGAAGCCCTGGACCGGGAGCCGCTCCGACCCGGCGCGGACGTACTCGACGTCGGGACGGGCGGCGGAGCGCTCGCCCTTGCCGCCGCGCGCCGCGGGGCCCGGGTGACCGCCGTCGACACGGCATGGCGGGCCGTGCTGGCCACCAGGCTCAACGCGGCCCTCGCCCAACTCAACATCGAAGTGCTCCACGGCGATCTGCTGACTCCCGCCGCAGGCCGCCGATTCGACCTCATCGTGACGAACCCGCCCTACGTGCCCGCCCCCGGGGGCCACTCGCCGCGCGGCGGACCGGCACGCGCCTGGGACGCGGGCCGCGACGGCCGGGCCCTGGTGGACCGGATATGCGCCGGTGCCGCCGCCCTGCTGCGGCCGGGCGGAGCGCTGCTGCTGGTGCACTCCGCAGTGTGCGGTGTGGAGTCCACGCTGGAGCGCCTCGCGCTGACCGGCCTCGCAACAGCGGTGACCGACCGGCGCTGGATACCGTTCGGGCCGGTCATGCGCTCCCGGACGACGTGGCTGGAGGACCAGGGGCTGATCGCTCCCGGCCAGGAGAAGGAAGAGCTGGTGATCATCCGTGCCTGCCGACCCCAGTGAACGGTCGCGTCGCATCACTGTGACGAAGGACGGCCCGGTGCTCGTGGAAGGCCCCGTCGAGGTGTTGCTCGAGGACGGGAGCAGCGTGACGTCGGACCGCTTCACCGTGGCGCTGTGCACATGCCGGCGCAGCCGGTCGTACCCCTGGTGCGACACCAGCCACCGACGTCGGGACAAGGGTTGTCGATGAACTCGGTGAACTCGATGAACTCGAACTCGACGAAATCGAACTCGATGAACAGGCCTTCGCTACGGGAGCAGCTCCATCTCCCGCGTCAGCCGCGCCTCGATCTCCGCCGTCCTGGCCGGATCGGCACCGATCACCGCATACCGCCAGGACACGCCGTCCGCGGGAGCGTCGGCGTACAGGATCACCCCCTCCCTGTGGGCCGGACTCCAGTCCAGCCCTGCCGCCCGCAGGAGTTTCACGGCGTCGGCGAATCCGTACGCGGCTCTGGACCGCCCGTTCGCGATCAGCCATGCGGGCGAGCTCAGCCCGGCGGCGCGGCCGAGGCGGCCGACCATGACGTGCGGGGTGGTGGTGGCCGTCCGGCGGACGTTGCTCTCCGTGGCGTACAGCCTGCCGTCCCAAGCGAGGACCGCGTCCAGTCCGTACGGGCCGACGTACCCCTGCCGAGCCAGGTAGCGCCCGAGCGCCAGGCCCCACTGCTCCAGCTCCTTCGCGGTGTCCTCCGCCATGTCTTGGAGAGGTGATACGTAGCCGGTGAAGGACCCGCCGGACGTGCGCATCTCGCCGCTGAACATAGGCCGGGGCCTGCTGCGGCACGCCTCCAGCTGGACGCTGACCGACCGGGCCACGTCGAGACACTGCTCGACCACCCAGTCCCCGTCGACACCGACGAGGCAGGCCGGCCAGTCCCGCTCCCACGACGCGTCGGCATGCTCAATACGAGAGACGAACCGCACCCCGTGACCACCGGCGGAGCGGTCGGGCTTGACCACCACCCGCTCGTGCCGCGCCAGCAGTTCAGCCACCGTCCGCGTCAGCCGATCGCGTCGGCAGACCTGCCCGGGCGGCAGCCTCATCCCCAGGTCACGGGCGACTGCGCGGAAGCCGGACTTCGTATTGAGCCGGGACGTCACGTCCAGCGCACTCGTGCCCACTCCGCCGGGCCCGTACGGGACCACCGGCACCTCCAGCTCCGCGGCGAGTGCGACCGAAGGGACGTCCAGTGCGGTGGGCAGCAGTCTGGCCCCCTCCCGCCCGGCGATCAGCGCCCGGAGCTCGTCCATGAGCCCGGCCCGGCGTACCGCCTCCGCCATCGGCACACCCGGCGTCGCCGGTACGGTCACCACGGCCACGGAGTCGTACGGCACGCCCAGCAGCTCTCCCGCGTAACGCCGGAAGTCCCGGCTGAGCGGCACGGGGGAGACCAGCACATCACCGGGGTGCGCCAGCCAGATCTTGCGCGGTGCCTGTGCCGCCCACTGCTGCAGCACCTCGTGGGACGCCAGATCGACGGCCACCTCGGACAGAAAGTTGGCGTAGATGATCCACGGCTCGCGGTGCTCCACGTTTCACATCGTGTCCCGTTGCGCCGGTGTGCGACAGCTCGGGCGGCGGAACCCACCTGCGTGGAGCATCCGCCCGATAAAGGGACGATCACGGGGTACTGGGGGGATATGCCCACAGAACAGCAGGGACCTGTGCTGCCGCGGGAGCGTGGTGAACTCTCGGCGGCGATCATCCGCTACCTCGGCGGAGAGGCAACGCTGCCCGGAAGCCAGGCCGTGCAAAAGGCGGACCCTTACGGGGACGATCTGCAGCTCGCTCTCTATATGACCTACGAGCTCCATTACCGCGGCTTTGCGGGTGTCGACGCAGCACTCGAATGGGACCCGGCGCTCCTGGGCGTGCGTTCCCTGCTCGAGAAACGATTTCTTGACGCACTGCGCGCCCACGCCACCTGCCATGAAACCGTGGACGACGCATTGGCGGACCTTCTGCTGGAGCCGGTCAACGGCACCGGCGTCTCACATTTCCTCCAGGACGAGGGAGAGCTGTGGCAGGTGCGCGAATACGCCGCGCAACGGTCGCTCTATCACCTCAAGGAGGCCGATCCGCACGCCTGGGTACTGCCGCGGCTGTGGGGGCGTGCCAAGGCCGGCATGGCCGCCGTGGAATTCGACGAATTCGGCGGAGGGCGGGCGGAGCGAGTCCACGCTCAACTCTTTGCGGACCTCATGACCGATCTCGGCCTCGACACGGCATACGGCCACTACCTGAATTCCGGTTCAGCACAGGCGCTTGCCACCGTGAACCTCATGTCGCTGTTCGGTCTGCACCGGGCCCTGCGCGGATCCCTGGTGGGACACTTCGCCGCCGTTGAAATCACCTCCTCTCCCGGATCGAGGCGACTGGCCGCGGCGATGAACCGCACCGGGGCCGGGCCCGCCGCGGAGTTCTTCTACAACGAACACGTCGAAGCCGACGCGGTGCACGAGCAGGTCGTGCGGCGCGAGGTCATTGCAGGCCTCCTGAAAGAGGAGCCCCAACTGGAGGCCGACATCGCATTCGGCATCGACGCGACGGAGCACCTCGAGAGCCGCCTCGCCGACTGTCTCCTCGCCGCCTGGCGCAGCGACACGTCGTCGCTGCACACCGACTCGTAGCGCTACCTGTACTCGTCGTCGTGCAGCTCGACGACACGGGCCTGCTCCGCGCGGTCGGCTTCATTCGCCGAGTCCGGGTCGGAATCGAAGAGGCGATCGTTGTGGTGAGGGGCGATGTCGGCGTCCGGCTCTGCTTCGAACGTCTCAGGGTCGGTGGGGTCGATGTGCATCGGTGTCTCCGCGAAGTGATGTCTCCAGGCGGTGGTTTGTGGCGACGGTATCGGTGCGTCGCAGGCGCACGCCGCAGGCGCGCGAGGAGCGCGCCGATGCCACCCTTCTTCCCCTGCCGAACCCGGCTTCACTGGATGCCCGATCAGCCGTGCGGTGGGGTGGAGATGTGGAACAGACGCGGCGTGTTGGCCGCCGGGGCGGCTGCGGGCGTTGCGGCGCTCACCGGGGCCCGCGCTGCCGAAGCGGACCGGCCGTCATCCGGGCGTCCCGGGAACTGATGGCCACCGCTGAGCAGTTCGGCGGCGCCGCGCCCCACCCGGCACGGACTCCACGTTCACTAGTCCGAACCCTTCGACTTCGCGGGACAGCTCGGCACTCCGCCGCTCTCGTCGGGCCGGGAGGTGACGCCGCGGATGCCGATGCGGTCGGGGCGGTACGCGATTGTCAGCCGGGTGCGCAGCCTGGCCGACGCCCAGCCCCTCACCGCGCACGGCCGGCTGCTCATCGTCCGCGTGCCCTGAAGCACCCGAACGCCTGCGGGCGACAACGTCCCACGGTGGGCGTTCAATGGAATGTATGCATGCTGCGAAGGGCGTACGACTACGCAGAAGCCGTTCGCTCGCCGTATCGGGCCTGGCCATGCTGCTGACCGCGGCGACGGCCCTGACATCCGGCGCCGCCGCGCCGAGCCCGTCACCCGCACCCTCTCCCTCGCCGTCCGCTCCGCAGGCACCCCCGCCCCAGCCCCCACCCCAGCTCACCAAGGCCGATGTGGACGGCGCCATCGGCAAGCTCGACGGTGTCGTAGAGAACGCGATGAAGCGAACCGGCGTGCCCGGCGCGGCCGTCGGCGTCGTCTATGGGGACCGGGTGGTCTACCTCAAGGGCTTCGGCGAGCGAAGGATCGGCCAGTCCGCGCAGGTTGGGCCCGACACCGTGTTCCAGCTGGCGTCGCTGTCGAAGCCGCTCGCATCCACCGTCGTCGCCGGGGCCGTCGGGCAAAAGGTCGTCAGCTGGGACGAACCGGTGGCCGGGCACCTCCCCGGCTTCGCCCTGAAGGACCCCTGGGTGACCAGCCATGTCACCATCGCGGATCTGTTCTCGCACCGCAGCGGCCTGCCCGACCACGCCGGCGATCTGCTGGAGGACCTCGGCTACGACCGTACGTACATCTTGAGCCATCTGAAGTACGAGCCGCTCGACCCGTTCCGCGCGAGCTACGCGTACACCAACTTCGGCCTCACCGCGGCCGCGGAGGCCGTCGCCCGCGCCAAGGGTGTCAGCTGGGAGAAACTCAGCGAGGACACCCTGTTCAAGCCGGCCGGAATGGACTCCACCAGCGCCCTCTTCGCCGACTACGAGAAGGCGTCGGACAAGGCCGTCACCCATGTGAAGACCGAAGACGGCAGCTGGCAGGCGAAGTTCGTACGGGACGCGGACGCGCAGTCGCCGGCCGGCGGCGTCAGCTCCACCGCCGGCGACATGACCCGGTGGCTGCGGCTCCAGTTGACGAACGGGAAGCTCGACGGCCGGCAGATCATCGATGCCGAAAGCCTGGAACACACCCACCTGCCCGAGACGCTGTCCCAGCCGCCGGCGGCCCCGGCCGGCCGCACCGGCTTCTACGGCCTGGGCTGGAACGTCAGTTACGACGACCACGGCAGGCTCCGCCTCAGCCACTCCGGCGCCTTCGCGCTCGGCGCCAACACCAATGTGACGATGCTGCCCGGCGAGAAGCTCGGCATCGTCGTCCTCACCAACGGCCAACCGGTCGGCATGGCCGACGCCGTCGCCCTCGACTTCTTCGACATCGCCCAGAACGGCAAGCCCACCGCCGACTGGCTGCCCTTGGTCGCCGGGATCTACGAGCAGCAGGAGCAGGCCGCCAAGTCCCCCACCAACTACGCCGATCCGCCCGCGAACCCCAAGGCAGCCCGCGCCGACAGCGCATACACCGGTACGTACGAGAGCGCCTACTACGGAAAGCTTGTGGTCACGGCGGACCAGGCGGGCCAGGACGGGCTCACCCTCCAACTCGGGCCGAAACCGATGCGGTTCCACCTCACCCACTACGACGGCGACACGTTCAGCTTTGCCACCACGGGGGAGAACGCGGTCGGTCTCACCGGTGTCACCTTCACCGTCGGCGACCGCGACACCGCGTCCAAGGTGCGCGTCGAATACCTCGATCAGAACGGCCTGGGCACCTTCACCCGCGCCGAGCCCGCTGCCCGATCATGAACGACCGTGGCCGCCCAGGGTGCGTACCGCGTCGACGATCAGGTCCCAGAAGGCGGGGACGTTCACGTCCATCCCCACATGCGCGTTCGCCGGGCGGCCGGTGACGTCGTCCAGGTCGACCACGGTGGCACCGCGGGTGTGGGTGCCGGTCAGTTCGACCGCGACCGACGCGGAGACCAGGCTGACCAGCTGTGGATCGATGATGTGCGCCACGGTCAGGGGGTCGTGCAGCGGCGGCGCCTCGAAGTCGAAGACCTCCCGGTACCTGGCGGCGAAGAAGGTCAGCAGCTCGGTGCAGAGCCGGCTGAGCGGGGTGCCGAGCGCGTCGATCCGCGCGATCACATCGGCCGTGGCCAGCACCTGGTGACTGGCGTTCAGCCCCATCATGGTGACCGGCAGACCGCTGGAGAACACGATGTCGGCGGCCTCCGGATCACAGACGATGTTGAACTCGGCGGCGGGCGTGGTGTTGCCCCGGCCGGTCGAACCGCCCATCAGCACGATGCGCTCGATGCGCTCGGCCAGCCGGGGATGGCCGAGCAGCAGCGCCGCCACGTTGGTCAGCGGTCCGGTCGGCACGAGCGTCACCGGCACCGGATGCGCGAGCAGGGTGTCCCGGATCAGGGTGACCCCGTCCCGCGGATCCAGTGGCACGGTGGGTTCCCCGAACCCCGGCCCGTCCAGGCCCGACTCCCCATGGATGCCTGCGGCCACCGACGCCCTCCCGTGCAGCGGCCGGTCCCGTCCGGCCCCGATCGGCACCCCCTCGACACCGGCGACGGTGCACACCCGCCGGGCGTTCAGCGTGGTCTTCTCCAGCGTCTGGTTGCCGGCGACCGTGGTGATCGCGAGCAGCTCGATCGCCGGATGTGCGGCGGCCAGCATGATGTTGAACGCGTCGTCATGCCCGGGGTCGCAGTCGAGGATCACAGGGACGGCCATGGGTCTCCTCCTGGTAGCCGGCAACCGTGAAGCAGTATGGACGAGCAGCAGCTGCCGTCGGCAACGAAGCACCGTAGCGCTCGCGCTCCCAGGAAGAACACGGCCGGCTTCCGCCGGCACCGGCCACACCGGGCCTCCACTTCCAGCTGGCCCACCGTGCCGATGACGAGGGGGCGGTGCTCCGTAACTTCCGGCGCACCGTGATCCACGCCCATCGATGACCTCAGAAGACCGTTCAGGCCCGGTCCCCGTTCGGCGGCTCGTACGGTCGGGCTCCTCGCTTGGGCAGGTCCGACCGCGTAGAAGAGAGGCGTGGGCTCACGCCGGGTGCCCTCGAGCCCCTACTCAGGTCACGTCAGGGAGTCCGCCGTGAAAGCCCTCGTCGCCACCGACTACGTGCCGCTGGACCAGATCACGGTCACCGACCACCCCACACCCACCCCGGAACCGGGCCAGGTGCTGATCGAGGTCGAGGCCGCGGCGCTCAACCCGCTCGACCTGGCGCTGATCACGGGCGCCATGAAGGACATCTACCCGGTCGACCATCCGCTGGTGATCGGCATGGACGCGGCAGGCACCGTGGCCGAGGTGGGGGAGGGCGTTTCCGGCTACGCGCCGGGTGATCCTGTGCTCGCCTTCGCCGGATTCGTGGGTGCCGTTGCCCAGTACACGGTGGCGTCGCCCGGCCCCCTGCTGGCCCGGCGGCCTCCGGGCCTGGACAGCCTGCACGCGGCGTGCATTCCCGAATCGGGCCTGACCGCGGTCTGCCTGCTGCGCGCCGTCCGGCTCGCGGCGGGCGAGAGCGTGCTCGTGATCGGAGCCACCGGGGGGATCGGGCTGTACGCCGTGCAGCTGGCCCACGCGCTCGGGTCCCGGG
Organism: Streptomyces sp. NPDC002868; assembly: GCF_055563295.1. Taxonomy (NCBI): domain Bacteria; kingdom Bacillati; phylum Actinomycetota; class Actinomycetes; order Kitasatosporales; family Streptomycetaceae; genus Streptomyces; species Streptomyces sp. NPDC002868. The sequence goes on along the minus strand of NZ_JBVHDR010000005.1, from coordinate 53,031 downwards.
TGATCGCCACGGCGACCCCGGATGACGAGGAGTACCTGCGCGGCCTCGGCGCCGCAGACACCGTCGACTACAAGACCGCCGACGTGGTCGAGGAGACCCTGCGCCTGGTGCCCGGCGGCGTCGATGTCGTCGTCGACCTGGTCAACTCGGGCGACGGGCTCACGGGCACGGCGCGTGCGGCCCGGCCGGGCGGCCGGCTGGTGTCCCCGCTCTACGGGCCCGACGACCTGGGCGGCGACGTCTCCCCGGTCTACATCGGCTCGTTCCAGGCCGAGCCCGGTGATCTGGAAGACCTGGCAGCCCGGGCGGCGGACGGGCGCCTGCGGGTCGAGATCGGCGCACGCTACTCCTTGGAAGACGCCGGACAGGCCGGCGTCGACTTCGCCGGGAAGCACATCCGGGGCAAGGTCGTCATCGAGATCGCATAGCGGATGTGACGTGACGTCACGAATGCGCACCACACCCGACCTACGAAAGGCACAGCCCTCATGAAGCGCAGGACCCTCGGTGGCACCGGCATCTCGGTCAGCGAATACGCGCTCGGCGCGATGATGTTCGGCGCCTGGGGCAACGGCGACCACGACGAGTCGGTCCGTATGATCCACCGGGCTCTGGACGCGGGCATCAACTTCGTGGACACCGCTGACATCTACAGCCAGGGCGAATCGGAGGAGATCGTCGGCAAGGCGCTCAAGGGCCGCCGGGATGGCGTCGTGCTCGCCACAAAGGGCAGCAGCCCGATGGGCGAGGATCCCAACGAAAGGGGAAACTCACGGCGCTGGCTCACCCGCGCCGTCGAGAACAGCCTGCGGCGCCTGGGCACCGACCACATCGACCTCTACCAGGTCCACCGCCCCGACCGAGCCACCGACATCGACGAGACCCTGTCCGCCCTCTCCGACCTCGTACGCGCAGGCAAGGTGCGCGCCGTCGGCCACTCCACCTTCCCGGCGGAACAGATCGTCGAGGCCCAGTGGGCGGCCGAGCGGCGCGGCCACATCCGCTTCAGGACCGAGCAGCCGCCGTACTCGATCCTGGCCCGGGGCGTGGAGACCGCGGTGCTGCCGGCCGCCCAGCGCTACGGCATGGGCGTGCTGACCTGGGGCCCGCTCAGCGCGGGCTGGCTCTCCGGCAAGTACAGGAAGCCGTCGGACGTCGACCTGACGGCGGGCAGCGGGCGAGCCGTGCTCGAGCAGCACAAGTTCGACCCGTCGGTGCCGGGCAACGCCCGCAAGCTGGAGGCCGTCGGCGAGCTGAGGAATCTCGCCGACGAGGCGGGCCTGAGGCTCGCGCACCTGGCGATCGCGTTCGTACGGGCCCATCCGGCCGTCACTTCGGTGATCATCGGCCCGCGGACGCCCGCCCACCTCGAGGACCTGCTGGAAGGCGTGGGCGTCGAGCTGAGTGAGGACGTGCTGGACCGGATCGACGAGATCGTGCCTCCGGGCACGGACCTGAACCGGGGCGACTCCTACTACACACCGCCTGCGCTGGCCGACAAGTCCCTGCGCCGCCGCTGAAGGGGAACGGCGCTCGTCACGGCATGATCTCCAGCGGGTCGTACTGATGCGGCCGGTCGCCGACCCACTCGGTCCAGGTGGGGTCGTCGAGAAGGTCTGCGGCGTCCGGAAGTCCGGCCTGGCGGAGGAACTCCAGCAAATGCGCATCGGAGTGGGCGAGGCCCATGATCTGGTCCCGGACCGTGACCCGGCGGCCACCGGAGGCGGAGATCCGGTGCACGACGATCGGCGGGCGTCCCGACATGCCTCCAGCGTCCATCCAGATGGGCCCGGAGGCACCCGCGCCAGGCCCGACCGAGCGCTAGCGCGTCCCAGGGCCGCCACTTACAGTTGCACATATCAGACCAGAACGCCGTATTGATCTCGTTCGTGCATCTGGGAGGGCATATGACCCGCATCTCGCTCAAGGTGGACGGCACGGCGTACGAGGACGAGGTGGAACCCCGCCTGCTGCTCGTCCACTATCTGCGCGACCGGCTGGGCCTCACCGGCACCCCCGTCGGGTGCGACACGTCCAACTGCGGAACCTGCACCGTCGATCTGGACGGTGAGAGCGTCAAGAGCTGCACGGTGCTGGCCGTCCAGGCCGACGGGGGCGAGGTGACGACCATCCAGGGCCTGGCCTCCGACAGCGATTGGCATCCGTTGCAGACGGCGTTCCATCAGCAGCACGCCCTTCAGTGCGGCTACTGCACGCCGGGCATGATCATGGCCGCCCGGGACCTGCTCAAGGAGAACCCCGACCCCACGCCCGATGAGATCCGCCACGGCCTCGAAGGCAACCTCTGCCGGTGCACCGGCTACGAGAACATCGTGCGCGCCGTCCTCGCGGCCGCCGCAGAGGAGCGGCGCCGTCGCGCCCCCTCGCCCGGAGCCGTCACGACGACCGCGCCGGACCCGCTCAAGGCTCCGGCCACGGCCGGGCAGGAGGCGTCGACATGACCGAGCAGCTCGCCGAACGCGAGGTCGGCCGTTCCCGTACGCGCAAGGAGGACGCCCGGCTCGTCACCGGCCGGACCACCTGGACGGACAACATCGCCCTCCCGGGTCTGCTGCACATGGCGATCCTTCGCAGCCCCATGGCACACGCCACAATCGGCCACGTCGACGTGACACCCGCGCTGGAGCGGCCAGGGGTGATCGCCGCCTTCAGCGGCCGCGACCTGGCCGGCGAGATGGGCTCCATGCCCTGCGTATGGCCGGTGACCGAGGACATCGTCATGCCCGACCACCCGGCGGTGGCGGTCGACGAGGTGCGGTACGTCGGCGACCCGGTGGCCGTCGTGATCGCCCGCGACCGGTACGCCGCGGCCGACGCGCTGGAGGCCGTGGACGTCGACTACACGCCGCTGCCGCCCGTGCTCGACCTGGAGGACGCGCTGGCCGACGGCGCTCCTCTGGTGCACGCTGACAAGGGCACCAACCGCTGCTACACCTGGCCGCTCGCCGCGGGTGACTACGAAGCGGAGAAGGCCCGGGCCGACGTCGTGGTTCACCGCCGCTACACCCAGCAGCGCCTCATCCCGAACGCGATGGAGCCGAGGGCCGTGGTCGCCACGCCGCCCACAGCGTCCAACGAATACACCCTGTACTCATCGACGCAGGTCCCGCACGTCGCACGGGTGACGCTGTCGATGGTGACCAAAATCCCTGAGCACCAGCTGCGGGTAATAGCCCCGGACGTCGGCGGTGGCTTCGGCTCCAAGCTCCAGGTGTACGGCGAGGAAGCCCTCGCCCTCGTTCTGGCCAAGCGGCTCGGCCGGCCGGTCAAGTGGACCGAGTCCCGGTCGGAGGGCTATCAGGCCACTCACCACGGCCGCGGCCAGCTCCAGGACATCGAGCTCGCGGCGACCCGGGACGGCAAGCTGCTCGGCCTGCGCGTCGACCTGCTCGCCGACATGGGCGCCTACCTGATGCTGATCACACCCGGCATCCCGATCCTGGGCGCGTTCATGTACCCGGGGATCTACAAGATGAACGCGTACACGTTCAACTGCACCGGCGTCTTCACCACCAAGACCCCCACCGACGCCTACCGGGGCGCGGGCCGTCCGGAGGCGACGTTCGCGATCGAGCGGACCATGGACGAGCTGGCCGCGGAGCTCGGCCTCGACCCGATGGAGCTGCGCCGGCGCAACTGGATCGGCCACGACGAGTTCCCGTACACCTCGATCTCCGGTCTCACCTACGACAGCGGCAACTACGAAGCTGCCACCGACCGGGCGCTCGCCCTCTTCGGCTACCACGATCTGCGGGCCGAGCAGCGCGTGCGGAACGAGCGGAACGACCCGGTGCGGCTCGGCATCGGCATCTCCACCTACACCGAGATGTGCGGCATAGCGCCGAGCCGGATTCTGCGCGACCTCCGCTATGCCGCCGGTGGCTGGGAGGCGGCCACTATCCGCATGCTGCCAACCGGCAAGGTCGAAGTGGTCACCGGCACCAGCCCGCACGGGCAGGGGCACGCCACCTGCTGGAGCCAGATCGCGGCCGACGAGCTCGGCGTGCCGTTCGACGATGTCGAGGTGGTGCACGGCGACACCAGGGCGGTTCCGCAGGGCATGGACACATACGGCTCCCGTTCGCTCGTGGTCGGCGGGGTCGCCGTCCACCAGGCCGCGCAGAAGGTGGTCGCCAAGGCCCGCAAGGTCGCCGCGCACCTGCTGGAGGCGAACGAGGCCGACCTGGAATTCTCCGGCGGCACCTTCTCGGTGAAGGGTTCGCCCGAGGCGACGAAGACCATCCAGGAAGTGGCCTTCGAGACGTTCTCGTCGCACGACCTGCCCGACGGCATGGAACCGACGATCAACGCCGAGCACCTGGTCGACCCGGACAACTTCTCGTATCCGCACGGCACCCATCTGTGCGCCATCGAGGTCGACACCGAGACAGGCCGGGCCCGCATTCGCAGTTACGTCTGCGTCGACGACGTCGGCAAGGTGATCAACCCGATGATCGTCCAGGGCCAGATCCACGGCGGCCTGGCCCAGGGCATCGCCCAGGCGCTCTTCGAGGAGGCTGTGTACGACACCGAGGGCAACCTGGTCTCCGGCACCATGGCGGACTACCTGGTGCCCTCCGCACCCGACCTGCCCAGCTTTGTCACCGACCGCACCGAGACCCCGGCGACGTCCAACCCCCTGGGTGTCAAAGGCGTCGGCGAGGCCGGGACCATCGCGTCAACCCCGGCTGTGGTCAACGCGGTCGTGGACGCACTGCGGCCGCTCGGCGTGAGCGACGTGGCGATGCCGTGCACGCCGGAGCGGATCTGGCAGGCCGTCAAACAGGCCAGGGCCGAGGAGGCGACGTCGTGATTCCCGCTGCATTCGACTACGCGCGGCCGCAGACGGTCGACGAAGCGGTACGCGCGCTGGCGGACGGCGGCGACGAGGCGAAGGTCCTGGCCGGCGGTCAGAGCCTGATCCCCATCCTGCGTCTGCGGCTCGCCTTCCCCGAACTGCTGGTCGACGTCGGCCGGATCCCCGAACTGCGCGGGGTGCGCGAGGACGCCGCCGCCGGTTCGCTCGTGATCGGGGCCATGACCACACACCACGACGTCATCCACGACCCGTTGGTGCGCCGCCACGCAGGGCTGCTGGCCGCGGCTGCCGAGACGGTCGCCGACCCCGCCGTACGGCACCGCGGCACGCTCGGCGGCTCCCTCTCGCACGCCGACCCGGCGGGTGATCTGCCGGCGGTGCTGCTCGCCCTCGACGGCGAGCTGGTGGCCGCCGGGCCGCAGGGCCGGCGCACCATCCCGGCCGCTGAGTTCTTCACCGACTACCTCCAGACCGCGCTGCGGCCGGACGAACTGCTGGTCGAGGTCCGCGTACCGAAGACGGAGAACTGGGGATTCCATTACGAGAAGTTCAACCTGTCCGCCCAGGCCTGGGCGGTCGTCGGCGTGGCGGCGCTGGTGCGGCGCGACGACGGCCATCTCGCCGAGTCCCGTATCGGGCTGACCAACATGGGCACGACCCCCCTGCGGGCGAGCGCCACCGAAGAGGCGCTCGCCGGGGCGGACGCCGACCCGGCGGCGGTGGCACGGGCCGCCGAAGCGGCAGCGGAAGGCACCCGTCCGGCGTCCGACCTGTCGGCGTCGCGCGAGTACCGCGAACACCTCGCTCGGGTGCTCACCCGGCGAGCGGTACTGGCCGCGGCCGGGATGGAGTGACAGGTGTGACGGACGGGCCGGACGAGTTGCGAGCAGGACTGGAGAAGACCGGCTATCTCGTCGACGACGGTCTCGCCATCGCCTGCTTCCTGGCCCTGAAACTGCACCGGCCGATCTTCTGCGAGGGCGATGCGGGCGTGGGCAAGACGGCGCTCGCCTCCGCTCTCGCGCAGGTTCTCGACGCACCCCTGATCCGCCTCCAGTGCTACGAGGGCATCGACGCCTCCCAGGCCCTGTACGACTGGGACTTCCCGCGCCAGCTGCTGCATCTGCGTGCTGCCGAAGCGGCCGGGATCACCGACGCCGACCGGCTGGAGAGCGAGCTGTACAGCAGACGGTTCCTCATCGCGCGGCCGCTGCTGCAGGCGCTGGAGACCCAGCCGTCGGTGCTGCTCGTCGACGAAGTCGACCGCGCCGACGACGAGTTCGAGGCCTTTCTGCTCGAGCTGCTCTCCGAGTACACCGTCACCGTCCCCGAACTGGGCACCCTGCGGGCCCAGTCGCCGCCCGTCGTCGTACTCACCTCCAACCGCACCCGCGAGGTCCACGACGCGCTGAAGCGGCGCTGCCTGTACCACTGGTTCGACCACCCGGGCTTCGAACGCGAACTCGCGATCGTCCGAAGGCGCCAGCCCCAGGTGACCGAACGGCTCGCCGCACAGGTGACCGCCGTCGTGCAGACACTGCGCACGCAGGACCTGCTCAAGCCGCCCGGTGTGGCCGAGACCATCGACTGGGCCGAGGCCCTGGACGCGCTCGGCGCGACAGAACTCGACGCGGAGCTGGCCGTCGCGACGCTCGGCTCGGTGCTCAAATACCGCGAGGACGCGGAACGGGCCAGGTCTCTCGACCTGACCGCGGTCCTCGCCGCCCGGGGAGCGTGACGTCATGCCCGCGGCACCAGCGGTGGACGCGACGGCGGTCCTCGTCGGATTCGCCCGGGCACTGCGCGAGGCAGGCCTCCCCACGGGCCCCGACCGCGTGCAGACCTTCCTGCGCGCGCTCGACATCCTCGGGGCCGAGCGCCGCTCCGACGTCTACTGGACGGGCCGGCTCACCCTGTGCGGCAGTCAGGACGACCTGGAGCGGTACGAGCGCGTGTTCGCGGCGTACTTCGCGCAGCAACAGCGGCCCCCCGACCGGGTGCGCCGCGTCCCGGCTCCGGGGCCCGTGCTCCGCGTGGTGGCCGCCGAGTCCCGCGCGCCTCTCGACGCAGGGGAAGAAGGGGCCGGGGGGCCGCCCGCGGCCGCCCTTGCGAGCTCCGCGGAAGTGCTGCGCCACCGCGACATGGCCGAGTTGTCCGCGGCCGAGCGCGCGCATCTGCGCCGGCTGCTCGCGGCGTTCTCGCTGAGCGGCGAGCCGCGCCGCACTCCCCGGCTGCGACCGGCCCGGCGCGGCGGTGTCGATCCGCGGCGCACCGTAAGGGAGTTGCTGCGCCGCGGCGGAGAGCCGGCGCGGCTGCGCCACCGCGCCCCCGCGACCAAGCCGCGCCGCGTTGTGCTGCTGCTGGACGTGAGCGGTTCGATGGACCCGTACGCGGACGCCCTGCTGCGCTTCGCGCATGCAGCGGCGCACGGCTCGCCGTCCGGTACCTCTGCCCGTACGCGCACCGAGGTGTTCACCATCGGCACCCGGCTGACCTGCGTGACCCGCGAAATGGCGCACCGCGATCCGGACACCGCTCTGGCCGCTGTCGCGTCGGCGGTGCCCGACTGGAGCGGAGGCACCCGGCTCGGCGAGACGCTCCGCGGCTTCCTCGACCGGTGGGGGCAGCGGGGCACCGCCCGTGGAGCGGTGGTCGTCGTGCTGTCCGACGGGTGGGAGCGCTCGGACCCGGCGCTGCTCGCGGCCCAGATGCGGCGGCTGCACCGACTGGCCCACCGGGTGGTGTGGGCCAACCCGCGCAAGGCGCGCCCGGGATACGAGCCGCTGGCGGCCGGAATGGCCGCGGCGCTGCCCCACGTGGACGCGTTCGTCGAGGGGCACAGCCTGGGCGCCCTGGAGCGCCTGGCGGCAGTGGTGAGAGGTGCGGCCGGTGCGTGAGATCCTCCCGGCGCTGAGCCGCTGGTACGCCTCCGGAAGCCCGTTCGGGCTTGCCACCGTCGTCGCGGTCAGCCGCAGTGCGCCGCGCGGCCCCGGGGCGGCGATGGCGGTGGGCCCGGACGACCAGGTCGTGGGCAGCGTCTCCGGCGGCTGCGTGGAGGGCGCGGTGTTCGACCTCGCCAAGGACGTCGTCGAGACCGGTCGGGCGCAGCTGCAGACCTTCGGCTACAGCGACGAGGACGCCTTCGCCGTCGGGCTCACCTGCGGCGGCGAGATCACCCTCCTCGTACGCTCCGTCTCGGCCGTGTCCGACGGCTCGTTCGGCGAGGTCGCCGCGTCGGTCGCCGAGCACCGCCCGGTCGTGGTGGCGACCGTGATCGACGGCCCCGCCCCGCGCGGCGCCGTACTGGCCGTCTGGCCGGACGCGGTTTCCGGCTCGCTCGGATCGGCCGGCCTCGACGCCGCGGTCACCGCCGACGCGCGCGGCGAGCTGGCGCAGGGGGCGACGGGCCGACGTCACTACGGCCCGCACGGCGAACGGCGCGAGGACGACGTCACCGTGTTCCTCCAGTCCTTCGCCCCGCCGCCGCGGATGCTTGTGTTCGGCGCGATCGACTTCGCCGCCGCGGTGGCCCGGATCGGCGCGTTCCTCGGCTACCGGGTCACCGTGTGCGACGCGCGCCCGGTCTTCGCCGACCCCCGCCGCTTCCCGGACGGGATCGAGGTGGTGGTCGACTGGCCGCACCGGTATCTGGGGGGCACCGAAGTCGACGACAAGACCGCGATCTGCGTGCTCACCCACGACCCGAAGTTCGACGTGCCGCTGCTCGAAGTGGCCCTGAGCACCCCGGCCGCCTACATCGGTGTGATGGGCAGCCGCCGTACGCACGAGGACCGGTTGGCGCGCCTGCGGGCCAACGGAGTCGACGCAGCCGAGCTGGAGCGGCTGCGCTCGCCCATCGGCCTCGACCTCGGCGCCCGTACTCCCGAGGAGGTGGCGGTCTCGATCGCGGCGGAGATCGTCGCGTTGCGCTGGGGCGGCAGTGGCAGCCCGCTGGCACAAACAGCCGGAGCGATCCACCGTGCCCGTCTGAAGCCGGTGTGAGGAGAAGACCATGGAGCTGCAACACCAGTTCACAGTCCCTGTCCCGGTCGGCGAGGCGTGGCGGGTGCTGCTCGACATCGAGCGGATCGCCCCCTGCATGCCGGGCGCCACCGTGGAGGGCTTCGACGGCGAGCACATCATGGGCAGGGTGAAGGTGAAGGTCGGCCCGATCACCGTGACCTACTTCGGCACCGCCACCTTCGAGGAGATGAACGAGTCGGCGCACCGGATCGTCCTGACCGCGCACGGCAAGGAAGTTCGCGGGCAAGGCACCGCGCGAGCCACCGTCACCGGAACACTGGCCGAAGGGGACGGTGGTACTTCGGTCACGGTCGTCACCGATCTGACGATCACCGGACGGCCCGCCCAGTTCGGCCGCGGCGTCATGGCCGATGTGGGCGACAAGCTCGTCGGCCAGTTCGCCGACTGTGTGTCACGGCAGTTGGCGAGCGGGGAGCCGTCTGTGAGCGCGCCCGCCGGCGCCGGGGAGGGCGCAGCCACCAGCCCCGACCGCGCCGAGGCCGGCAGCGCCGAGCCTGCCGCGTTCGGCCGCACCGGCTGGTACGAGGCCGAACCGATCGACCTCCTGCGCACTGCGGGTGTCCCGGTCGCCAAGCGCGCGGCGGTAGTCCTTGTGGTGGCCGCACTCGCCGCGCTGACGGTCATCCTCATCCGCAGAAAACGGTGACAGGCTCGGCGAGGGGATCGTCGAGTTCCTGGATGCGGACGAGACGCGGCGCAGGCGCTCCGCCCGAGTTGGCCGGTGGGTGTCTTGTCGTTACGTAATCACGGCGTGACGATAAGGAGGCCGCCCGGAGCCGCACACCCGAGGAGACCCCCCTATGGCCAGCGACGAGCAGCCGCCCGCGATCATCTTCGGCGCCATCGAGGACCACAGCGGCACCCCGCTGGGACAGGTGTCGGAGGCGGCTCAGAACGCCGTGCTGGCGCGGGTGGGCTCGGCGCACGGAGAGACGGTGTCCGCATTCCAGTCCTCCGGGTCCGCCCAGACCTCGCCTTGATCGACGGACGGGGGGAACGCTCAGGTGACGGCGGGGACGAGGCCATTCCGTCAGTTTGTGGTCAAAGTGCACAGCAGGTGCGACCTGGCCTGCGACCACTGCTACGTCTACCGGCACGCGGACCAGAGTTGGCGCGGCCGCCCGGTCACCATGCCGGATGAGATCTTCCGGCTCACCGTCGGCCGGATCGCCGAACACGCTGCCGTGCACGGCCTGTCCCGCGTGCATGTGGTGCTCCACGGCGGTGAGCCGCTGCTGGCCGGCCGTGAGCGGCTGCGCGGCTTCGCCCGCGAACTGCGAGGCGCGCTGCGCGGGGTGAGCGGTCTCGACCTGCGCATGCAGACCAACGGGCTGCGGCTGAACGACGAGTTCTGCGCCATGCTGGCCGACGAGGGCATCGTCACCGGCATTTCGCTCGACGGCGACCGCATCTCCAACGACCGGCACCGGATCAGGGCCGATGGATCCGGCAGTTACGACGACGTGGTGCGAGCTGTCCGGAGACTTGGAGCGCCCGCCCACCGGCGTGCCTTCGGCGGCCTGCTGTGCACGGTCGATGTGGAGAACGATCCGGTTGCGGTGTACCGGACCCTGGTCGAACTCGACCCGCCGGGCATCGACTTCCTGCTGCCGCACGCCACTTGGGACCGGCCACCGCCGCGCCCGCGGGGAGAGACGGACTACGCGGACTGGCTGATCGCTGTCCATGAGAGGTGGACGGCCGACGGGAAGCCCGTACGGATCCGGATGTTCGAGTCGATCACCAGGCTCGCCAAGGGCGGCCTCAGCCTTACCGAGGCGCTGGGTCTGGGCAGTTCGGACCTGCTCGTCGTAGAGACCGACGGCGCCATCGAACAGGCGGACTGGCTGAAGACCGTCGCCCACGGCGCTCCGGAAACAGGCTTCCATGTTGCGCGCGACCGCTTCGACGAAGCCGCCGACCACCCCGGCATCCGGGCCCAGCGACAGGGCCTGGGCGGACTGTCGGCCCAGTGCCGCGCGTGCCCGGTGGCGGAAGTGTGCGGCGGCGGACTGTACGGCCACCGCTTCCGGACCCCGGCCTCGACAACGGCCGACGCTTTCGACAACCCCTCGGTGTACTGCGCCGATCTGCTGAAACTGATCCAGTACGTGGAACGCGCCGATGACACCGTCCCCTCGCACGGCCTGCGCCGGACGCACTTCGACGAGCTGGCCGGCGGCCATGGCTCAGCGGCTGCCGTCCGTGAGTTGGCCCAGGCGCAGAGCAGCCTGCGGCTGGCGCTTCTCGCGGCCGCTCACCGGGCGGCTCCGCACCCGTCGGCGGCCTGGGAGTCGATTTCCGCACTGTCTCCCGCCGCCCTGGACGCGGTGCTGGCCGACCCCTATCTGCGGGTCTGGGCGCTGGAGATCTGTGAGGGGGCGGATCCCGACCCGGGGCGGCCCGCCGAGATCGCCCTGGCCGCCGCTGTCCGGACGGGGGAGCGGCTGAGTCTGACGGTGCCGCTGCGCGAAGGGGGCTTACAACTGCCGGGACTGGGGCGGCTCTTGGTGAACGGTGGTGCTCATGAGCTGACGGTCTGCGCAGAGGACGGCGAGATCACGGTCGAGGGCCGTCCGCTGACCGCCCTGCCGGACACCCTTGTCTGGGAGCCGCTGCGATTCCTGGAGGCGGACGGGGTGCGCGTGGCGCTGGAGGACACCGATCCCTACCGGACCCGCTACCAGTCCGCGGTCCTGCCCCGGCTCGGCGCCGCCGAATTCCACAGCTGGCAGGAGGCGTTCGGCAGCGCCTGGCAGATCATCCTGGCCGAATACCCCCACTACGCCGACGGGCTCGCCGCCGGACTGCGCGCGGTGACCCCGCTCGCATCCCCGGCGGTGAGCGAGACGTCCCGGCATGCGTTCGGCGCGGTCGGCATCGTACTGCCGCCCTCCGCCGATGACCTGGCCCTCCTGCTGATCCACGAGTTCCAGCACGTCAAGCTCGGTGCGCTGCAGGACATGTACGACCTGGTCGACGTGGAGCGCGGCCTGCACCGGGTCGCCTGGCGCGCGGACCTTCGGCCGCCCGACGCCGTGCTGCAGGGTGTCTACGCCCATCTCGCGGTGGCCGACGTCTGGCGGATCCGCGCCCGGCGCACGGCGCCCGGATCAGAGCCCGGATCAGCGCCTGGATCAGGCACCGACGACGCCGCCCGGTGGACGTCGTACTGGCGTGACGCGGTGCTGGCCGCGCTGGACACGCTGGACGACGCCGGTGCGGCCACCGGTGTGGGCGAGCGTCTGCTGGCGGGCATTCGCGCGACGGCACAGGCACTCGACCGGACGGCGCAATGATCCGTTGCCTTCAACCCCTAGTACCGGCAGGGGACTTCGCGCTCCAATGGATGCTCGGGCACCGGCCGCGCCGCCGGGGGCACCCTGTCGGCGGGCGGCCGGCAGTGATCACGGGGGAGGCGAGGCCATGAGCCATCCGTTCTCCTCCTCACCGCCGTCCGCGAGCCCCACGAGCCCCATGGATCAGGACCCGTACTTCTTTCTCAGCTACGCGCGTGTCCCCTCGACGGAGGAAGAACGGCGTGGAGAGCACCCGGACCAGGATCTGGTCGACTTCCACCGGGAGTTGTGCCGCCACGTCATGCAACTGACCGACCACGACGGCACCCAGCCGCCCGGCTTCCTGGACCGGCGGATGGGCATCGGCGCCGACTGGGAGAGAAACCTCAAGCAGGCGCTGGCGACCTGTCAGGTCTTTGTACCCGTCTACACCAAGAGGTACTTCTCCCGGGAATGGTGCGGCAAGGAGTGGGACGCCTTCGCACGGCGGCAGGCGGAGCAGCACCGGACCCGGCCCTACACGGTCAATGCGATCGTCCCTGTTCTCTGGCTGAGTCCCGCACACCTGGATCTGCCGCCGGTCGCCGAGGCGGTCCAGTACACGCACCCGGACCTCGGACCGCCCTACCTGAAGATGGGCCTCTACGGACTGCGCGAGGCGGGGTACTCGCTGCAGTACCGCAGGGCCGTCTGGGGAATCGCCCAGACGATCGTCAAAGTCGCCCAGCAGGCGCGCCTCGAGCCGTGCGACATAGGGCTGTTCGACGACCTCCGGAACGTATTCGAGGAGGGACCGTAGGATGCCGCTCTTCTTCTTGAGTTACGCACGGATCCCGGGCGACCGGCGCACCGGGCACAACCCCGACAGGCTCGTCTTCGACTTCTACGAGAAGCTGCGGGACAGGGTCGCGACGCACGCCGGAGTGCCGAAGGCGAAGGCCGGTTTCGTCGAGCAGCCGGGCACCCCGGGAGATGAGTCCGTACGGGCGCTGACCGGCTGTCGGGTGTTCGTCCCGCTGTATTCGAAGCGGTACTTCACCGACTCGCTGTGCGGCCGTCAGTGGACCGCCGTCACGAACCGGACCGCGCCGGGGACCGCTCCCCGGATCGTGCCCGTGCTGTGGACGCCCTATCCGGCCGCCTCGGTGCCTACGGCGGTCCAGGACACCCCTGCGGTTCCGGAAGGAACGGGCGACGCGGAGGAGGCCTACGCGGCCATGGGGCTGCACCAGCTGCTGGACCTGGAGGAGGGCCAGGCCCTCCAGGTCACCGAATGGCTCGCGCAGCGCATCGCCACCGCCGCGGCTGCCGGGACCTGGGCGCCGGGCCCCCTCGATCCGGCCGGACTGGCCCGGCTGCCGGACGCGTTCGCGGCGACGCCGCCCAGCCCGCCGCTGCGGATCACCGTGCTGGCCCCGTCCGAGGAGCGGCTGCCGCTCGGCCGCGAGGCCGCGCGCTACGGCCCGCGTCCGCTCGACTGGCGGCCGTACGGCCCGGTGGCGGGCGGTCCGGTCGCCGAGCAGGTCACGGAGCTGGCCCGCAATCTGGGCTTCGACCCCGAGGTGGTGTCGTTCGACAAGACCCTCGTCGAACTGCGGGGCACGGACACACCGGCCGCGCCCTGGATCCTCGTTGTGGACCCCTGGGCGCTGCACGATGCCAAGGTCGCCCGCCAGGCCCGCGCCTTCGACGAGGCATACCGGCCCTGGACAGCTGTGCTGACCGCCCTCGCGGACGACGACCCGCAGACCAAGGAACATTCCGAACGGCTACGCGGACTTCTGGAATCCGCTTTCCCCCGCTATTTGAGGGAGGGAAGAATGGGACAGCAGTTCGCTGTGCGGGGCCTTGTCACGGCCGACGCATTTGCCTTGTGGTTCGGTGAGTTGGCGGAGTCCGCCTACATGCGTTATCTGAGGTACATTCAGCCGCAATCGTCCCCGCGGAGCACAATGGCGGGGAGACTGCCGGGGGTCGGTGCCGACGGACTCGGCACCGACGAGGGCGGCGCGGAGGCCAGGCCATGACCGGCGAGGACGCGGGCAGGATCATCACGTTCTACTCGTACAAGGGCGGTACGGGACGGACGATGGCACTCGCCAACACCGCCTGGATCCTCGCGTCGTCCGGGAAACGGGTGCTGGTGGTCGACTGGGACCTCGACGCCCCTGGCCTCGACCGTTTCCTGCATCCCTTTCTCGACCAGGACAAGCTCCTCACCACACCGGGTGTGCTCGACCTCGTCAGCCGTTTCAGCCAGGCACTGCTGGAGCAGCAGCGGCTCGCCGAGGTGCAGTACCCGGGCTGGGACACCCACGAGCGGGCCGCGGTCGTCGACGAGGCATGGGTCGCCGAACGGGCCCGCTTCAACCACTGTGTCATTCCGGTCATTTGGGCATTCCCCGAGAACGGCAGGCTCGATTACCTCCCGGCGGGCACCAAGAACAAGGGCTATCTGAGCGCTTTCTCGCAGTTCGACTGGAAGCCGTTCATGGACGGCCCGCTGGCGACGGAATTCATCGAGTCCCTCAAGTGTGAGTTCGTCCAGAATTACGACTACGTTCTCATCGACAGCCGGACCGGCCTGAGTGATATCTCCGACATCTGCACCGTCAATCTGCCGCACACGCTGGTCTCCTGCTTCACCCCCAGCAGCCAGAGCATCGACGGAGCGGCCGCGGTCGCCGAGCGCATCGACGCGATGTACAGCTTCCGGAACATCCGCATCCTGCCCGTACCGATGCGAGTCGAGGACACCAACGGCCAGGCCGACCGGCTCGACGCCGCCCGTGGCCAGATCCGGCTGCGATTCGGCAGGATCCTCGGCAGGCACAGCACCATCGCCCCGCACGACTACTGGGGCAAGGTCGAGATCCCCTACCGGCCCTCGTATTCGTACGAGGAACTGCTGGCTCCCTTCCGCGACACCCCCGGCAATCCCTCCACGTTGCTCGCCGCCTACGAACGGCTCACCGCGGTCGTCTCCGACGGCGAGGTGACCTCGATGCCGCGTATGGAGGAGGGGCTGCGCCAGCGCTATCTCGACCAGTACACCCGCCGTCGGCCCCTCGACGTGTCCGACGTGTACATCAGCTATGTCCCGCAGGACCGCACCTGGGCCGACTGGATCCGTGCCGTGCTCGAAGCCGCCGAATTCCGGGTGCACTTGGCCCAGGAGGGCACCGACGAGGGCGCCCGGCTCAAGGCCGAGACCGAACGCGGCGTGGAGTCCACCTCCCACACCCTCGCCGTGCTGTCCGGCGCTTATCTCCGCTCCTCCCGTTTCAGGACGACATGGGAGACGGTCTTCTCGCCGGACAAGCTCGGCAACCGCCGGCACCTGGTGCCCGTACGGATCGAGGATGTGCCGGTGAGCGCACCCTTCACCGAGCGACTCGCCGACCTCACCCGCTGCGACACCGAGGAGGCCGCCAGGGAGATCCTGCTGCGGGCCTTCGACGCAGCTCCCCTGCCGCAGCCCCGCGCCCACTTCACCGGCCCGGACCGGCTGGCTCCGCGCTATCCGGGCGCCGAGCCGCCCGTCTGGTCGGTTCCGTTGCGCACAACCTCCTTCACCGGCCGCACCGAACTCCTTGAGACCATCAGAGAGCGGCTGCGGACTGGGAATCAAGCCATCCTCCTCAGAGGCATGGGCGGAGTCGGAAAGACGCTCCTCGCGCAGGAATTCGCCCACCGTTACAAGGGCGACTACGACGTCGTGTGGCACATTCAGGCCGAGCAGCCCGACCTCGCCGTCGGGCAGTACGCGGCGATGGCCCGGTCGCTCCGTCTGCCCGAGCGGAAGAACCTCACCGAGACGGCGCGAGCGGTACGGGAAGCCCTCGACCTGGGGGAGCCGTACCACCGTTGGCTGCTGATCCTCGACAACGCGGACGAGGCGGGGAACCTGCCCGACATCCTCAAGAGCGGGCGTTCGGGACACGTCCTGATCACCAGCCAGCGCTCCGAAGGCTGGGGCCGCTACGCCGAGACCGTCGAGATCGGCGTCTTCAGCCGCCCCGAGAGCGTCAGCCACCTGCGCCGCAGGCTCCCGGACTGGGGCCCGGAGGAGGCCAACCTGGTCGCCGAAGCCCTGGGCGACCTGCCCATCGCTGTCGAGCAGGCCGCGGCAGGCATCAAGCAGACCGGCCTGAGCGCCCGCGAGTACATCAGGCTGCTCCAGGTGCCGACGGCCGGTGCCGAAGACCGCGGCCACGGCGACCAGATCGCCGATCTCACCAACGCGACCGGCGGCACCTGGGACTTCGCCATCGACCGACTCAAGGAGAACTACCCACCCGCGGTACGGCTGCTCCAATTGTGCTCGTACTTCAGCCCCGAGCCCATCTCCATGGACCTGCTGGAAGGCGTCGAGATCGCCCGAACCCTGGGCGGCAGCCGGACTGTGTCCCGCGCCTACCAGGAGCTGAGCCGTTTCGCCCTCATCCGCGTCGACCGCAAGGCCAGAAGCGTCCAGGTACACCGGCTGGTCCAGCTCTCCATGCGCAACAGCATGACCGAGCAGGAGCAGCGGGAAGCACGTGAAACGGTCTACCGCGCGCTGGTCGCGGCCCGGCCGGGGAAGGACGACCCGGAGGACCCCAACACCTGGGACCAGTACCGGATCCTCTGGCCGCACCTCGGCACGCCCTGGGCAATGACCACGCCCGACGACGGTGTGCGAGAGCTTCTCGTCGACCGAGTCCGCCAGCTGCGCCGCCGCGGGGAATTCGCACAGGCCATGGAGCGCTGCCAGAAGTGCGTGGCCAAGTGGAGCGCGGCGGGAGACACCGACGAGCGCTGGATGCTGCACATGAAGTTCCAGATCGGCAACATCCTGCGGGCACAGGGTAAGTACGACGAGTCGCTGGCCCTGGACGAGGAAGTTCTGGAGCGGCAGCTCGCCGTCCTCGGCGACAAGGACGACCAGCACGTCCTCATGACGACCAGTAGCATCGCCGCCGATCTGCGGGGTCTCGGCCGCTTCGACGAAGCGCTGGCGTATGACCGGGAGACCCATCAGAGATACAGCGCCGTCTACGGCGATGACCACCCGCGCACGCTGACCGCGGCCAACAACCTCGCGGTCTCCCTGTCGGTTTCCGGCGACTACTACGCGGCACGCGATCTGGACCGCAAAACCTTCGAGACCCGCGAGGAGATCCTCCTCCCCGACCACCCCCTGACCATCGAGTCGGCCGTCAACCTTGGGCGTGATCTGCGGGAGTGCGGCGACTACGCGGGCTCCGTCAGCCTGCTCAAGCAGGCTCATGACCGCTGCCTGCGCAACCTCGAACTCACCGAGGGCGCGCCCACCGTCCTCAACACCGTCAAGGGGCTGGCCGGTTCGCTGCGCCGTGCGGGACGGCCGGGCGAGGCGGAGCAGTTCACCCGCAACGTCCTGAAGTACACGCCGGAGGGCGAGGGCGGGGATTCGCCGGAGCGGTTGCTGCTGAAGATGAGCCTGGCCAGCGATTTCATGGCGCTGGACCGGACGGCTGAGGCTCTGGAGCTGGGGCGCGCGGTGCTGGACGACCTCCGGCGCAGCCTCGGCGAGGACCACCCGCACACGGTCGCCTGCTCAGCGAATTACGCGGTGCATCTGCTGGGCGCCGGTAAGGCCGCCGAAGCCCAGGCTCTCGCGGACCAGGCGGTGGCCGCGTTCACCGAACTCCTCGGGGAGAACCACCCGCACGTCCTTGTCTGCCGGGTCAACCTCGCCAACGCGCAGGCGGAGCAGGGAAGTCGCAAGGAGGCCCGCAGGACGTACGAAGCGGTCTTCGACCAGCTGCGAGAAGTCCTGCAGTCCAGCCACCCCGCCGGTCTGGTGTGCGCGGGCAACCTTGCCGTACTGCTGCGGGAACTCGGTGAGCCGAGTGCGGCCGAGGCGAGGCGCGACGAGGCCCTGGCCGAGATGATCAAACGGCTCGGCGCCGACCATCCGAAGACGGTGGCTCTTCGGTCTTGGCAGCGCAGTGGTCTGGAGCTGGAGCCGCACCCGATCTGAGCGCAGCTGCGCTGTCGCGGACCCAGGCCAGGATCCGCGGCAGCGCCGGCAGCGCCGCGAAGTGGGCGGCCGAGGGCTGCAGTACGGCGGTCGCTCCGGGAATCCGGTCCGCCAGCCAGCGGAAGTGGCTGACGGGGGAGAAGACGTCCTGCTCGCCGTGCCAGAGCAGGACCGGTACGCCTTCGATGTCCTCAGGCCTGAAGCCCCACGGCTCGCGGAAGGACACAAGATCGTCCACCCAGCCCGCCGGCTCCGGCGGATCCTCCAGCTCCGCTTCCCGTCCGGTCAACTCACCAACAGCGGAAAGGTAGTTGAGCAGAAGCAGGTCACGGATCCCGGCATCCTCGACAACCAGACGGTCCACATCGGGCATCTCCCCCATCAGAGAGCTGAGGAGGGAGGACGGGTTTCTTCGGATGGCGTCGGCGTTGCGCGCGAGAAGTGCGCCCACCTGGGTGAGATCCGGCGAGTGCCGGGCCATCATGCTGTACGTCATCACATTGGAATCGGCCATGCCGACCAGCCAGTCCAGGCCTTCGGCGTCCGGCGGCGCCACAGTGACCACCGCGGCGGTGCTCGCCACCCGGTCGGGGTTCAGTGCCGCACACGCCAGTGCGTGCGGCCCCCCGCCGGAGCGGCCGACCACCGAATACTGCTCAAGATCCAGCGCGTCGGCGATGGCGGCGACATCCTTCGCGCCGTGGGCGACTCTCCGGCCGGGGTGGCGGTCCGAATCCCCGTACCCCGGGCGGTCGTAGGCGATCAGGCGGATCCCGAGTTTGTGCAGGTCAAAGGTCCGGGGGCGGGGCCCAAGCCGACTGCCGGGCGTGCCGTGCAGCAGGAATACCGGGTACCCCTTGGGGTCCCCCCACTCCTCGTATGCCAGCTTCCCGTCGCGGTCGGGGGCTTGCACCAAACCTGACACCCGTTGCCTCCCGTTGCCAGCGGCTCTCAGCCCGGAACGGCGCCCCCGCCCAGCATGGTGGACGGGGGCGCCGTTGGTAGCGCGCAAATCAGCCGATTTGCCTGACCCTGGGGGGTCGGAGAAGTACGATCCGTGCCCGGCAGGCTGTCGGCCGTAATGAAGGTAGCCGACCCGCCTGAGCCGCGCGCGGTGAACCCCCGTGGAGCCGCGGGTTGCCGGGGTGGGGCAGGGGAGTGGAGGTTGACGCGCTCCTGGGCGTGTGACCGCCTGCACTGAACGCTAGGCGTGTGACCGCCTGCGCTGGACATCCGTGCCCGCCAGGAGGGCTTCGGTGATGAGCCGGACGCCGCGGGCGAGCCGGTTGAGCTGCTCCAGCTCGATGGCGTACAGCCTGATGGTGCTCTCGATGATCGCGTCGGACACTCCGAGGGTGGGCAGCTCCGCTCTGCTGGTCTGCAGCGCGACCCGCACGGCCCGGATCTCGTGCTGCAGCTGGAGCTGCGCATGGCGCGCGAGAAGGATGTGGTGGCGGGTGAGCGTCGAGTAGCCGGCGTAGCGGGCCGGCAGGAGGTCTCGCAGCCAGCGTGCCGCCGTGCGCTCCCAGTCGTGGCTGCCGGGGGCCTTGACCTGACAAGGCCAGTCCGGGCTGAGCGGTGTGTAGATCTGGGAGGACATCGTCGTCCCTTCCGGATGCGATGCGTGCGGGCTCTGAGGGTGGAGGTTTTTGGCGGCCCCGGCCCAGGGGTTGACCAGGGCCGCCACGGGTGTCCGCGAGAAGCGGAGCGCCCGGGTGGAACACCATGGGGCGACGTGAGGAGGGAGCGTCGTCCCTGGGTGTTCGGTCATGTGGCCTGCGGAATTTCCTTCGGGAAGGGCTGAAACTTGCTCGCGGCTTCGGGGCGCACCGGCGGTCACCAGGTGCAGTAAATATATATACCGTTGAGTAAGCAAGAGTATGAAAAATTTCATGCACGGGTTGTGATGCCGCGGCTGAACCGGTGCGCGCCGGTCCGCGTCAGTCCTCGAGGAAGAAGTTGTGCTGTTCCGCGGCCTGCTCGTACCCCTCGAGCCGCACCTGCGTACGCCCCGGATCCGCGTCGGCCATGGCCTGCAGGACGGCTGCGGACAGCACCCCCGGCGCCGAATACGAGTCGAAGACGAGCCGGGATCCGGTGCCCGCGGTGAGCGCCACATCGGCTTCGTCCACCAGCGGCCCGAGTGTCAGGTCGGTGATCAGCGCGACGCGCAGCCCCGTCCTGCGGGCGGCCCGCATCGCCGCCAGGGTCTCATTGGCGTGCCTCGGCATCGCGAAGGCGAGCACCCATGTCCCGCCCGCCTCCCGCGACTGGAGCAGCGCGTCGTAGGCGACGCTGCCCCCGCGGGTCACCAGGCGCACATCGGGGTGGATCCGCCTCGCCGCGTAGGCGAAGTACTCCGCCAGGGACACCGAGATCCGCAGGCCCAGAATCGTCAGCGGCGTCGACCGGGCAAGTTCGCGGCCGACGTCCAGGATCTGGTTGGGGTCGGCGAGCAGGCGCCGCAGGCTCTCCAGGTTCTCGATCTCGGCGTCGACAGCGGCCTGCAGCTCATTGCGGCGGATCTCTTCGCGCGTGTCCGGGTGACGGGCGACCGCGCTGAGCGCGATGGGCTGGAGCGCCTCGCGGAGCGCGGGGAAGCCGCTGAAACCCAAGGACGAGGCGAAGCGGGTCACCGACGGCTGGCTCACCCCCACGCGCTCCGCGAGCTCCGTGATCGACAGGAACGCCGCTTCGGTGAGGTGGTCGACCAGGTACTGGGCGATGCGCCGCTGGGCGGGCGACAGCCGGTGGCCGCCGAACAGTGCGAGGACCCTGTCCGTGGGGGCCGCCTCGGTGTCCGGAGACTGCTGTCCCGGCGTGATCGCAGCCGCCTGCGCTCGTGCCTGCTGCCCTGATGGCACCGGTGTGCCTCCTTCTCGTCCCACGCGTGAAACATAGCTCACGAGTCGGCTACGGCTCCCGGGCTTCGGCCTTGTCGAGTGCTTCGTCCAGCGCCATCGCCGCCGTGATGAGCGACAGGTGGGTGAACGCCTGGGGGAAGTTGCCCAGTTGCTCTCCCGTCGGGCCGATCTCCTCGGCGAAGAGCCCCACATGGTTGGCGTAGGTGAGCATTTTCTCGAAGGCGTAGCGTGCCTCGTCGCCGCGGCCCGCACGGGCGAGCGCATGTACGTAGTGGAAGGTGCACAGGGTGAACGTGCCCTCGGAGCCCCGCAGTCCGTCGGGGGACGCGGACGGGTCGTAGCGGTAGACGAGGCTGTCGGAGACCAGCTCGCGGTCCATGGCGTCGAGAGTGGCGAGCCAGCGCGGGTCCTTCGGCGCGACGAACCCGACGAGGGGCATGAGCAGCAGTGAGGCGTCCAGGACGTCGGAGTCGTAGTGCTGGACGAATGCCCGGCGCTTCTTGCTCCAGCCGCGCTCCATCACCTGGAGGAAGATCGCGTCGCGGGTGGCGGTCCAGCGCTCCAGGTCGGCGGGGCGCGCGTACTCCCGGGCCAGACGGACGCCGCGGTCGAAGGCCACCCAGGACATCAGCCGGCTGTAGGTGAAGTCCTTGCGGCCGCCGCGGGTCTCCCAGATGCCCTCGTCGGGCTGGTCCCAGTTGTCGGCCAGCCAGTCCAGGACACGGGCGATCGCCTGCCAGCCCTCGAAGCCGCCGGTCTCCGCGATGCCGCCGGACTGCGTCAGGGCGAACGCCGCCTCGCCGTAGATGTCGAGCTGGAGCTGATCGGCCGCGCCGTTCCCGATGCGTACCGGGAAGGATTTGAGGTAGCCCTCCAGGTGGTCGAGGACCTCCTCGCTCAGGTGCGGGTCCCCGTCCACCCGGTACATGATCTGCAGCGGCTCGCCGGAGCCGGTCGCGCCCGCGGCCAGTCGCCCGCCGAGCCAGAGGCGGAAGGCGTTCGCCTCCTCGGTGAAACCCAGGTCGATCAGCGCCCCCAGGGACAGCGAGGCGTCCCGGATCCACGTGTAGCGGTAGTCCCAGTTTCGCTCGCCGCCGACCTGCTCGGGCAGTCCGGCGGTGGCGGCGGCGATCGGGGCGCCCGTGGGGGCGTAGGTGAGCAGCTTGAGCGTGATGGCCGAGCGGTTCACGGTCTGCCGCCAGCGGCCGCGGTACCGGGAGGTACGCAGCCACCTGTGCCAGAACTGTACGGTCGACCGCCAGGTGGACTCCGCCACGGCGCGGCCGAGCGGCTCGGGTGGCTCCCCGCCGTTGGCGCAGGTGGTCAGCACGACCGCGGCGGTCTCTCCCGCCTGGAGCGTGACGGTGCTCTGGACATCGTTGCCGTTGTCGGTCCACAGCGGTGCGCTGCTCTGCAGGTGCAGGTCGATGCCGGGGCCGGTGAATACGGCGCTGTCGCCCGACTCGGTCAGCTTGAGCGCGTGCGTGGCGCGGCCGTAGTCGAAGCGAGGGCTGCACTCCACGGTGAAGCGCACGCTGCCGCGTACGACGCGCATCACCCGGAACATACGGTGCCGGTCCGTCGCGGTTTCGGGGGAGTCCAGCGGCATGAAGTCCACGACCTCGCCCACCCCCTCGGCGGTGAGGAAGCGGGTGACGAGAACCGCGGTGTCGGGGAGGTACAACTGGGTGACGCGGGCGTCCGGGTGGTCGGCGGTGATCCTGAAACTGCCGCCACGCTCGTTGTCGAGGAGGGCGGCGAAGATGCTGGGCGAGTCGAATCGCGGGGCGCAGAACCAGTCGATCGCTCCGTCGGATGCCACCAGGGCGACGGTCTGCAGGTCCCCGATCATCCCGTGGTCTGCGATGGGCGGGTAGTGGCGCATTGCGGTTCTCCCTCGTCAGGAGCCGGTGGCTCCGCCTGCGTCAGTACGCCCTGGACAGCACCATCGTGCGATGGCCGGGGTGACCCCGCACGTCAACGCGTCCGAGGGTGTCGGCGGTTTCGCGTGCGGGCGGTCCCCGCATAGTTAAAGTTTGAACGAATGGTGGAGGGTGAGGAGGCCGCATCATGGCCGATGCGGCCTGAGTCGCGGGGGACGAGCGACCTTTGAGGTCCGGTTCAATGCGCCTTGTGGCCCGCGAGCGGAGCCGTGGGTTCGCCACTGCCCTGGCGAACTCCACGCAGGAATTCCGCGATTGCCTCGAGCGACGTGTGTGACGGCTTCCAGCCCAGCTCGTCATGCGCACGAGAGGGGTCGAGGAGGGGCAGCCGCAGTACCGCGTCGAACAGGTGCGGTGACGCCGGGGCCACATGCAGCCCCCAGGCAGTGGCCAGCACGGCCCGTACCGCTTGCCGCGGTACGCGCACCACGCGAGCGTCGAGGAGTTCGCCCAACGACCCTGCGTCGACCACCGGTCCGGCGGCCAGATTGAACGCTCCGCGCACATCGCGCAGCACAGCCTGGCGGTAGGCCTCCGCGGCGTCGTCGGTGTGCAGCGCCTGGAAGCGCAGGCCCTTCAAGTCCGGTACGTACGGCAGTAGTTCGGGTCGCAACAGCGGCCCGGGCAGGAAGCGGCCGGCGAAGATGCGGCGCTGTTCGCTGGCCGCGCTCTCCTTGAACAGGAAGCAGGGCCGCATCCGCACGACGCGGACCTCGGGATGGTCCCGCTCGTAGGTGTCCAGAACTCGTTCGAGGTAGGCCTTCTCGCGGCAGTACGCGGCGTCAGGCCAGCCATGGGTCGGCCACGACTCGTCGACGCCGCGGCCCTCCTTCGGCCCGGGTGAGTACGCGCCGACCGATGAGGCGTGGATCAGCGCGGGCACACCGGCGGACGCGGCCGCGTTGAACACCTCGAGCGAGCCGAGGACGTTCGTCTCCCAGGTGACCACCGGGTCGTGGGTGGGCTGGAACCGCCAGGCGAGATGGATAACCGCGTCCGCCCCGGCGAAGTGCTGCCCGAGCAGATGTGTGTCCTCCAGCCGGGCCAGATTCACGGTGGCCCACTCGGTCTTCGGGACACTCAGCTCGGGGATCCTGCGGGCGAGGCCCAGGACGGAGCCGACCTGCGGATGATCCGCCAGGGCCCGCACCACGCTGGTGCCGACATTGCCGGTGGCCCCGGTGACCACCACCCGCAGTTCTGTGTTCGGGCTCATGGCTTGCTCCGTGACCTTGATCCAGTGCTCGGAGCGTTCGGGTGTCCAGATCCGCAGGGATGAAACGGGGACCGGCACGTCGTCGTGGTGCGCAGCCCACGTGTAACGAGACGCCCTCGGGGGACCCGAAGTGCGCCGGAACCATCACCGTGACAGGAGGACGGCATGCGCGCGCTGACATGGCAGGGAAAGCGGGACGTGCGGGTGGACACCGTGCCCGACCCTCACATCAAGGATCCGGGAGACATCATCGTGCGGGTGACATCCACCGGCATCTGCGGATCGGACCTGCATCTGTACGAGGTGATGGGCCCGTATCTGGACCCCGGAGACATCCTCGGGCACGAACCCATGGGCATCGTCGAGGAGACAGGTCCGGAGGTGACCTCCCTCGCCCCCGGCGACCGGGTCGTCATCCCCTTCAATATTTCGTGCGGGCACTGCTTCATGTGCGAGCAGGGCCTGCAGTCGCAGTGCGAGACCACGCAGGTCCGCGAGCGGGGCACGGGGGCCGCGCTGTTCGGCTACAGCAAGCTGTACGGCCAGGTGCCGGGCGGGCAGGCCGAGTACATGAGGGTCCCCTTCGGGAACAGCCTTCCGATCAAGGTGCCGGACGGGCCTCCCGACGAGCGTTTCGTATATCTGTCCGACGTGCTGCCCACCGCGTGGCAGGCGGTCGAGTACGCCGACATCCCGCCCGGCGGGTCGGTCACCGTACTGGGCCTCGGGCCGATCGGTGAGATGGCCGCCCGCGTCGCCCTGCACCGCGGCGCCCGCCTGGTCCTGGGCGTCGACCTGGTGCCGACCCGGCTGGCGAGGGCCGCACACCATGGGATCACGGCGATGGACCTGCGCAGGTACGGAAAGGGGCTCGGCGACGCCATCCGCGATCTGACCGACGGACGGGGGACCGACGCCGTGATCGACGCCGTCGGGATGGAGGCGCACGGCGCGCCCGTCGTGAAGGCCGCCCAGTGGATCACCGGCCTGCTGCCGGACGCCGTCGCCGAACGGTTCATGGAACACGCCGGTGTGGACCGCCTGAGCGCGCTCTACACGGCGATCGACGTCGTACGGCGCGGCGGCACGATTTCGCTGTCCGGCGTGTACGGCGGCGCGGCCGACCCGCTGCCGCTGCTGACCCTGTTCGACAAGCAGATCCAGCTCCGGATGGGTCAGGCCAACGTCAAGCGCTGGGTGGACGACATCCTGCCGCTGCTCGACGACAAGGACGTGCTCGGCGTGGAGGGCTTCGCGACGCACAGGATGCCGCTCGAGAACGGACCGAAGGCGTACGAGATGTTCCAGGCGAAGCGGGACGGCATGATCAAGACACTGCTGAAGCCATAGGGCGCACGGAGAGCGAGGACGACATGGCGCGCGCGGCACTGTTCGACGTCGACGGCACCCTCGTCGACACGAACCATCTGCATGTGACGACCTGGTGGGAGGCGTTCCGCCAGGCGGGGCACCGGGTATCGACCCACGCCATCCACCGGGCGATCGGCCTCGGCTCCGACGATCTGATCGCGCATCTGCTGGGCGACGGCAGGGACCGCGACCAGGACGCGCAGATCAGCGCCACACACAAGGCTCTCTACGGCACGTACGCCGAGCGCCTGGCACCGCTGGACGGGGCACGCGACCTGCTGCACACCTTGGCGAACCGCGGCTGGCGGATCGTCCTCGCCACCTCCGCGGGAGGGGGGGAACTGGCCGCTCTGCGCCGCGCTGTCGACGCGGACGATGTCATCGAGGGCACGGCGAGCGCGGACGACGTCTCCGAGGGCAAACCGGCGCCCGATCCGGTGCAGCGCGCCCTGGAGCTTGCCGGAGCCTCTGCGGGTGAAGCGGTGTTCGTCGGCGACACGGTGTGGGACATGGCGGCGGCGGCGAATGCGGGCGTCCGCGCCGTAGCCCTGCTGTCGGGAGGAATCGCGCGCGCCGACCTGGAGGGCGCCGGAGCGGCAGTCGTCTACCGTGACCCCGCAGATCTGCTCTCGCACCTCGACAGCAGCCTGCTCGCCCAGCTGGAACGCACCTGACCCGCGCGGTCGGCGAGTCGGCCGGAGCACGTTTGCGTACGTCGTGACGGGTACCCGGTGTGCATGAACGAGACCAGGCCACTGGCCGTCGTCACAGGTGCATCGAGCGGCATCGGTTTCGAATTGGCCAAGCAATTCGCGGAGCACGGATTCGACCTCGTACTGACGGCGGAGGACGGCGAACTGCACCTCGCGGCGGACGAGGTCCGGGCGAGCGGAGCAGGCGTGGGAATCCAGACGGTCCAGGCCGATCTGGCCACCCAGGGCGGCGTGGAGCAGCTGTACCGGGTCGTCTCGGCCACGGGCCGGCCGGTCGCGGCCGCCGCGCTCAACGCGGGTGTCGGCCAGGGCGGGGCGTTCGTCGAGACGGACCTCGCGGCCGAGCTCCGGATCATCGACCTCAACATCACCTCGACCGTGCAGCTCGCGAAGCGTCTGCTGCCGGACATGGTCGCCCGGGGCGAGGGCAGGCTGCTCTTCACCTCCTCCATCGCCTCGACCGTGCCCGGCTCCTACCAGGCCGTGTACAACGCCTCGAAGTCCTTCATCCAGTCGTTCGCGCAGGCCTTGCAGAACGAGCTCAAGGACACGGGTGTGACGATCACTTCACTCATGCCGGGGCCGACAGACACGGAGTTCTTCCACCGGGCAGGGATGGAGGACACAAAGGTCGGCCGGCGGCCGAAGGACGATCCCGAGCTGGTGGCGCGGCAGGGTTTCGAGGCGCTCATGGCCGGGAGGAAGAAGCTCGTCGCGGGTTCTGCCAGGACCAAGGTCCAGGGGCTCGCCAGCAGGGTGCTCCCTGACAGCGTGAAGGCGGTTGCGCACCGGAGGATGGCGGAACCGGGTTCACGCACCTCGGACGCCGGCCGCTAGGAGGGACGCCATGCGATTCGACAATCGGCGGCACGCCGGCCAGGAGCTTGGCGTCAGGCTCCTGGAATGGGCGGCGGACGGTGACCTCACTGACGTCGTCGTGCTCGCTCTGCCTCGTGGCGGCGTGCCCGTCGCCGCGGAGGTCGCCCGTGCCCTGCACGTACCCATGGACGTCCTCGTGGTCCGCAAAATCGGTGCCCCGGGCGCACCGGAAGTCGGCATCGGGGCGATCGTCGGCGAGGATCCGCCCGTCTTCGACCGCCTGGCGCTGGAAGTCCTGGGGCTGGACGAGTCGGAGTTCGCGGCGGAGGTGGCCATGGAACGGCTCGAACTGCACCGTCGCGACGAGCTCTACCGTGGCGGGCGGCCCGAACCTCAGGTGCAGGGCCGAAGCGTCATCCTGGTCGACGACGGCCTCGCCACGGGCATCACCGCGCGCGCCGCGCTGCGCCATCTGCGCCGCCAGAACCCCGGACGGCTGGTTCTGGCCGTACCGGTCTGCGCTGCGCGCAGCGTCGTGGAACTGCAGGCGGAGGCCGACGACCTCATGTGCCTGCACCAGCCGCACAACTTCGAGTCGGTGGGGCAGTGGTACGCGGACTTCGGCCAGGTCTCCGACCGAGAGGTGCTCGACACCCTGCGCGGCCTCTCCTCCACGGTCTGAGACCGTCGTCCGAAGAGGCCACGCAATCCCCCGGGAGGACTCATGGCCGACATCGACACCCTTGAACTCGACGCGCTCTGGGCGGAGTTCCACCGTGTGGTCAACATGACCTCGCAGGAGCTGAGCGCCTGGCTGACGACGTACGACGCGGACAAGAGCGCACAGCCGCTGCCGGAACACGCAGGCAGCCCCACCGGGCTGCATGTGCTCGGCATTCTGCACAAGCGCCGCGCCGACCTCACGAACGACGACATCAGCGTCATGTACGAGGTGGTGGATGCCGTCGGCGACCAGCGGGACGGCGATCCGCGGGACGGCGATCCGAGCCTGCGCCACCGCCTGATGTCGATCGGGCACGACCCGCTCAAACCCACCGCGTAGAAAGGGGGGCGTCAGCTGATGTCGAAGAGCGGGCCCGTGAGCGTGAGCCCGAGATCGTGGCCCACGAACGAGAAGAAGGCCAGCAGCATGAGCGCCGCACCGGCAAGCGACAGGTCCTTGAAGAAGCTGACCATCTCCACCGTCTTGGCCTGTTCGTCGGTCTCCTTCCAGAAGGGATGCATCTGGAGCGCCGTCGGGACCAGGAAGACGACCAGCAGCAGCGCGCCCAGGTCCGCCCAGACCCCGAACGCCACCATCAGCCCGCCGGCCAGGAGAACGAGTCCGCTGGCCACGGTCGCGGGCACGGCGGCGGGGACGCCACGCGAGGCGGCGTAACCGGCCATGGCCTTCGTCTTGGTGAGGTGGCCCACCGCCGAGTTGAGGAACAGGACGCAGAAGAGAAGGCGGCCGATGAGCACGAGGACATCCACTGCTACCTCCAGGCTCACTCGCAGGAAATTTTAAGGGAAAACTTCCTGTGTGTGATTTTACTCGGCCGATGGGCGAAATGTTCCATTCGGCAGACCGGAGGCCGTCGGTGCGGGCGGGGCAATGAGATGCGCCGCACTGCCGCCGGGGAGCATGCTGGCTGTGTGAACTGGTACGGGGCGGCCGGGCACGCACCGCTGAGTGAGAGCGGGCCGCCGCCCGGGCAACCGAACACCACCGGCCGAGTTCCGGACGAACTGGCCATGGTGCTCGCACAGGCCGCCGTCAGCGGAATCGAATCGGTCGGCGGGTACGCAGGCGGCATCTATCTGCGCTCCCGGACGCAGGGGCTGCTCCGCCTCGCCGTGCTCGCCGGGTTGCCTGCCCGGCTCTTCCGCCCCTGGTGGCGCATGCATGTGAACAGGCCGTTTCCGGTGGCCGAGGCCCACCGATCGGGCCAGGCCGTCCATCTCGCCGACGCCGAGGAAGCCATGCGCCGCTTCCCGCAGCTGATGGCGGGCATGCCGTACCCCTTCGGCTCCCTGTACGAGCCGGTCGTCAGCGGCCGCGAGAAGTACGGGGTGCTCGTGGTGCTGCGCCGGGCCACCCCCGGATACCCGGTCAGCCGGAGCGACCGCCGCCGGCTGAATGTCGCCGCAAGGCGCCTCGGCGGTGCCCTCGCGGAGCTGGGCGCTGACGGAACGCTCGTCGAGTGGGGCGGTGAACCGGTCTCCGTCCAGCTGCCCGCGGCCACCACGCCGCCGGTGCGGATCGGTCACTTCGACTGGGACCTCGACAGCGGCTCCATATCCGCCGACGAGGAACTGTGCGCGATCCTCGGCAGCGACCCCGCGGCCTTCCCCGGCACCATCGAGGCGCTTGCGGAGCGGCTGGCGCCGGAGGACGTGTACGGACTGTGGACGATCGCCCGGCAGGCGGTGGAGTCCGGCCGGGCGGTGGCGCGCAGGATGCGGCTACGAGGACCCGACGGCCGACCTCACCTGCTGGAAATCTCGGGCCGCGCGCTCCCGCCGGGCGAAGGCCTCGGCAGTCACCTGACCGGCTTCCTCGTGGACCTCGGTATCGGGCCGATCGCCGCCGAAGCCACCGACCGGCTCCCGCGATGCATCTTCTCGCTCGACCGCCTCGGGCGGATCATCCACATCAACCACAGCGCGGAGACCCTGCTCGGCCACGCCCGGTCCGAGCTGGCCGGGCGCGTCCTGTGGGAGGCACTGCCGTGGTTCGGGCACCCCGGCTACGAGGACCACTTCCGCGCCGCACTGATCTCCCACGAACCCGTCCACTTCATGGCCCAGAGTGCGTCCAAGGAGTGGATGTCCGTCTGGCTCTACCCCGGCCACGACGGAGTGACCCTCACTGTCGCCGCTGAGGACCAACCCGCGGACTCGCCAGAGTCCGTCACTCTGCCGGGCACGGGGCTCGGCTCCTCCGCCGACAGCGCCTCCGCGCTGTACCGCCCGGTCGCCCTGGCCATCGCGCTGACCGAGGCCGTCACCGCCCGTCAGGTGTCCGCCGTGGTCACGGAGGAGCTGCTGCCCGCGTTCGGCGGCCGCCAGCTGGCGATCTACCTCCTGAACGAGCGACATCTCTACCTCGCCTGGGAGACCGGTTTCCCGCAGGGCTTCCTCGACCGATTCGACGGCGTCGGGCTCGACGCCCGGCTGCCCGGCGTGGAGACCCTCACCTCCGGCCGCCCCATGTTCTTCGAGTCCATGGAACGCCTGGCCGCCGCCTACCCCGGCATACCCATGGACGCTAACGTCGGCGCCAGGGCCTTCCTGCCGCTGATCGCCTCCGGACGTCCCGTCGGCTCCTGCATCCTCGGCTTCGACCAGCCGCGCGGCTTCAGCCCCGAAGAGCGCACAGTCCTCACCGCGCTGGCCGGACTCATCGCACAGGCCCTCCAGCGCGCCCAGCGCTACGACACCGAGGCCGCCCTCGCCCGCGGCCTGCAGGCCGCCCTGCTGCCGCACCGGCTGCCCGTACTCGAACACGTCGACACCGTCGGGCGGTACCTCCCCGGCACCCAGGGCATGGAGGTCGGAGGCGACTGGTACGACGTCATCGAGACCGGCCGGGGTGTTGCCCTGGTCATCGGCGACGTACAGGGACACGGCGTCTCCGCCGCCGCCACCATGGGCCAACTGCGCAGCGCCGTACGCGCCTTCGCGCTCAACGTGCACGATCCGCAGCAGGTGATGGCCGGCACCAACCGGCTGCTCATCGACCTCGATCCCGGCCAGTTCGCCAGCTGCTGCTACATCGTCCTCGACCCGGCGACGGGCGCGACGCAGGCCGTGCGGGCCGGGCACCCGCAGCCCCTGCTGCGACACGTCGACGGTCGCACCGAGGTCCTGGACCTTCCCGGCGGCGTCGTGCTCGGCGTCGACGTCGACGCGTCGTACCCCGTCACCGAACTGCAGCTCGCGCGGGGCGAGGTCCTGGCGCTGTTCACCGACGGGCTGGTGGAGCAGCCGGGAAGCGACATCGACCTCGGCATCGACCAGCTGCGCAGCACACTCGCCGAAGCCGGCTCGTCCCCTCTCGCCGAGACGGCCGACCGCCTCATCCGCGAGGCTCGGCACGCCACCGACCGGCCCGACGACATCGCACTGCTGCTCGCCGCCCGCTGGACCGAGGCCTCGTCGGCGCACGGGGCCGGGGCCGGAGCGAGGCGAGCGCCATGAGCACGCTGAACGCAGCCGAGAATCGCGGCTTCCGCGGCCCCCTCGACGTCACGAGAGCGGCCACGGCCGTACTGGACGCCCACGGCACCGTCGTCGGCTGGAGCCCCACGGCCCAGGAGTTGCTGGGCTATCCGTCGCACGAAGTGCTCGGGCACCCGATCGGCGCCCTGGTGGTGCACCCCGCGGGCGGGCATCGCACGGCCACGGACCTCCCGGGCGCCCCGTTCTCCCGCCGACAGGTGCTGCCCATGCGGCACCGGGACGGCCGTACCCTCCGCGTGGCCACCGCAGTGCTTCCGCTGTCCCACGCGGGAGCCGGGCCCGCCCGGGTGCTGAGCCTGGCCGACGCGGACGAGACGGAACAGTGGGAGGCCCTGCAGGCGATGCTCCGCGGCCTGGCCACTCAGTCACCGGTCGGCCTGGCCATCTACGACACGCAGTTGCGGGTGGTGTGGACGAACTTCGCCCTGCTCCAGGAGATGGGCACCTCGCAGTACGCGGGCATGGGCCCGGACGACATGGTGACCCATGGCGAGGTCCTCTCTTCGCGGTATCCGGCGACGCTGGAGGAGGTCATGCGGCGGGTGCTCGTCACCGGCGAGCCCGTCATCGAACTCCACTACCGAGGCCGCCCGCCCGTCGACCCGGACCACGACCATGTCTGGTCGTGCTCCTACTACCGGCTGCAGGACGCCGGGTCCTCCTCGCTGGGCGTGTGCGAGGAGACGGTGGACATCACCGCCCGCTATCTCGCGCAGCAGCGACTGGACCTTCTCGTCCGAGCGGGCGGACAGGTGGGCACCACCTTGGACATGGCCCGCACGGCGCAGGAGCTCTCCGCTGTCATCGTTCCGCAGTTCGCCGACGCGGTCACGGTCGACCTCCTGGAGGAAGTCCTGGGCGGCGAGCAGCCCACGCCGGGCAGCGAGCCGACGAGCAGCGTGGTCCGGGTGTGGAGAGCGCCGGGACAGGAGGCGACGGGCCCGAACGAAGCCCGGCCCGCCCAGCGGATCGACTTCCCGCCGGACTCGCCCCAGGCCCGCAGCCTCTCCTCGGGGCGGTCCGTACTGGAACGCCGGCTGGTCACGCCCGGCAGTGACGGGCGAGAGCCCGGGAGCTCGCGGCTGGTCGTGCCCCTGCGTGCCGAGGGCGCCACGCTGGGAGTGGTCACCTTTGCGCGGGACAGCCACCCCGACCCGTTCGACACCGGTGAGCTGGCGGTCGCCGACGAGCTGGTCGCCCGGGCCGCCGTATGCATCGACAACGCCCGCCGCTACACCCGTGAGCACGCCGCCGCCCTCATGCTTCAGCGCAGTCTGCTACCGCAGACTCTGCCGCGGCTCACCGCCGTCGAGATGGCGTACCGCTATCTGCCCGCTGACAGCAGGGCCGGAGTCGGCGGCGACTGGTTCGATGTCATCCCCCTGTCGGGCGCGCGGGTCGGTCTGGTCGTGGGCGATGTGGTCGGCCACGGTCTGCGCGCCGCAGCCACCATGGGCCGGCTGCGCACGAGCGTACGGGTGCTTGCCCGGCTCGACCTCGCGCCGGAGGAACTCCTCGCGCGCCTGGACGACCTGATCGGCCAGACCGCCGACGAGCAGGACGCCGCGCTCACCGAGAGCGACAGCGGGACGGACCATGACGGGCTTGGGGTGACGTGCCTGTACGCCGTGTACGACCCGGTGTCCGGACTCTGCAGAATGGCGCGCGCCGGCCATATCCTCCCTGGCGTCGTCGACCCGGCAACCGGCTCGGTCAACTTCCCCGACCTGCCTGCGGGCCCGCCCCTCGGCCTCGGAGGCCTGCCCTTCGAGAGCGCGGAACTGATACTGCCGGAAGGCAGCCTTGTCGCCATGTTCACCGACGGCCTTGTCCGGGTCCGCGGCCGGGACGTCGACGCCGAATTCGACAGGCTCCGCGCCGTCCTTACCGAGCACCGGCGCCCGCTGGAGGAACTGTGCGACCACGCGGTGGGGCCGTTGCAGCCCGGTTCCGTGGACGACGACGCCGCGCTGCTGCTCGTTCGCACGCGCACGCTGGACCGCCACCAGGTGGCCGCGTGGGAGCTGGCGGCCGATCCGGAGGAGGTCGGCAGGGCACGGGCCGCGGTCGCCGAGCAGGTCGGCGAATGGGGCCTTGACGACCTGGTCTTCACCACCGAGCTGGTGGTGAGCGAGCTCGTCACCAACGCCATGCGGTACGCATCCGGCCCGATTCAGCTGCGGCTCATCCGCGAGCAGACGCTGATCTGCGAGGTCTCGGACACCGGACACACCTCACCGCATCTGCGCCACGCCGGCAGCGACGACGAAGGCGGCCGGGGTCTCTTCCTCATCGCGCAGATGACCTTGCGGTGGGGCACGCGGCACACATCCGCGGGCAAGACGATCTGGGCCGAGCAGGCGCTGCCGTCGTGAAGATCTAGGTCTCCAGACACAGTACGGGGATCCGCTGGACCAGGTTGTTGGCGAAGCCGCCGCGGTTCCATGGCTGGGTGAGGGGCTGAGTGTGGCCATCGGCGTCGGTGGCGCGGGCGCTGAGCACATGGCTGCCCGGCGTGGCGGCCCAGGAGGACTGCCAGCGCCGCCAGGCCCATCGGCGGCCGTCCGCCGGGGCGAGTTCGGCCTCGCTCCAGGAACTGGTTCCGTCGGTGCTCACCTCCACCCTCGTCACCGGGGCGTGCCCGGACCACGCCCGGCCCTCCAGTGGCACCTCACCGGCGCGTACGACACGGGCCCGGGACATGAAGTCGGGGAACCCGGGCGGGATCATCAGGGCTCGTGGCGCGATCCGGGTGACCGGCTCGCCGGGGTCGTCGGCCTGCTGCCGGTAGCGGTAGGCAACCGTCTGCTGGAAGCCGGTGAACGGGGTGTCGGTGAGGGCGATGTCGCGCAGCCACTTCACATGTGCCATGCCGTACCAGCCGGGGACGATCAGCCGCAGCGGACTGCCGTGCTGCGGCGGCAGGGGCCGCCAGTTCATCGCGTACGCCACCAGCACCTCCGGATCGTCGCCCATGGCCAGTGGCAACGGCAGACTGCGCCGGTAGTCCTGCTCGACACCGCGCTCGACGCCATGGTCGGCTCCGGTGAAGACGGCCTCGACGGCAGTCGCGTCCGCCCCGGCCTCGGCGAGCAGCGTGCGCAGCGGCACCCCGGTCCACTCGGCGGTTCCGACCGCCTCGACCAGCCAGGGCTGGCTCACCGGGCGCGGCGAGAGCCGGGCCCGGCCGTTCCCCGCGCATTCCATCGTCACGCGCTGGGTGGCTGCCGGGAACGACCGCAGCGTCGCCATGTCCAGCGTCAGCGGAGTGCGCACCCGGCCGCTGACGGTCAGCTCCCACCCATCGGCGTCGGCCGCGGGGATGTCGTAGTGGACCAGGACGTAGTGCAGTCCGGCCGGGGTGAGGTCGTAGCGCATGGCCTCCAGCGGCAGCCCGTGATTGCGGGCCGCGAGGGCCAGTTCGTCCAGGCCGATGCCCTCGTCGGGTGCGGCGACGCGCCCTGGTGCGCTGATGTCACCGATGCGTCCCTCCATGA
Organism: Streptomyces sp. NPDC002868; assembly: GCF_055563295.1. NCBI lineage: Bacteria > Bacillati > Actinomycetota > Actinomycetes > Kitasatosporales > Streptomycetaceae > Streptomyces > Streptomyces sp. NPDC002868. Next base: position 18,173 of record NZ_JBVHDR010000005.1, on the reverse strand, counting down.
CCCCATGGTGCTCTTCTCGCCAGTTCCGGGCACCCCGCGGAGCAGCCGGAGAAACACCGGCCAAAGGTGCTTGGTCCCACCGGTTGACTGGAATGCCCGAGCAAGCGTTATATCGGAGTTAAAGGGCAGATAAAGGCTTCTGAATGGAGGCGGCCCGCAATGACCACCCATCCGAGCATCGAGCAACACCCCGATCTGGCCGAGATGCGCTCCCGGTTCGAACGGGCGACCACCACTCCCCGTGCCCAGGCGATCGAGACACTGGCCCTGCTGACCGGCCTGTACCTGGCCGCATCGCCGTGGATAGCCGGGTTCAACGGCCTCACCACGCTGGCCGTGTGCAACCTGATCACCGGCGCCGCCTATGTCCTGTGCATGGGCGGGTTCGGCTCGGCATACGAGCGGACGCACGCCATGGCCTGGTGCGCGATAGCCATCGGAGCATGGACGATCATCTCTCCGTGGGTCGTCGTCGGTAACGTCGACACGACTCGGACCATCGTCAACAACATCATCGTCGGCGTTGTGGCCCTGCTGCTCGGCCTGGCCATGGCCGCCATGGACGTCCGCGCACCCGGTCGCCTCCGAGCCCGCGCAGGCTCTCGCGGCGACGCGGGCATCGCCCCGATGCGCTGACGCGCACGCACGGAAGGCACTGATCACATCGACTCGTTCCGGATCACCGGCTGAGAGGCGGTGGGGTGCGGATTGCGCACCCCACCGTGATGATGGTCGCGACGGATGACGTGGACGTGCTCCCGGAGCCGGAACTGCTGGCAACGGCCCGCCGGGGTGACCCGGCGGCGTTCGAGGAGCTGGTCGACGACCACCGGCGCGAGCTGTACGCCCACTGCTACCGGATGCTCGGCTCGGTGCAGGACGCCGAGGACGGGTTGCACGAGTCGCTGCGCGCTGCCTGGCGGGCCTGTCCGGCTTCGAGGGCCGCAGTTCGCTGCGGACCTGGCTCTACCGCATCAGCACCAACGCCTGCCTGCGGCTTGCCGCCCGTCGCCCCGAGGCCCTGGCCGGGACATCCTCGTCTTCGGCAGCCGCACCCTCTGGAACGATCTCCTCGCCGCCGGCCTCGTCGACGAACTCCACCTGATGATCGGTTCTGTCGTCGTCGGCGGCGGGACGCCGGCCTTTGGCGCCGGACCGGTGCCCACACTCCGGCTGCTGTCCACGCACACCTGGGGCGGCACCGACAACGTGCTCGTCCGGTACGCACCCGGCGACCGGGCTTCGTAGCCGGTTTTCACCCAGCGGACGGCGTACGGAGGGATCATCGTGATGCCGGGCTTCGGACGACCGGTCAGACTCGACGACAACAAGGAGTACGACGCGTGTCCCCTCTCTTCCCTGCCCTCGCCGCCCGGTCGCCGCTGCCCGCCCTCCGGTTCGGCGACCGGTCCCTGACCCACGCCGAACTGGCCGCGGCGGCAGGCGCGCTGGCCGCCCGGATCAGCGATGCGCACAGGGTCGCGGTCTGGGCGACGCCCACCCTGGAGACGGCGGTGGGCGTCGTGGCCGCGCTGCTGGCGGGTGTGCCCGCCGTACCGCTCAACCCGAAGACGGGCGAGCGCGAGCTGGCCCACATCGTCGGGGACAGCGCGCCGTCACTCGTACTGGCGAAGCCCGGCGCCGAACTGCCTCCGGCGCTCCGCGCCTTGCAGCGTACGGACATCGAGACCACCGCAGCGCCAGCGCCGCTGCCGCCCGAGCCGTCCGCCGATGCGCCCGCTCTCATCGTCTACACCTCGGGCACCACCGGGCCGCCCAAGGGCGCCGTGCTGCCGCGCCGCGCGATCTCCTCCACCCTGGACGCCCTTGAGGACGCCTGGCAGTGGACCTCCGACGACGTCCTCGTCCACGGCCTTCCGCTCTTCCACGTCCATGGGCTGATCCTCGGCATCCTCGGCCCGCTGCGCCGCGGCGGCTCGGTGCGGCATCTGGGACGGTTCAGCACGGACGGCGTGGCGCGCGAGCTGGAGTCGGGCGCGACGATGCTGTTCGGCGTGCCGACGATGTATCACCGGATCGCCGAGGCACTTCCCGGCGATCCGCGGCTCGCGAAGGCCCTGGCCGGGGCCCGGCTGCTGGTCTCCGGCTCGGCCGCGCTGCCCGTGCACGACCACGAGCGGATCGCGGGAGCGACCGGCCGCGGGGTCATCGAGCGGTACGGCATGACCGAGACACTCATGCTGTGCTCGTCCCGGTGGACACCCCCGGACCCCCGGCCCTCTGTGCGCGCCGACGGCGAACCGCGTCCCGGCACGGTCGGCCTGCCCCTCAAGGGAGTTGAGCTCCGGCTGGTCGACGAGAGCGACGGCATCGGCGAGATCCAGGTGCGCGGGCCGAACCTCTTCACGGAGTATCTGAACCGGCCGGACGCGACCGCGGCGGCCTTCGACGGCGGCTGGTTCCGCACGGGGGACATGGCGAGCCTCGACGCCGACGGGTATGTCCGGATCGTCGGCCGCAAGGCCACCGACCTCATCAAGAGCGGCGGCTACAAGATCGGTGCGGGCGAGATCGAGAACGCCCTGCTCGACCACCCCGGCGTACGGGAGGCGGCGGTGACCGGGGAGCCGGACGCCGACCTGGGCGAGCGGATCGTCGCCTGGATCGTGCCCGCCGACCCGTCCGCGCCACCCGCGCCGAATGAGCTGTCCGAGCATGTCGCAGCTCAGCTCGCCCCGCACAAGCGCCCTCGTGACGTGCGCTTTCTCGACGCCCTGCCGCGCAACGACATGGGCAAGGTCATGAAGCGGGCCCTCCATGGCTGACCACCTCACGGCTCGTGATGCCGTCGCCCGGGTGACTTCCGCCTTCACCGAACTGCCCGTCCCCGAGGGAATGTCCGCCCCCGACGGCCCCATCGCCTGGCAGGGATACGACGAGCAGCGCGCCCGCGCCGCGAAACGCACCGGGGAGCAGGAGTCGGTCGTCTGCGGCACCGGCCTGGTCGGGGCCACCGAAGCGGTGCTGATCTCCTTCGAGTTCGGCTTCCTGGGCGGATCGCTGGGCGAGCTGACGGGCGACCGGCTGGAGGCGGCGCACATGCATGCGCGAGAGCGACGGCTGCCCGTCGTCTCGCTGATCGCTACCGGCGGCAGCCGGATGCAGGAGGGGATGCGCGCGCTGGCCCAACTCCAGCGCGTGGCACGGCAGTCCGCACTGACCCGCGCCGCCGGGCTGGCGCAGGTCGCGGTGGTGCGCGACCCGACGACGGGCGGCGGCTGGGCGACGCTGGGCGCGGGCGCGGACGTGATCCTTGCGCTGCCCGGCGCCCAGATCGGCTTCGCCGGCTCGCGCGTACGCCCGCCGGAGGCGGATCCGCGCGCGTACACCGCGGAGGCGCAATGGGCGGCGGGCCATGTCGACGCGGTGGTGCGGCAGGAGGAGCTGCCCGGGATGCTGGAACGGTGGCTGAGGCTGCTGGCCGGCGGTTCCTCGGCGCCGCTGATGGGCGGTTCCTCAACGCCGCTGCCCGCAGGGTCCGATGCCGCGGCGCGGCCGGCGGCCGCAGGCCACGCCGCCGGGCCCAGCCACTTCCTCCAACCCGCGCCGCCGCCCCGTGCCCTCGGCCGTGCCGGACTCCCCGCCACCGGCTGGGACGCAGTGCTCCAGGCCCGTTCCCCCGGCCGGCCCCGCGCCGCCGCCTATCTCGACGCGTACTTCGAGACCCGCGAGTCGATCAACGGCGACCGCTGCGGAGGTGTCGACCCCGGGATGCTCTGCGGCTTCGGCCTGTGCGAGGGCCGGACCATCGCGTACGCCGCCCAGCGCGGCACCCCCACACTCCCGGCCGGCTACCGCACCGCGGCCCGGTTGATCCGCCTCGCCGACCGGCTGTCCGTCCCGGTGCTCACCCTGATCGACACACCGGGCGCCGCCAATGACGCCGACGCGGAACGCACGGGAGCGGGCGCCGCCATCGCGGACCTGTTCGGCGCCGTGGCCACCGCCCGCGTGCCGGTCACCAGCCTGCTGATCGGCGAGGGCGGCTCCGGCGGCGCACTCGCGCTCGCCGCACCCCGCAACACCTGGGTCACGCCGGACAGTTACTTCTCCGTCATCGCTCCGGAATTGGCCGCCGCGATCCTCAAACGCGGGCCCGATGCGACTCGCGCGACGGCCGACCAACTTCGCCTGCGCCCGCAGGACCTCGTGGAACTGGGCATCGCACGTGGCATCGTGCCCCCGGCGGCCCCGGCGAGTTAGCCGTTACCCGTCGGTGCTGTGCTCTCGCGCTCGATGAGCTGGGGGAGCGGTACCTGTACGGCCCGGGCGGCGCCGCCGTCGAGCAGCGCGGTCAGCTCCTGCGCGGCGATCCGCCCGAAGGCGATCGTGTCCCGGGAGAGCGCGGTCAGCCAGGGGTGGACCATCCGGCACAGGACCGAGTCCTCCCACGAGACGATCGACACATCGCCGGGGACGGACAGGCCGAGGCCCGCCGTCACGGTCGCTCCGGCCGCGGCCATCACATCGTTGTCGTAGATGAGCGCCGTGGGCGCCGAGTCACCCGCCAGCACCCGGCGGGTGACCGCGGCGCCCTCCGTGTCGGAGTAGTCCGTGGTGACCGAGTGGACCTCGGTCAGCCCGCGCCGGCCGGCCTCGGCGCGCAGGGAGCGGATGCGCCGGTCGGTGTGGGCGAGTGAGGGCAGACCGGCGATGTGCACGATGCGCCGGTGGCCCAGGTCGTAGAGCCGGCCGACGATGGACGCCATCGCCCCGGTGTCGTCGGCGCGCACTTGAGAGAGATTGGGATGCTCGTCGGGCAGCCCGCCGATGACGACGCCGGGGAGCCCCAGTTCCGCCAGGAGCTCAGGGCGCGGGTCGTCGGTGCGGGGGTCCACCACGAGGACTCCGTCGACCCGGTGCTCGGCCCACCAGCGCCGGTAGACGGCGCATTCGGCCGACACATCGTCCACCACCTGGAAGAGCAGGCCCAGTTGACGCTCTGCCAGGACTTCCTGGATGCCCGAGATCAGCTGCAGGAAGAACGAGTCCACGCCCAGGGTGGTGGCCGGCCGCGCCACCACCAGGCCGACCGTCGCCGCGCCTTCGCCGGACAGTGCGCGGGCGGCCGTGCTCGGCCGCCAGCCCAGTTGCTCGGCGACCCGGCGGATCCGGTCGCGGGTGATCTCCGAGACGCCCGGGCGGTCGTTGAGCGCGAAGGACACGGCGCTCTCCGACACACCGGCGCGCTGGGCGATGTCCTTCATTGTCGGGCGGCGCGCCGGGGCGCGCCTGGCCGGCGAGCTGTCCTTGCCGGAGGGGGTATTCGCTGCCACCCGTGCCCCTTTTCGCTGTGTACTAATGCGCTTGAGCACCTTCACTCTAAAGCGCTTTAGCTGATCACGGCAAGTGACTGTCGGTATGCCTCTGAGCTGGACTAATGCTCATAGCCGCGCATTAGTTGACGCGAATGTCTTGACTTCCCCGGCGGTTCGCTTGCAAGGTCTGCTGGCGTAACCAGGTCCGACTGAAGGAGTCCACCGTGCGCATCCCCCGCAGGGCACTCGCCGCTGCCGTCGTCGTCGCCACCGCCCTGCCGCTCAGCGCCTGCGGCGGCGGATCCGAAGGCGGCTCGTCCGACGCCTCCGGCAAGGTCGAAGGGAAGATCACCTTCCAGACCTGGAATCTGCAGGCCAACTTCAAGGACTACTTCAACGGCCTGATCGCGGACTTCGAGAAGAAGTACCCGGGCACCGACGTGAAGTGGGTCGACCGGCCGGCCGAGGGCTACGCCGACAAGATCAGCGCCGATGCCGCGGGCGGCACCCTGCCCGACGTGGTCAACGTCTCCCCGGACCTGGTGGCGCCGCTCGCCAAGGCCGGACTCGCGCTCGACCTCGACAGAGCGGCGGCGCAGCACAAGAAGGAGTATCTGCCAGGTGCATGGGCGAGCCATCAGATACCGGGCATGGAGGGCACATACGCCTTCCCCTGGTACCTCAACACCGGCCCGCTCTTCTACAACAAGCGGCTCTTCAAGGAGGCCGGGCTCAACGCGGAGAAGCCTCCGGCGACGTACGACGAAGTCTTCGACTCTGGGCTGAAGCTCGCCGAGAAGAGCAAGGGCAAGATCGCGACCCTGGCGAACGTGCCCACCATCGAGGACTTCGGCCGCTACGGCGTCCAGCTGACGAACAAGGAAGGCACCGGCTTCGCCTTCAACGATGCCAAGGGCGTCGAACTCCTCACCCGCTACAAGGAGTTGTACGACGCCAAGGCGCTCGACGGGCAGGCGCTGACCGCGACCCCCGAGTCCGCCGGCAAGAAGTTCCTCACCGAGGCCGTCGCGATGAACCCGGGCAGCGCGCTGGACCTCGGCAACTTCAAGAAGCAGGCGCCTAGCCTCTACAAGAACATCGGCATCACGGACCAGATCAGCAGCACCGGCAAGGCCAATATGTATGTCATGGGCGTGATGGTGAACTCCCGGTCCCAGCAGAAGCCCGCCGCCGTCGCCTTCGCCCACTTCGTGACCGACGCGACCCGCCAGATGGAGTTCGCGAAGAAGGTCGCCATCTTCCCGAGCACCGCGGGCTCCCTCGACGATCCGTACTTCACCAAGGAGGACGGAACTGACGAGACGCGTGTCCGTATCGCCGCCGCCAAGTCGCTGAAGACCGCGGTCAATTACACGCCTGTGCTGTTCAGCGACCAGATGAAGACCGAGCTGCGCAATGAGGTGGCCAAGGCGTTGCAGGGCAAGGAGAGCCCCAAGGAAGCGCTTGACAACGCTGTCAAGGCCTGTGACCGGCTGCTGCAGCAGAGCTGAGCCGAGTCCGCGATGAAGACCCCCACGACGTCCACCGTCTCCACGGCGATCTCGTCGGACCTCACCACGGCGGGCCCGGCGGCCTCGAGCCCCGGCTCCGACGGTCGCCGGCCCGCCCGTGGGATCAGGCGCCATCTGCCGTCCAGCCCCTGGCTGTTCGCCGCGCCCGGCATCCTGATCGTCGGCGCCTTCAGTCTGTATCCGTTCTTCAGCACCTTGGTCAACGCTTTCACGGACCGGCGGACCCTGGTCCCCGGTGAGTACGTGGGCTTCGCCAACTTCGAGGAACTGATCCACGACGAAATGTTCTGGATCGGGCTGCGCAACAGCACCCTGTACGTCCTCGGTGTCGTCCCCGCCCTGGTGATCCTGCCGCTGCTGCTCGCGCTGCTCGTCCAGCGCCACATCCCCGGCATCACCTTCTTCCGCTCGGCCTTCTACACCCCGGTCGTGGCCTCCATCGTCGTGGTCGGCCTGATCTGGGTGTGGATGCTCGACGACCGAGGGCTGATCAACTCGCTGCTGGACGCGGTGGGTGCCGGCAAAGTCGGTTTCCTCAGCGACCAGTGGCTGCTGCTGTGCAGCGCGATGGCGGTCACGGTCTGGAAGGGCCTCGGCTACTACATGATCATTTATCTGGCCGCGCTGGCCAATGTCCCGCGCGAGCTGCACGAGGCCGCCGCGGTCGACGGAGCCGGCCCCGTACGCCGCTTCTTCACCGTCACCGTCCCCGCCGTCCGCTCCACCATGGTCCTCGTCGGGGCGCTCTCCTCGGTAGCCGCCTTCAAAGTGTTCTCCGAGGTCTACCTGATGGCGGGACCCAGCGGCGGTCCCGCGGGCCAGGACACCACGCTCGTGATGCTCGTCCAGCGCGTCGGCACCGGACTGACCGGCCGCGTCGGATACGCCTCCGCCATCTCCGTCGTCGTCTTCGTCGTCACCGTCGCGCTGATGCTGCTGGTGCTCCGCGCCGACCGCAAGGAGGACGCGTGAAGACCGTCACGATCAACGACGGCCACGGCAGGCGCATCCCCGGCTGGCAGCTCGTACTGCGATACGTAGTCCTGCTCGCCGTTCTGGCGCTGACCGTCGGGCCCTTCCTGTGGCAGCTGTCCACCTCGCTCAAGGGCCCGCACGAGGACATCTTCAGCTCCCCGCCGAAGTTCCTGCCGGGCGATCCGACACTCGGCAATTACACACGCGTCGCCGACACCATCCCGGTCTGGGACTACGCGCTGAACTCCCTCAAGGTCGCCTCCGCCAATGTGCTGACCAATTGCGTCGGCGCCTCGCTGGCCGGCTACGCCCTGGCCCGGATGCGCTACCGCGGCCGCCGGGCCGCCACCCTGGCGTTCATCCTCGCGATGCTCGTACCCGTGGAGGGCATCATCATCGCCCAGTTCACGACCATGCGGGACCTCGGCCTGAACAACACTCTGATCGCCGTGCTGCTGCCCGGCTGCATCGCCGCGATGAACGTGCTGCTGATGCGCAACGCCTTCCTCAACCTCCCCTACGAGGTGGAGGAGGCGGCCTTCGTCGACGGCGCCAATGCCTGGCAGCGGTTCGTCAGGATCGCCCTGCCCTCGGTCAGGGGCACCCTCGCCGTGGTCGCGATCTTCGCCTTCATGGGCGCCTGGGACGACTTCCTGTGGCCCCTGATCGTGCTGAGCGACCCGGAGAGCTTCACCCTGACCATCGGCCTCAACTATCTGCACGGCACCTTCGCCAACGACGAACGCCTCGTCGCCGCCGGCACGATCATCGCCGTACTCCCACTGATCATCCTCTTCGCCTGCCTGCAGCGCTTCTTCTTCCGCGGCGTCGGCGAGGGCGCGGTCAAGGGCTGACCCGGCCCGCACCCCACCGACCCCTCGCACCGCACCGCTCCAGAGAACCAGGACACCCCTTCCGTATGAGCTCTCCCGGTCCGCGCTTCGGCGCCAACTACACGCCCAGCCAGGGCTGGTTCCACCACTGGCTGGACTTCGAAATCGACGCCGTACGCGCCGACCTGGACTCGATCGCCGGCCTCGGCCTCGACCACATCCGGGTTTTCCCGCTCTGGCCGCTTTTCCAGCCCAACCGCACCCTGATCCGCCCGCGCGCCGTCGAACAGCTCGTGCAGCTCGCCGACGCGGCAGCCGAGCGCGGCCTCGACGTCAATGTGGACGGTCTGCAAGGGCACTTGTCGAGCTTCGACTTTCTGCCGGCCTGGACGCGGACCTGGCACCGGCGCAATATCTTCACCGACCCGGATGTCGTCGAGGGGCAGGTGGAGTATCTGCGTACGCTCGCGGCCGCTCTCGCCGACCGGCCGAACTTCATCGGAATGACCATCGGCAATGAGGTCAACCAGTTCGCGAGCGGCCCCCACCCCGACCCGGACCGCATCACCCCTGAGCAGGCGGGCAGTTGGCTGCGGCGGCTGCTCGACGTCTGCGAGGAGGGTGCACCCGGCAGGCTCCATCTGCACGCCGAGTACGACGCCGCCTGGTACCAGGACGACCAGCCTTTCACCCCCGCGCACGCGGCACGCATCGGCGCGGCAACCGCGGTGCACTCCTGGGTTTTCAACGGCACCGCCCAGCTCCACGGGCGTACCGCAACGGCGACCGAGCACCACGCCGCCTACCTCATCGAACTGTCGAAGGCCTGGGCGCTCGATCCGCACCGGCCGGTGTGGCTGCAGGAGGTCGGCGCGCCCGCGCCGCTCGTCCCGGCCGAGCACGCCGCCGCCTTCACCGAGGCGACCGTGGCGAACGCGCTGGACTGCCAGGACGTCTGGGGCGTGACCTGGTGGTGCTCCCACGACGTGTCGCGCTCGCTCGCCGACTTCCCCGAACTCGAGTACAGCCTCGGCCTGTTGACCAACGACCGGCAGGTGAAACCGGCCGGCCGCTCGATCGCGCGCATCGTCGGGCAATGGCGCGGGAAGGAACACCGTCCCGAGCCCCGCACCATTGCCCTCGTCGTCGACACCGGCGACGACGAGACGGCGCCACAGCGATCCACCTGTGCCCCCGGCGGCGAGTTCTTCGAGGCCTTCGCCCGGCTTACGGCGGTGGGCGTCCGGCCCACCGCCGTCCTCGCGAGCCGTGCCGAGGACAAGGAGCATCTCGCTGCACGAGGCATCACCGAAGTAGTCACCCCGGACCAGGTCGGCGCATGAGCTTTCCCCACCCCGCCCCTTCCCGAACCGGGGGCAGGCCCCCAGACCCCGTACGCCCTTCGGGCGTTGTCCTCAATCACCGGACGGGCTTGAATTTCCGCCCGTCCGGCGGACGTTCAAGCCCCGTGGGGATCCCCCCCGGACGAAGTCCGGGGGAGATTGAGGCGCGGGGTCTGGGGCGGAGCCCCGGTCAAGAAACGGAGCACACCATGACCCCCCACCTCAGCCGACGCGCCTTCCTCACCGCATCCGCGGCGGCAGCCGTGACTTCGGCCCTCCTGCAGGGCACCGCGTCTGCCGCGACAAAGGCGGCCACCGGCGCGCCGTACGCCTCCTACTGGTACCCCGACTCGTTCCCCTCCGGCACGCCGGGACCGGGCATCACCTGGCGCAGCCTCAAGGCCTGGCGCGCCGAGGACGACACGGACCTTGCGTGCAACAGGTCGGCCGTGCCGCTCGCCAAGCGGTTCACGCCGACGCCGGTCAACGCCACCGCCCGCAGCGGGCAGGCCCGCATCCAGTCCCTCGTCTCCTTTGGGCCCACCTCCAGCAACCCCTCCCAGGGCGCGGCCACCGCCGACTACTACGCCCTGACCCACTGGTCGTACCTCGATGAGCTGGTCTTCTGGGGCGGTTCGGCGGGGGAGGGACTGATCCTCGCCCCCAACGCGCCGATCGTGGACGCCGCGCACCGCCACGGTGTGCCCGTCCTCGGCAGCGTCTTCCTGCCGCCCGTCGCCTATGGCGGCGATCTGCGCTGGACCCGCGATCTGGTCCAGAAGGACTCCTTCGGCAGATTCCCGCTTGCCGAACGGCTCGCCGCGCTCGCTTCGGCATACGGCTTCGACGGCTGGTTCATCAACGCGGAGACCGGGGGCGGCAACAGCGCGCTCGCGGCCGACATGGTCGGCTTCGTGAAGGAGCTGAGGTCTCTGGGCACGCCGAAGGGGCTGCGCGTCTGCTGGTACGACTCGATGACCGTGAACGGCTCGGTGAGCTGGCAGGGCGCGCTGAACGACCGTAACAAGGCGTTCTTCCAGGCCGCCGACTCCATGTTCATCGACTTCCGCTGGTCGCGGTCCAGCCTGGCCTCGTCGGGGCGGGCCGCTCAGCAACTCGGCCGCAGCCGCTACGAGTTGTGGGCAGGCGTCGACGTCGAGGCGAACGGCTGGAACAGGTCGGTGGACTGGGACGCCATCATCCCCGAGAACACCGCTGACATCGTTTCGCTGGGCTTCTACCGGCCCGAATGGACCCGCAACCACCTGCCCGCGGGCCGCACACCGGGCCAGTTCCACGCCGCCGATGACCGGTTCTGGAGCGGGCAGTCGCTCGACCCGGCGCGGCCCACCCCGGGCGACACCTGGCGGGCTCCGGCACTCGCCGTCGCCGACCGCTCGACTGTGGACACCGTGCCGTTCGCGACCGTGTTCAACACCGGCCACGGGCTGCGCTGGTACGAGGGCGGCAAGGTGACGTCGGACGCGCAGTGGAACCATCTCGGCGTCCAGGACCGGATGCCGTCACGCCGTTGGGTCGTACGCACCCAAGGCCAACGCCCGTCGGTCGCCTTCGACTTCACCGATGCGTGGCACGGCGGCAGCAGTATCCTCGTCGACGGCTCGATCGACGCGCCCACCACACTGGACCTGTACGCGAGCCGGCTGCCGCTCACTGCGGACACGGTCGTCGAGCTCACTCACCGCGCCGACTCAGGCCGGGTCACCGTGGAACTGGCCGTCGCCGTGGCCGAGCCCTCGGGGCCCGGTGTGCCCCCGCCGTACAGCTATCTCCCCGTGGGCACTGTGGGACCGGGCAGTGGCTGGACCACCTCGACCGTGCGGCTGACCGGCCTGTCCGGGACCATCCGCGCGCTCGGCCTCCGGCTCACCGCGAGCAGCGGACCCGTGCGGTGGCGGCTCGGCGCCCTGGCCGTCCGCGACAAGACCGCACAGAGCCCCGCCGCCCCGGCCGAGCTGCGGATCACCGCCGCCACGGGCGGCGACCTGCGGTTCACCTGGCAGGGCGCACCCGGGGCCGTACGGCATTACACACTGCACCGGCTCCTGCCGAACGGGACACGGCGCTTCCTCGGCGCAACCTGCCAGCGCGCCTACTTCGTTCCCGGCCTCACCCCCGAACAGGGTGAGCCGTCGGTGCGGTTCGAAGTGCGCGCAGTCGGGGAGCTCTACACCGCATCCACCCCCGCGACCGCCGTCCACCCCTGGTAACCACCACCGAAACCCACGGAGCAGCCCCACATGCATGACGACCGCAGCCTCGTCGAAGCCCGCCTGAGGCGCGTCCTCGACGAGCGCATCCGCCCTGCCGTGTACCCCGAATCCGTACCGCTGGAGGTGGCCGTCTGGAACGCGCCGGGCGAGCCCGTCCCGGTCGCCGAAGGCCTCGCTGCCTCGCCCGGGCCGATCGTGGTCGGCGACATGTGGGGCGCTCCGTGGGGCACCAGCTGGTTCCGGGTCACCGGGTACGTACCGGCAAAGTGGGCCGGGAAGACGGTGGAAGCCATCCTCGACCTCGGCTTCGACGAGAACATGCCCGGCTTCCAGTGCGAGGGCCTCGTCTACCGCCCCGACGGCTCCCCGGTGAAGGGGCTCAACCCGCGCAATCAGTGGGTGCGCATCGGCGCGCCCGTCGAGGGCGGCGAGGAGGTGCGGCTGCACATCGAGGCGGCTTCGAACCCGGTGATCCTCGACTACCACCCCTTCCTGCCGACACAATTCGGCGACAAGGAGACCGCGGGCACGGACCCGCAGTACCGGCTGACCCGCATGGATCTCGCCGTCTTCGACGAGACGGTGTGGCAGCTCGTGCTCGACCTGGAGGTGCTGGGCGAGCTGATGCATGAGCTGCCTGTGGACGGCGCCCGCCGCTGGGACATCCTGCGCGCCGTCGGAAATGCGCTCGACGCGATCGATCTGCAGGATGTGAACGGCACTGCTGCCGCCGCCCGCGAGCAGCTCGCCGGCGTCCTGGCGACCCCCGCCGCGCCGACCGCGCACCGCATCAGCGCGGTGGGCCACGCCCACATCGACTCCGCCTGGCTGTGGCCGCTGCGCGAGACGGTGCGCAAAGTCGCCCGTACGACGTCCAACATGACCGCCCTGCTGGAGGACGAGCCGGACTTCATCTACACCATGTCGCAGGCGCAGCAGTTCGCCTGGATCAAGGAGCACCGGCCCGAGGTCTATGCGAAGGTCAAGAAGGCGGTGGCGGAAGGGCGGTTCGTGCCCGCCGGCGGCATGTGGGTCGAGTCCGACACCAATATGCCGGGCTCGGAGGCGATGGCCCGGCAGTTCGTGCACGGCAAGCGTTTCTTCCTGGACGAGTTCGGCATCGAGAACGACGAGGCATGGCTGCCGGACACCTTCGGGTTCGCCGCCGGGCTGCCGCAGATCATCAAGGCCGCGGGCTCCAAGTGGCTGCTCACACAGAAGATCTCCTGGAGCCGGACCAACTCGTTCCCGCACCACACCTTCCAGTGGGAAGGCATCGACGGCACCCGCATCTTCACCCACTTCCCGCCCGTCGACACCTACAACTGCTCGATGAAGGGGAGCGAGATCGCCCACGCGGCGAAGAACTTCAAGGACAAGGGCGTCGCCAAGCACTCCCTCGCCCCCACCGGCTGGGGCGACGGGGGCGGCGGCACCACCCGCGAGATGGTCGCCAAGGCTGCCCGGCTGCGCAGCCTCGACGGATCGGCGACCGTCGAATGGGAGAAGCCCGCCGACTTCTTCACCAAGGCAGCGGCGGAGTACGCGAACCCGCCGGTCTGGGTCGGCGAACTCTACCTGGAGCTGCACCGCGCGACCCTCACCAGCCAGGCGAAGACCAAACAGGGCAACCGCAGGAGCGAGTCCCTGCTGCGTGAGGCCGAGCTGTGGGCCGCGACCGCTGCCGTACGGGCCGGGTTCCCTTACCCCTACGAGCAGTTGGACCGGATCTGGAAGACGGTGCTGCTGCACCAGTTCCACGACATCCTGCCCGGCTCGTCCATCGCCTGGGTGCACCGGGAGGCGGCGAAGACGTACGCTGCCGTCGCCGACGAGCTGACCGGCATCATCGACGCCGCGCAGCGTGCTCTCGCGGGTGATGCGGCGGCCGGCACTCAGCTGGTCTTCAACGCCGCGCCGCACGAGCGGCACGGCGTCGCGGCGGGCGGCGCCGCGGTTGCCACCGTCGGCGGCACGGCCCAGCTGTCGCCGCGGGAGGGCGGCGGTTTCGTCCTCGACAACGGCCTCCTCCAGGTCGAGATCGACGCACGTGGCCTGGTGGTTTCCGCGTACGACATTGGCGCGGAGCGCGAGACGGTCGCCCCCGGGCAGGCGGCGAACCTGCTGCAGATCCACCCCGACTTGCCGAACATGTGGGACGCATGGGACGTGGATGAGTTCTACCGGAACACCGTCACCGATCTGACCGGTGCCGACGAGGTCACCGCGGTCGGAGGCTCGGCCTCCGTGCGCGTCGTCCGCAGTTTCGGCGACTCGAAGGTCACCCAGCTGCTGACCCTGGACGCCGGCGCCAAGCGTCTCGACATCGACACCGAGGTCGACTGGCACGAGACCGAGAAGTTCCTCAAAGCGGCCTTCCCGTTCGACATCCACGCCGAGCGGTACGCGTCGGAGACCCAGTTCGGCCACTTCCACCGGTCCACGCACACCAACACCAGCTGGGAGGCCGCCAAGTTCGAGGCATGCAACCACCGCTTCGTACACATGGAGGAGCCCGGCTGGGGCGTGGCGCTGGTCAATGACTCGACGTACGGCCATGACGTCACCCGTACCGTCCGGGCATCGGACTCCGGTACGACGACCACGCTCCGCGTCTCGCTGCTGCGGGCCCCGCGCTTCCCCGACCCGGAGACCGACCAGGGCGTGCACCGATTCCGCCATGCCCTGGTGCCGGGCGCGGTGATCGGTGACGCGGTCCGTGAGGGCTTCCGGATCAATGTGCCGGAGCGCCGGGTTGCCGGTGACGCCGTGGTGGCGCCGCTGGTGGCGGTCGACAACGACGCGGTTGTCGTCAGCGTGGTGAAGCTTGCGGACGATGCGAGCGGCGATGTCGTCGTACGCCTCTACGAGTCGGAGGGCGGCCGGGCACGGGCCCTGCTGAGCATCGGCTTCGAGATTGCTGACGTCACCGCGACCGACCTGCTGGAGAGGCCGCTCGCCGACGTACCGGAGCCGGAACTGGCGGGCGGCGCGGTGAAGTTGACGCTGCGCCCCTTCGAGCTTGTGACGCTGCGCCTGGCGCGCGCCGGGTCATGACCCCTGATCCCCGTTGCCCCCGGCCCCCGGCCCCCGGGGGCCGGGGGCAACGGGGATCAACAGCCGTCAGGCGGGTGCCAGGGGCGTTCGACGCCACGTCATCCAGTGGCTCAGGCGGGCGACGCCGTCAGTGCGGCGGGGCCGTGCCGGAAGCCGGGGCCCGGTCCAGATAAGGGTTGGGAGGCTGCGGGATCCGCTGAAGGGAGGTCACGTCGAGGGCGAGGCCCGCGGAGGCCGTGCCCAGCGTGCCGGCCGGGTGCCAGGTGCCGGTCACCTTCACCCAGGCGTCGGCAGGAGGCGCCTTCACGCCGTACATGGTGACCGTCAGGGACTGGGAGTCCGCGGCACAACAGGCCACCAGCAGCCGGGTCAGATCCCATGTGCCGTTCTTGGCGGGTGTGACGAACCCTGCCAGAAGTACGCTGCGCCCCTTGAGGCTCTGCCTGTCGTCCTGCTGCGCCCGGGCGATGAACTCCGTCAGCGAGAGCGGCGCCGGACCGCGCGACGGCAGGGGTTCGAAGCGTGAATAGTCCTCGACGGCCTTGGCGTTGTCGCGCGCGGCGGTGTACGAGCCCAGTGCCGGCGGTGCGAAGAACAGCAGGGCGAGCGTGGGCAGGAGCAACAGCCAGGCGATGCGCGGACCGTGGCTGTGATCGTGCCCGTGCCCGTCATGCACGAGCGTGGCTTCGCCGAGGTGCGCGTCGACCGGGCGGCGCCTCTCGGTGAAGGGGAATCCGTCGCGTACTGCACCGGTCAGGCCGAGACTCACCAGTGCGATGCCGGAGACGATGAGGAAGGGCTGCAGGCCTTCCTTGACGTAGCGCAGACAGATGTCGCTGAACAGGGAGACGCGCAGCACCCCGGCCCCCGTGAGCAGGAGCAGCGCTGCCTGGGCGGTCCGCTTCACAGCAGCCACCACCCGGTGAGTGCGC
This sequence comes from Streptomyces sp. NPDC002868, assembly GCF_055563295.1. Classification (NCBI taxonomy): domain Bacteria; kingdom Bacillati; phylum Actinomycetota; class Actinomycetes; order Kitasatosporales; family Streptomycetaceae; genus Streptomyces; species Streptomyces sp. NPDC002868. The sequence goes on along the minus strand of NZ_JBVHDR010000005.1, from coordinate 1,988 downwards.
TGCACACGACTGCCGTCACCGCCGTGGCCGTTGAGAACCGTACGGCGAAGGCCCGGCCGAAAGTTCCCGCCTGCAGAGCGATCAACTTGAGGTCGACCATGGGGCCCACCACCATGAACGCCAGTCGGGCGGTGGGGGAGAAGCCGGTCAGTGAGGCGGCGACGAAGGCGTCCGCCTCCGAGCAGACGGCCAGGACGACGGCCAGGCCGGCGAGGAAGAGCACGGACAGCCAGGCCGACCCGGAGAAGGTCTCCAGTACCGAGCGCGGCACGGTGACGTTGAATGTCGCAGCCGCCATGGCGCCGAGCACCAGGAACCCGCCGGCGTGCATGAAGTCATGCTGGAAGCCCAGCCGGAACTCCTCCCATCGGCTGTGCCCGTCCGTGTGGCCGGTATGCCGGGCCGGCATCCGCAGCCAGTCCGAGCGCCCGAGCTTCAGCCACAGCCAGCCCATGGCGGCGGACGTGGCCAACGAGGCGATCAGCCGGGCGGCGACCATCTCCGGACTGCCGGGGAACGCCACGGCCGTGGAGGCCAGCACGATCGGATTGACGGCGGGCGCTGAGAGGAGGAAAGCGAAGGCGGCAGCCGGTGTGACACCGCGTCGGATCAGGCTCCCCGCGACCGGCACCGACGCGCATTCGCAGCCGGGCAGCACGACGCCGGCCGCGCTCGCCACCGGTACCGCGAGCGCAGGGTTGCGCGGCAGCATCCGACTGAACGCTTGAGCCGGTACGAACGCGTTGACGGCGCCGGAGATCACAGTGCCCAGCAAGAGGAACGGCAGAGCCTGCACGGCGATGGCCACGCAGATCGTCTGCCACGCCCGGAAGCCGGGGTGCGTCAGCCACTGGTCGGCGCCGAACAGTCGGCCGAACGCGACAAGAAGAAGCAGGCAGAGCGCGCCGACGACGACAGCAGAGGGTCCAAGGCGGTGATGTGCGCGGTGGCGGATCGGGGCAATGATCAGTTCGCTCTGCGGCCGGTCCGTCAGTTCCTTCGTATTGTGCATGTCTGCTCCGGTTACGTGACAGAGCATCACGATAAGTAGTAAATCGTTCGAGGCTGAGCACGTTGAGACGCGAACATACGACCGGGTGATCCCTGGCGTGTTAGCCGCCGCGGTACGCCTCGCTGGAGAGGAGAATTGAGCCAGTGGCGCAAAACGTACGAGCGCTGCTGTGCTCCGAAAGGCAACCGGGGAATCTCATGACTACTGCACACGCCCCCCATCCCAACCACGTGCACCAGCACAATGAGGGATGCGGCCATGTCGCGTTCCCGCACGGGGACCATGTGGACTACGCCCACGACGGACACCTCCACCGGGTCCACGACGACCATGTGGACGAGTGCGAGGCCGGCGGGCACACCACTCACGGCGACCACACGCACCAGCACGGCGAGGGATGTGGACACGTGGCTGTGCCCCATGGGGACCACATCGACTATGTGCACGACGGTCACAGGCATGCCGACCACGAAGGGCACTGGGACGACCACTGAAAGAGCGCTCGATGCGGGTGGCCCCTGACACCTCAGGGGCCACCCGCACGTGCGTGCGCGGTGCGCGCGGGAGTGGGATCGGGCTCCGTCGGATGCGTGCGCGTGAAGCACACCTCTCGGACGCTGCCGGGGCAAGTATCGCTCACGCGGGCGAATGGTGCCGGATGGGACGCAAGAGCCTGAGGTGAGACATAGCATGTCTTCCAACGACGTGGTCTCCCTGTCCTGGCCCTATGCCCGGAGACGGTCGCCGAGGCGAATGCGCAGTCCTCGTGGGCCGTGGCCTGTCGGCGGCGAGAAGGACCACACCGTGCTGTGGGCGATCGGCCAGCGCCTCGTGCAAGAAGCAGCAGCGCAACGCTCCGTCTGACCGAACCCGACCGGATTGCAGCCGAGAGGAACAGGACTCATGGGCAGCTTCACCACCACCGACGGCACCGACATCCACTACAAGGACTGGGGCAGCGGACAACCCGTCATCT